>NZ_PNDY01000012.1:0-106711 GCF_005886645.1 Pseudoalteromonas sp. S408 | reverse complement strand
TTTACTGTTTACTGTTTAATTGTTTATTGACAAATTTGGTACTATTTGTCTTTGTTTTATTAAGCTAAATGTATTAGTAAAACTAAAAGTTAGGGTCTTTATGTCTAGTGTTAGCCGCTTATAAACAGTTATCTTTATCCTATTATTTGTTGAATCTATAGGCCTTGGCCTTTATTTTGATACGTTAACTCAGGCATTTGTAGTTGGTTTGCCGCTGTGTTTATTACCAATATGGCTACTAAAAACGCAAGAAAACAATCCTGTCACCCCTCACATAGTCGCTGCAGCAATTATGATGTTTTTTTTACATATACAACAAGCGTTTGGCTTAATTGAAGTACATTTTGAAATTTTTATATTAATGCCAATATTAATTGTTTTTGTCCAGTGGCGCGTATTTATAACAGCTATTTTATTTGTTGCAGTCCATCACTTTTCTTTTTATTACTTGCAAACGCAAAACACGGGATTTTATGTTTTCGACCCTGATAGGCTCACATTCAGTACTGTCATAATCCATGCGGTATATGCAATAGTAGAGGTGCTTGTTGTTGGTTATATAGCTATCACTTTAGAGAGAGAGCGCCGAGCTGGAACATCACTTAGTTCAGCAACTGAGCAAATAATAGAAAACTCTGAGCACATTAAATTATCGCTTAGAGCAGATTACACACAAAGTGAAGCTGTTGTAGGTTTTAACACCTTACTCGATTACTTGTCGGACGTTATTAAACAAGTTAAAACCCAATCATATTCGCTAAAAACTAACTCCGGTGAATTAATTCATGTTCATGATAGGCTAGCAAATGGTGCACAGCAGCGCACTCAGCAAACAGATGATATAGCTAATTCGGGTGCTCAAGTTGCGCATGGTTTTAAATTAGTTGAGCAAGAAAGTGAAGTGTTAAAACATCAAGTTGATAGCATCACAGAATCGGCTAAAGGAGCTTTAAACGACGTATTACAAACCCATAGCAAAAGTAGAGAGCTACTAAATTTGTTAAATCACACTGAAGAGCAAATTAATCAACTCGTTGCTGCTGGTGACGTTATTTCAAGCTTATTAAACGAAATATCAGGAATAGCTGAACAGACAAATTTATTAGCGCTCAATGCAGCCATTGAGGCAGCCAGAGCTGGTGAGCACGGAAGAGGCTTTGCCGTTGTAGCAGATGAAGTACGATCATTGGCAAATCACAGTAAAGCAACTACAGACAAAATAGGCCTGACACTTAAAGACCTTGTTACAAATAGTAAAACGTCTACTCAATCAATGACTCAATGCGTAAGCTTTGTTGTTGATTTAACTGAGATAAGCACTGCAATGAAAGAGAATATCTCAGCAATGAGTGAACAAATAAAAGCGGTTTCAAGTAGTACTAGCTCGGTTGCACAAGTTGTTTCAGAGCAAGCTGGTAACACAGAACAGATCGCTAACAGCACAGACCAAATGCGCCAAAACCAGTATGAAGACGCCAATATTGTTAAGCAACTCACCGACAAAGTTCAGTTAATCGACGTGAGCATTGATGTACTTGAGCAATCAATTGCCAAATTTAAGTAGCTCAACTTTTTTAAAGTTTATAATATTCTGCTGGTTAGGATTTGTAATATCAGGCCTAGTCTACTTTCAAGCTGAACAGTTAAAGCCGTTTGATAGTGACAAAGTATTATTGCAAGATGGTTGGTTTTTGAGTTTTAAAAACCAACTAGGCTTGAATACGCAAACACATCAGGCGTCTTTGATTCTTGTTTTAGAACAAAACTGCGGTTGCACAAAGCAGGCTAACACTCATATTATCGCTCTTAAGCGCTTTGCAGAAGAAAAAGGCTTAAACATCATTCAGCATCCTTACTCAGCTAAGCTAAAGCACGTTATTCCAGCAACACCAGCTGCAATAATTATGGACAAGCATGGCGAGTTTGTTTACGCAGGGCCATTATCAGAAGGGTTAGCGTGCTCGCAGGGCAGTGGTTTTGTAGAAACGGCAATTAATAACTTAGTTGCGGGGTTTAATTCGGATTTACTCGTCGCAGATACTAAAGGTTGCTATTGTAAAAATATCGTTTAGCTTCATACGGCCGCTTATTTAAAAACAAATGCCTTGGATGTTAATTCGCACTCGACGTTCTCCTTAAAAGACAAGCTAATCAATTTTGTCTTAATAGCCCCTTATATATAGTTTGAATCAGTGTTAGCAGGCAGATTAAAGCAACACTTTTAGTTCTCCACTAGTTGAACTAACATATCAACTTCTACCAGTAGCAATTCTAAACAAGATTGACAAAAACTTAGCTGTTCACTGAGTAATCACTTTTTATGTTAGAGGTTATTTTAACGGCATTATGGGAGTAACAATAAAAATCAAATAAAGCTAGAATGGCTATTGATAACTATTACCATTTAGATTAAGATGAGCATATCAAAAGTAATTAGAGTGGTTTGTATTCATGTATATTTGTCTATGTCACGGTGTGACAGATAAAAAAATTGAGCAAACAATTGACGATGGTGCAACTACCATGCGTGAATTAACCAGAGAGCTTAAAGTGGGCAGCCAATGTGGTAAATGTTGCGGTTGTACTAAAAAGATCCTTAATCGTAAACTTATCGAAATTGCAGATATTACTGATCAAGTAGCTTAATTACATTTTAAAAATTCATAAAAAAAGCAGCTTTATTAAGCTGCTTTTTTTGTAACTAAATTATTGTTTAAAGTTGAGATTGTAGGTAATTTTCGATCCCTACATTTTCAATAAGCTGCTGCTGTGTTTCTAACCAATCCATTTGCTCTTCTTGCTCGTTTAAAATATGGTCGAGCGCCTCTCGGCTAATGTAATCTTTTTTACTTTCAGCTAGTTTAACGGCAGCGCGGAGTTCGTCTATGGTGTCGAGTTCGAAGCTCAAATTTGCTGTAATCATTTCTTCGCTGTTCTCACCTATACGTAAACGACCTAGGTCTTGAAGGTTTGGTAAACCTTCTAAAAACAAAATACGTTCAATCAAACGGTCAGCGTTTTTCATTTTCTGAATGGACACTTTATAATCGGCTTTATCAAGCTTACTAAAGCCAAAATCTTTAAACATGCGCGCGTGTAAAAAGTACTGATTGATGCCGACAAGTTCGTTAGCAAGTACGTTATTTAACGCTTTAATTACCTCTAAATCGCCTTTCATAACTTTAGCTCCTGCTAACCCATTTGTGATTGGTGGTAATTTTCTGAGCCAATTTTTTCAATTAGGCCAAGTTGTTGTTCTAACCAGTAAACGTGATCTTCTTCTGTGTCGAACAATAGCTTTTGAAGTATTGCACGAGATTGATAATCTTGCTGTTCTTCACAGATGGCAATAACATCTTTCACGCAGGCAACCACTTCTAGTTCAAGTGTTAAATCATTTTGCATCATGCTTTTAACATCGTTACCGATAAGTAAATCACGACGCTTAGTAAGGTTGGGTACACCTTCTAAAAATAAAATACGTTTGATCAACCAATCTGCATGGTCTTTTTCTTCTTCCATCTCATGATTAAGACGCTCATAAAGTTTATTCAATCCCCAATCGTCGTACATGCGCGAGTGTATAAAATATTGATCGATTGCAGCTAACTCATTGGCAAGGAGTGCATTAAATGCGTCGATTACTTTTTGATTACCTTTCATGATACGTCACCATAACTTTTTTTGATTGTAGCCAGTGTAGTGTAAAACTAATTAATTGCAAGTTTTTCTCTATAAAAATCATTGTGTTACTATTGGTTTTGATTCTTATTTAAGTTTGCATTGATGCTTACTTTACATACAGTGTTTTTGATTTCAGTTTAAATAAAATTTTAATTATTATCAGGTTAATATAGTTAAGTACTTCTGACGGAAGTAAAATAGGTGTTATGAACTAACAACACCGTTAAAGCATGTATGGTAGGCTTTATTGACATAATTAGCTGTACTCACGAGCAAAAGATTTCAGCAATTAAATACAGCAATTAAGTTAAACCATTAATACAGGGCAAAATAACGCTTTAACTATTTAAATGTATTGATGCTTAATACTTAATTAATTTTATGAAAAATATACTTTAATCTAATAAAAGCAAAGCACACCAGAGGAAAAACACTATGAGTCAGTCGATTATAATTCGCGATGCTAAACCTAGCGATGCAAATACTATCCTACATTTTATTACTGAGCTTGCAATATACGAAAAAGAACCCGATGCTGTAAAAACAAATGAGCAAGCAATTTTAGACACCTTATTTAGTGAAGGCGCCACTGCGCACAGTATTATATGTTTAGATGGCGATGAGCCAATTGGTTTTGCGGTTTATTTTTATAACTATTCGACTTGGTTAGGTAAAAATGGGTTATATCTTGAAGACTTATACGTTAGTCCAGATAGTCGTGGTAAAGGTGCAGGTAAAGCTATTATGAAGCATTTAGCCAATAAGGCGTTGAACAACAATTGTGGCCGATTTGAGTGGGTTGTGTTGGATTGGAATAAGCCTGCTATAGATTTTTATGACAGTATAGGTGCAAAACCACAAACTGAATGGATTATTTATCGTTTAACGGGCCAAGAGTTAATAGATTTCGCTAAATAGTTGAGTACCGATTGTGGCTAGCAATGGTTTAAAATTTATTTAAACTTTGTCGCAGTCAATTATTAAAAGAGCTGTTTATGATTTCATCTTACTGGCAAAAAGCACGTCAAAGTCGCGATCACCGTTTTGATGGTCTTTTCTATGTTGCAGTAAAAAGTACAGGTATTTATTGCAGGCCTATTTGTCCGGCTCCCACGGCGCTTGAAAAAAATGTTGTTTATTATGAGTTTGCTCATAATGCGGCACAAGACGGTTTTAGGCCATGCATTCGCTGTAGACCTGACAGCGCACCTGGAAGTGCTGCTTGGCAAGGGACTAAAACAACCGCTCTGAGGGCAAAGCAGCTCATTGACCAGCACAATGAACATGATTGTGAGATGCTAGCTGAAAGATTAGGTGTAAGTAGTCGATATTTAAGACGGTTATTTAAACAAAATTTTGGCTTGTCTGTCACGCAGTACCGTATTTTTAACCAGTGTCATTTTGCAAAAAAACTAATTCAAGAAACCAATTTACCGCTGACCGAGATTGCATTTTCAGCTGGCTTTAAAAGTACTCGACGCTTTAATGATGCATTTTTAAAGCAACTCAATATAGCCCCTTCAACACTGCGTAAAACTACTAATGTCAAACGCTCAACACTTGAATTAATCCTGCCTTTTAGACCGCCTTATAATTGGCTTGCTTTACGCTCGTTTATAGAAAAACGTTTAATTAAACCTGTTGAATGGGTCTCAGAAAATAGCTATGGTCGCACGTTTTCAAATGCACTGTATAAGGGGAGTTTCACTGCTGAATTTATTGAAGATAAACACCACTTTAAAGTGAAAATAGACATAGACAACACACAATATTTGCAATCTGTTATTAATAATATACGTCGAGTGCTAGATTTAGATGCTGATGTTAATTTAATAGAAACTCACTTAAGTAAAAACATAAACGATGCATTTCCACTGTGTATTGGGCTAAGGCTGCCTGGTATTTGGTCAGACTTTGAGGCAGGTATTCGAGCGGTGCTTGGTCAGCAGGTAAGCGTAGCTGCAGCGCATAACCTAGTCACTAAACTCGTTGCTGAACTTGGAGAAAATGACCTAAAGCATGCGTATTTTCCGAGTGCTGAACAAGTAGCACAAAGCAATTTTGATTTTTTTAAAATGCCACAGACGCGAAAAAACGCACTGCATAATTTAGCCTTATTTTGTAATAATAATCCCGGCAACAGCGACTTAGATTTATGGCTTGATTTAAAAGGAATCGGCCCATGGACAGTAAACTACGCTAAGTTAAGGGGGCAGAGTCAACCCGATGTGTTACTTGAAGGTGATTTAGGAATTAACAAAGCACAAGCTGCGGCGAATTCATTTAATAGTGAAAAGTGCACTCCATTTCGTTCATATTTAACGTTCCAACTTTGGCAGCAACTATCATGATTATTCAAACATACATATCAAGTCCTATAGACAATATAATAATTCAAGCAACTGAAAAAGGGGTGAGTTACGTTGGCTTTTATCCGCTTGAAACCTACCCACATGTGCCTCTTACTAAAGTAACTAATGAGCCGATATTGAGCTGTGCGCTACAATTAAATGAGTATTTTAATAAAAATCGTAAAATTTTTGATGTTCCCTTAGATACTAAAGGGACTGAATTTCAAAAAAGTGTATGGAACGCACTTTTAGATGTTCCTTACGGTAAAACTAATACGTATGGTGATATTGCTCACGCATTGAATAATCCAAAAGCGGTAAGAGCGGTGGGGGCCGCTAACGGTAAAAATCCGATTAGTATTATCGTACCCTGCCATCGAGTTATTGGCGCAAATGCAACGCTTACAGGGTATGCTGGTGGACTAGAAAGAAAGCGTTGGCTTTTACAACACGAAGGATTACTGTGAATGTGTTGCTATAAACTTTGTATCATATGCCATAAGGGTTAAACTATAAAAAACACCTTAATTAAAATAGCCATGCAAGTTGTTACACTATTTTACATATTTACTTTTTTAGCGCTCGTGACATTCAATAACGCGAGCGCGGCTGATAAAAAACTGCTTTTTTGCTATGAAGACAAAGAAATTGCGCCGATGTTTTTAGGTGTAGGACAAGAGATCCCGATTCAAAGGCCCGGTGCTTCGGCAGACGTATTACGGCTATTGGACGACGCGGTTGATGGCGTTGATATTGAGTTTGTAAGGAAACCTTGGCGAAGATGTTTGAAAGATCTTGAATCAAATAAAGTAAATGCGGTTATTGCAAGCTTTAGAAAAGGCAGAGAGCGAATAGCCGTTTACCCAATGAATGAAAATGCAAAACCTAACACCCAGTTTGCCATTAGTAAGTTTGGTAGTTGCTTGTTAGGTCGTGATAAGTTCCGCTCACAATGGCAACTGCGTGACGAGTTAAACAGCAAAATATTTACGATTGCAGTGCCAAGTGGCTACGGCTTGGGCACAACTTTAGACAAAGAACCTCTTTTTGTTCACGAAACAGTGTCTAAAAAAAGTGCATTTGAATTACTTAATAAAGGCGTAGTAGATTCAAGCATCGATATTTGCCAAGTTGATAAAACCAAAACGTCAAGTTACCCTCATAACGACACTGATGTAGCAGCGATATACCCTCCATATGAGTTCACTTTTGGTTATTTAGTTTTTTCGCATCAATTCTATGAAAATCATCCGGTGCTTAGCCATAAAATGTGGCAATGGATTAGTGAATTTGATACCGCTCCTATCTACATTAATTATTTAAATTCAGCAAAACAGCCTGAAAACTAATGCTTTAAACCATAATCTTATTTAGCGTTTGAAATTGGTATTCATTGAATATTAGGGTAGCATAAGCGCACTTTTTGCAACTTGGCACCATCATGGCTCAATTATACTTTTACTATTCTGCAATGAATGCGGGAAAATCTACCACCTTATTACAATCGGCTTTTAATTATAAAGAGCGAGGAATGGAGCCGGTAATTCTCACTGCTGCTATTGATAATAGAGCCGGTGTGGGTAAGGTTTCGTCTCGAATAGGTTTGCAAGCAGATGCACATGTATTTGATGCAAGTAAAGATGTATATGAATTGATTCAATCGCTTAATAGTGAAAGAAAACGCCATTGTATATTAGTTGATGAATGTCAGTTTTTATCTAAAGAGCAGGTAATGCAGTTAACGGATGTAGTTGATGAGTTGGGCATTCCTGTGCTTTGCTACGGTTTACGAAACGACTTTAGAGGTGAGTTGTTTGTCGGTTCGCAATATCTTTTAGCTTGGGCTGATAAGTTAATTGAGCTTAAAACAGTGTGCCATTGTGGGCGCAAAGCCAATCACGTATTACGTACCGATGAAAATGGTGATGCGATTGCCGATGGTAATCAAGTTGAAATTGGCGGCAACGATCGTTATGTATCGGTGTGCCGCAAACATTATAAAGCGGCTTTAAACATGGGCCGATAACGCGTTAATAAACGTGTCTATATCTTTTTGTGTTATCCCTAAATGCGTTACTAGCCTAAGTTGTTTGCTTGGGCTTATTAGGATACCTTGCTGCTTTAGATTCTGGGCTATATCTGCAATATTAAAATCTTCGACATAAGAGGCATACACCATATTGGTCGTATTACTCATATCTACGTTAAAGCCTTTGAGTGCACTTAAACTTTCAGCTAGGTAGCGCGCATTAGCATGATCGTCTTTTAAGCGGTTTACGTTATTTTCAAGCGCATATTGCCCTGCAGCAGCGAGCATTCCGGCTTGTCGCATGCCACCACCGAGTACTTTACGCCAGCGTCTAGCTTTGTTTATTAACGTTGACGACCCCAATAATAATGATCCAACCGGTGCACCTAGCCCTTTAGATAGGCAAATAGACACAGAATCAAAATGTGTGGTTATTTCTTTAATATCAACTTTCAACTCAGTAGATGCATTAAATGCGCGAGCGCCATCTAAATGCAGCGCTAAATTATGCTCATTAACAAAGTTTCGTGCTTGGGCGAGGTATTTTAGGCTAAGTACTTTGCCGCCAATGGTATTTTCTAGGCTTAATAGTCGAGTTTTCGCAAAGTGACTATCGTCTGGTTTAATTGCTGCGGCAATTTGTTTAAAATTAAGTGTGCCGTTTAGTTCGTTTTCTATCGGTTGTGGCTGTATAGAGCCTAAAACAGCTGCACCACCACCTTCAAATTTATAATTATGCGCATTTTGACCGCAAATATATTCATCCCCACGTTCACAATGTGCCATTAATGCAAGTAAATTAGCCTGCGTGCCAGAGCTGCAAAAAAGCGCGGCTTCACAATTAAAACGGGTAATGGCGAAGTGCTCTAAGTTATTGACACTTTCATCATCGCCGTATACATCATCACCGACTGGTGCGCTGTACATGATATCACGCATTTCTTTTGTTGGTTTGGTGACCGTATCTGAACGAAAATCTATCATAGTTTGCCTTATTCTTAGTTAATCAAGTTCATTACAAATTTGTTCACGCGTTTCTTTATCAAAGTAGCTCCATGCAATAAATCGACTGACTTTTTGTCCCTGCGCCATTTCAATAATTTTATATTCGGCAATAGGGCATGTTTTTAGTTTTGCTTCAAGTGCAATAAGTGAGTCTTTTTTAGAGATTAAAGACGTAAACCATAATACCTGTTCAGCAAATTCTTCACTTTCAGCAATCATTGTTGTAATGAATTGTACTTCGCCACCTTCACACCAGAGCTCGTTACTATTTCCGCCGAAGTTAAGGGTGTTATTTGGCGATTTCCCTAGGTTTTTCCATTTGCGCTCACTGCCTTTGTTTGCTTGTTCCTCACTGGCATGAAAAGGTGGGTTACAGAGCGTTAAGTGGTATAAATCTTTTTGGTTGATAACACCTTTAAAAATATTAGCTGAGTTTTTTTGCAGCTTGAGCGTTATTTTTAAGGCATTAAATTGCGCAATTTGCTTGGCTATTTTTATAGATATAGGGTCTATATCTGAGCCAGTAAAGTGCCACTTATATTCACTTGTTCCTGTTAATGGGTAAACTAAATTTGCTCCAGTGCCTATATCAAGTACTTTAACCTGCTTACCCCTAGGAATTGTTTGCTGATTATCTTCGCTTAATAGATCGGCTAAGTAATGGATGTAGTCTACACGTCCAGGTATTGGTGGGCATAAGTTGTGCACTGGAATATCCCAAAACTCAATATTATAGTGCGCTTTTAGTAGTGCTTGGTTGAGTGTTTTTACTGCTTTATTATTTGCAAAGTCAATGCTTTTAGTACCTGCAGGCGTATTCACTATATATGGGCAGAGAGCCGGCAGGGCAAGTGTTAGTAATTCAAAATCGTAACCACTATTATGCTGATTGCGTGGGTGTAGTTTTGCACGTGGCGTATTTTTAGTCATGGATTTATTTTGGCAATCTATATCAATAGTTAATTGTAACAAATCCTGGTAATTAAAGTGCAGACAATTACTTTGGCATATTTAAAAATACTGGTACGATGAGTTAGGGTAATAATAAGGAACAAGCGTGACCATCTCTCAACACTCAATAACTATAAATTTAGCAGCTGAACAAACACTGCATTTACGCAAAATATTCGATGAAAAACAAAATGGTCCCATTGTATTTTTTATGCATGGTGCAGTTGAAAATGGCAAAATTTTTTATACGCATAGCAATAAAGGCCTTGCTCCATTTTTAGCTGAGCACGGCTATCGTTGTTATGTTGCTGATTTGCGTGGGCGCGGTGAAAGTAAGCCCGTCATTTCTAAATCTGCTGCGTATGGTCAAACAGAAGCTATTTTAGAAGATATTCCTGCGTTTATAAATAAAATTGAGCAGCTTGAAGGTCATAAACCCGATTACTGGGTTGCGCATTCGTGGGGTGGCGTTTTAATGAATAGTGTCTTCGCACGTTTTCCACATTATATTGATGATGTAAAAGCATGTGTTTATTTTGGTTCAAAACGTTCTCTGTTTAACAATCATCCAAAAAAACTACTTCAGGCCAATTTTATTTGGTATTTTATGGCGCCATTGCTTGCAAAAAAACACGGATATTTACCTGCAAGGCGCTTAAAGTGGGGCAGCGACGATGAAACCCAAAAGTCTCATTATCAAAGCATGCAGTGGGCTAAAAAAAGGCCTTGGATCGATTCAGACGATAATTTTGATTACGCAAAAGCATTGCAAACACTTCATTTACCTCCTACGCTGCATGTTGCAGCGGTTAAAGATAAAGCGTTAGCACAGCCAATTGATATTCAAAGGTTTATTGATGAATCAGGCCCTGGTATACAACAAATGCGCATTTATGGTCGCCGCCATGGACACCGCATAGATTACGATCACATAAACATGTTAACTCATCCGACAGCCCGAAAAGAGCAATTTAACGATTTACTTGAATGGTTTAAGTGTCACCCTTGTTGATTAGTTTGAGCAGGGGGACTTGGTATCGCTCCCATTTACTAACGGCATTTGTATTTACTGGCTGACGAACAGCTTGTTTGCTGAGTGTTGTGACGGCTCTTTTTTGTTTGTAAAACGTTAAGCAATTTTGCTCGTATTTACAGCCTAAAAAGTCAAAAAGAGCACTTAGTTGGTCTTCGGGGTTATTTACTAAGTCTTCATAAGCTAAATTAAACACCGGTAGTTTTAAAGTATTCCAATGTGTCATTAGTTTTTCATATAAGCCATGGTAGTGCTTAAACTCAGTTAAAGAACAAAAGTACGGTTCGTTTTCAGAAAAATAGTTACTAAATACCGAGAATGCAGTGGCGTTAATGTTACGTGTTAAATTTATAAACTTAGCGTTAGGAAATAACATATAAATCAGTCCGAGAGATTGATAGTTACTTGGTAGCTTATTAATAATAATAGGCCTTAACGGTTTGGCTGCTTTAAGAGTATCAATATAAATATTGCGAGCTTGATTAATTAGGCTAGGCGTTAAGTTGGTTAAGCACTGAGGATACGGAGTTTTGGTTTGTTGTTCTAAAAAAGCAACAACACTATTACTAATACTCGCGTTTTCACCTAGGCTTGAACATTGACTATGATTTGAAAGCATTTGTTCAAGTAGGGTTGACCCGCTTCTGGGCATGCCGATTATAAATACAGGCGTGATTGTGCCAGAAAAGTCTTTTTCAGGTGAAGCTAATATATCTTGAGTGTTGTATTTAATAATCTGATCATAAAAAGGGTCGAGCTCTTTGGTTTTAAATGGGCTTAATTTATATTGCAGCGTATTTGCTAGTTCAAAATAGTTAAAAGCTTGATCTGTATCACCTAGTTTATCGTAGCTCTTGCCCAATGCGTAATAACACACCATTTTAAGGCGTAGGTTGTTTGTTTGAGTTAATAAGTGATGCAAATTACTAATGTAATTGTGTTCTTTATTAAAACGACCTAGTTGTACTAATTCAAATAAAATATAGGCGGTAACAGGGTATAAGCCCATGCTTAATGCGTGTGCAAATGTGGTGTGCGCTTTATCTAAATTACCATGTGTTAAATAATGCTGTGCTAAGTAATAATGTGGCTCAGGGTTATGGCTTGCTATGCTTTTTGCGTATTCTAATACAGTAAGTGCGTCGTGTGGTGAATTAACACCATTAAAAGCGTCTGCCAACGCGTGCAGTGGTTCTAACATGTGGGGTAAACGTTCACAGGCTTTTTGTAGTAAATAAACTGCGGCATCAAACTTTTCTAGTCTTAGTGCTATCTTACCTAAACCAAATAAGGCTTCGCCATTTTCAGGCTCACTAGCAAGTAGCGTTTTGTAATGAAACTCTGCTTCTTTTAGCTTGTTTTGTTCGAGTAGTTTGTTGGCTTTATCTAATAACATAGTAGAACATTTTATTTTTTATTCACTATAAAATAAAAAAGGCGAAATGTCTTAACATTTCGCCTGAGTGCTTTCATTCTAAAAATTAGAAAGTATACGTGGCCTTAGCGTAGTAGAAGCCACCGTTAATACCGTAAGGAGATGTTTCGTAGTATTTACCACCCCAGTTATTATTTGGGATACCAGTCGCATCTTGGAAATCAAGTTTTTCAGCATCTTGGTCAAGTAAGTTTTGTGCACCTACAGAAAAGCTGATTGAGTCATTCACAAAGTACGTAATTTCTGCATCAAGCGTTACAGATGCGTCTGCTGTTTTAGCTGTTGCGTCGTAATCTACGTGAACGCCTTGATATTCGCCATAGTAGTTAAGACGAGTAAATGCAGAAATTGACTCCCACTGTTGAGCCCACGTAAGTGTTGCACGGTGGTTTGGTAAGTCTTCTTCTAAGCGTTTAACTTTAAACTCACCGGTAATGTCACTGAATTTAGTTACTTCAGTTTCATTCCAGTTGTAAGCAAGGCTAAATGTAGAGCTGCCACCTAAAATATCTGCTGTGTAGTTAGCTACAACATCAACACCTTGAGTTGTTGTGTCAAAATCATTAGTGAAAAAGCTAACTTGCGCAAGGCCTTCAACATTAGGTACGCCTGCAGCTGTTAGTGTATCTTTATCTGCTTGGCTAAGCGTAATTTTTTCAGATTGACTTATACGGTCTTCAACTTGAATGTTGTAGTAATCAATTGTTAGGAACAAATCGCCAAGTGTATAAACAGCACCAAATGTGTAGCTTTGCGATTCTTCAGGCTCAAGTTCTGTACCACCTAGTTGAACAGCAACTGGGTTTGTAGGTGGTAACAATGCAGAATCTCTTAGCACACCATCGCTTAGGTTTGTTTGAACGTTACTAACGTTTGCTTGACCAACGGTTGGTGCACGGAAACCTGTGCTGATTGAACCACGAATATTTAGATCTTCAGTAACATGATACTGAGCCATTAATTTGTAGTTTGTTGTGCTACCAAACGAGTCGTAGTCTTCAAAGCGAAGCGCTAAGCCCATTAAGAAGTCTTCTGTAAATGGTGCTTCAATGTCTACAAATGCTGCGTAGTTACGGCGTGTAAATTCGCCCGCTTGCGACGGTTTAAAACCAGGGAAACCGTTTGAACCAATGCCAAAACCTTGTGCTGTTAATGGGCCCGCGGTGTATGATGCTTCATCACCTGAGATGATTGTAAATGTTTCTTCATGCCACTCTAAACCACCGGCTACGTTCACATCGTAAGCTAGGTCAAAGTCGAAGCCTTTAGATAGGTCTAAGTTAAAGTTTTTCTCTAACTGCTCATATTTACCTGGGCTAAAGTCACGTGGTGTATCTGGACCTAAAGACGCATTAACTGTGTTGTAAATAAAGTAACGAGATTCATTTAGGCCAACAGTACCACTTAAATCATAAAGTACGTCTTTCATGAAGCCGTCTGTAAATTCACCTTTAGTACCAATGGTTAAAGAGGTGTCAGTGATGTTGCCACCAAAGTTTGGTGTAAAGCCACCAGGGATCATTTCGTTAAATGCAAAACAATCTGGATTGTTAGCCACACCGTTAATGTAAGCAGGGTCGTCTAAAACATTACCGTCTGTAATTGAAATAGTAGGACAGTTGGCGCTCATGTCGTCAGTTAAGTCTGCAACAAGAAGTGTTGCGCCATCATCGTTTGAGTATACACCAGAACGAGTATGCGGGTTACGGTAGTAAAAACCACCACGTACGTCGCGCTCAGAGTAGTTACCAAACATGTAAAATTGTGAACTGTTTGTTAGGTCTAGGCCTACATTACCAAAAAGTGAGATATCGTCATCAACTTCTGGTGCACCCCAAACTTGAGCAAGAGACGAGACTTCAGGTACACCTGCTGCTGCAAAACCTGCCGCATCTGGGCGTTGAACTGAGCGACTAGTCGCATCTGCTGTTTTATATTGGAAACTTAAGTTGGCAAAACCACTGTCTGTAAATGGTAAACCTACGTTACCAGAAATTTGAGTGGTATCGCCGTCGCCTTCAAAATATTGACCTTTACGAACTTCGAACTTACCGCCTTCTGAAGCGTCTTTTAATTGGAAGTTCATTACACCTGCGATGGCGTCAGATCCGTACTGAGCAGCTGCACCGTCACGAAGTACTTCAACTTGTTTAATTGCAATGCTAGGAATAACTGAAATATCTGAACCTTGTGCACCATCGTTAATACCACCACCTAAAAAGGCGATTACAGATGCACGGTGACGACGTTTGCCGTTTAAAAGTATTAAGGTGCTGTCTGATGGTAAACCACGAAGGTTAGCAGGGCGAACAAGTGATGCTGCATCACTAATCGGGTTTTGATGAACGTTGAAAGAAGGAACAGAGCCTTTTAGAAGTTCTAGCATGTCAGTATTGCCTGACTTTTCTAGTTCTTCACCACCAATAATATCAATAGGTACCGGTGAGTCACCAATTGAACGTGGAGCTGAACGCGTACCTACTACAGCGATTTTCTCTACATTTTTATTAACTTTAACTTCGCTTTGTTCATCTGCTGCTATTGCAGAGCCCGAGATAAATAATCCGGCGGTGGTTGTGGCTAATGCAAATTTAATCGCTTGGTTTAGCGCATTGTTTTTTAATTTCATTCTAAATTTCCCCAGTTAGAATAATTTTGTTTTAGTCGTGCTTTAAAGCACGCCTTAATCATAATTGTGGAACGAACAGAGTGGTTTAAGCCGATTGAAATATCGATTCAAAAGAGCATAAATGCTCAGCTTCTGTTAATTCCTGAATACAGACTATACATAAAAAACAACAAGAGCAATTATTAATTAACTATTAAATAACAAAACTTTAATTGGGTAAAAAATCCAAAGGTGGTGCATTTTAATGCCGATTATAACCATTTGTGTGCAGGTTGGGTTATATTTGGGAATATTAATGCAGGTGAGGAAGGGCTTTTCGAGGTTGTTTTTTTAACTTTCATCCTGTTTTTTTGTTTTTGTTTGCAAATTTGTTAATTTCCATGTTGCTAATTTTTCTCTATATTCGTCCCACACACATGAATAACAATTGCCACTGCCGCAACATTCATCAGATTTTGGTTTTTCAGGTTTTTGTGGAATTTGAGTTGTGAAATCAGGCATAGTTTATTCTTTTGGGCACTAGTTTGGTGCAAAGGATAAAGTATAGTCATAATCAAGTAAATTATTCTTTGTTAACTCATCAGCATGTGTGAAAATAAACACATGCGATTATATAAAGTTATCCACCGAGCTCCTTGGCGTGTAGTAAAAATTAGTAAAAGACGTCAGCAGCTTCGTTTTCGTCGTGCTATGGTGGCGCTTAAAATTGCACTTGCTCAAGAAAAAAAAGAAACCAAAGAAATGCTTTTTATATACAAGCGATACACACAAGGGCAAACAAACAGTGCAGAGCTTAAACGCGCCAATGAGCAGTTTGTTGATATACTGAAAGGTTTAGGCTTAGGTATATTTGCAGTGCTTCCTTTTGCTCCACTTACTATCCCTCTCGTTGTTAAGTTAGGTCGCCTTGTTGGTGTTGATGTTTTACCCAGCTCGTTTAGCATTAATAAATCAATAAAAGAGCTAGATAATGAGGTAGTTCAAGCAAATCAAAATTCAACTAAAAAAAACATATTAAAAAAGTAACAACAAAAACCCTTCAATTAGCGATACCTTTTAATAGTGCTTATTGGTATGCTCACAAGTACCATTTTTATAATATATGAGCTATTTAATGAGTGCATTACTTCGCAATACATCCTCTGGTATCCCTTTATCATTTATTCTTAAAAGCGAACTCTCTGATTGGCAAGCAAAGCAGCCTTTATTTATACAAAATTGGTTAAGCAATACCGGTTTTGAAAAGCAAGGTTTAGCGTTAATTCCAGATCCTGACTCAGGGCAGCTAAACCAAGTAATTTGCTTAATGCAAAGCGCAGATGACTTTTGGGCTGCGGGCAATTTAGCTAATGCGTTACCTGCAGGTAGTTATCAAATTCAAGGTGATGACACGTTTATAGAGCAAGTTGCTTTAGGCTTTGTTCTTGGCGGATACGAATTTAGTGAATACAAAGAAAAACCGACGCTAAAAGCAGAGCTGTGTATTGAAAACGAGCTTTTATACACACGAATTAAACAACAAGCCGATGCTATTTTTTTAGCGCGTGATTTAGTCAATACACCGGCGGTTGATATGATGCCGCAACATTTATCGCAAGTGATGGAAGATTTAGCTTCATCTCATGGTGGAGAGTTTTCACAATGGGTTGGTGATGAACTGTTAGAGCAAAACTATCCAACAATCCATATGGTAGGCCGTGCAAGTGAAAATAAACCGCGTTTACTTGATTTGAAGTGGGGGGCCGATGATGCACCACTTATAACGCTTGTTGGTAAAGGGGTGTGCTTTGACTCTGGCGGGCTCGATTTAAAGCCAAGCTCTGGTATGCGCAACATGAAAAAAGACATGGGCGGTGCAGCGCATGTAATTGCATTAGCCCAGTTAATCATGGCGGCTAAATTGCCTGTTCGTTTACGTGTGCTAGTACCCGCAGTTGAAAATGCGGTATCACGAAATGCATTTCGCCCAGGTGATGTAATAAAAACGCGCAAAGGTATTATGGTTGAAATTGATAATACGGATGCTGAAGGGCGTTTGGTCTTGTGTGATGCGCTAAGTGAAGCACAAAATGATAATCCAGAACTTATTATTGATTTTGCAACATTAACAGGGGCATGTCGTGTAGCGTTAGGTACTGAGCTACCTGGTTTCTTTTCTACAGAGCGTGATGTAGCTAACGGTATAATTGATGCGGGCTTAAGTGTGAACGACCCTGTTTGGCAATTACCCTTGTTTGAGCAGTACCGCGGATTTTTGAAAAGTGACGTTGCAGATATGGCTAACTGTTCAAGTACGCCATTTGGTGGCGCAATTACTGCTGCGCTTTACTTAAAAGAGTTTGTAGAGCCAACCACACCTTGGGTACATTTTGATGTAATGGCGTGGAACCTTCGTTCGTTACCAGGTCGCCCAGCAGGCGGTGAAGCGCTTGGTATTAGAGCCGTGTTTAACTATTTACAAAACCGCTTTAATCATTAATTAACCGTGAAACATTAGCGCTATATGAAGCTTAAACTTCATATAGCTCTAGCGGCAAATCATCAGGGTCGGCAAAAAAAGTAAACTTTTTACCTGTAATTTCATCAATTCTAATTTCTTCCACAGCCACACTTTTACTTTCTAAATATTCTTTTGCTTTAGTTACATTGTTAACTTTAAATGCTAAATGGCGTAAGCCTTGTGCTTCGGGGTAACTAGGCCTTGATGGTGCACCTTCAAACGAAAATAACTCAACTTGGCTTCCATCAGGCATAGCTAAGTCTAACTTATACGAATTACGCTCAGCCCTGTAATGCTCGTTAACAATATTAAGTTTTAAAATTTCACTGTAAAAATGTTTAGAGCGAGCATAATCACTGCAAATAATCGCAGTGTGATGAATACCTAAAAGCTCCATAAATGTGTCTTCCTTAAACAAAAAACGCACTAAAAAGTGCGTTTTAATTCTATATTTTCAAAGCGAGCTTATTCAGCGTCTTTACATGCTTTAACAGCCGGAGCAACTAACTCTAAACCTGTTTGAGTGCAAGGCGGTAATTGTGCGTCGCTAAGGCTAATTGGGGTTACACGTTCACCCCATTTTATATAACTTGCAGCCCATGTTAAACCAGCACCAAATGCTGCAGACATAATGTTTGAATGAGGCTTTATCAACCCTTGTTCAACCGCTTCACATAGCGCAATTGCAATAGTGGCAGCTGATGTGTTGCCATAATCTGCAATGTTAACCATTACTTTTTCATCAGGCACTTTTAAACGGTGCTGAATTGCTTGAATAATGCGTAAGTTAGCTTGATGTGGTACCAGTACGTTTATGTCGTCTAGGCTTAAATTAGCTTGTTCGAGCACGTCGTCACAGGCTTCACTCATTCCTTTTACGGCACGTTTAAATATTTCGCGCCCTTCAAATAACAGATCAGACGGACCAATGGGCTCATATTTGTTTAAATCACTACCAAAGTTAGTGATATGAAGAATGTCGCGGTCTTCACTATCACACCCTGTTTTAGTGCCAAGTAAACCTGCGGGTGTTTCTGCCGCTTCTAGTACAACGGCACCAGCGCCATCACCAAATAGCACGGCACTGTCGCGGCGCGCCCAGTTTACATACCAAGTCATTCGCTCAGCAGCAATAACAACCGCTTTTTTGATCATGCCAGCTTGAATTTGCGCAGTAGCAGCTTGTAATGCATATAAAAAGCCAGAGCACGCTGCATTTGTATCCATAGCGGCTGCGCCTGTTGCGCCGATATTTTTTTGTACTTGCGATGCGGTATTTGCAACAACTGTTGAAGGCGTACAGGTTGCAAGTATGACAAGATCAATCTCTTTTGCGTCAACACCTGCGCAAGCAAGCGCGTGTTTTGCAGCTATGGTTGCCAGCTCTGCTGTACTTACATGGCTTACACGGCGAGATTTGATGCCAGTACGCGTGGTGATCCACTCGTCGGTGGTATCAACTATTTCGCTAATTTCATCGTTGCTAATACTTGCTGGTGGTATGCATTTGCCCCAACCAGTGATATGTGCGTATGGCATAGTGTGTTCTCTTAAGGTGGTATAACTTCAATTTATTACCGGCAAGTTATACCAAAAATCAACTTGTAAGACTAGTTTATAGCGTGCTTTGTATCGTAAATATTCGCTATTAAAGGTTTTTTAAGGTAAAGCTAGTATAAAAAAGGAGCATCTATGAAAACAGCACTCACAACATTATCGTCAATTGTATTGGCAATGTTCGCTAATAATGTAAGCGCAGCACATTCTAAAATTATTTACGCAGGTAGTTTACTTGTGGCACCTGAGCAAGCGCTAAAAAAAGAACAAACCTTGATTGTTACCCATGACAAAATAGTGTCAATTAAAGATGGTTATATATCAAAGTCAGCACTTAATTTACCCGATGCTGACATAATTAATTTAAAAAACCAGTTTGTTATGCCTGGTTTGATTGACATGCATGTGCATGTAACTTTTGAACGTGATGCTAAAGCAAACCCTCACCGTTGGGCTACAGAATATGAGGCCGATTACGCGCTGCGTTCCATTAAGTATTTAGAACGTACGCTTGATGCGGGTTTTACGTCGGTGCGTGACTTAGGCAGCGATTACCAAGTTATTTTTCCGCTAAAACGCGCTATTGAGCGAAAAGATATTGCCGGTCCTCGTATTTTTGCAGCGGGTAATACAATATCCCCAAGCGGCGGTCATGCTGATATGCATGGCTACAGAAAAGATATAACCGATGTTTTTAAAACGACACTAGGAATTTGTAATGGCGCTGACGATTGCCGCCGTGCAGTGAGAGAAGTTATTAAAAGCGGTGCCGACGTAATTAAAATTACCGCAACGGGTGGTGTTTTAAGTAATACCGCAGCGGGAGTGAATCAGCAACTCACTGATGATGAGCTGGCTGCCATTGTAGATACGGCTCATCATTTAGGGCGCAAGGTAACAGCACATGCCCACGGAACAGAAGGTATAAAAGCAGCGCTTAGAGCTGGGGTTGATTCAATAGAACACGGTTCTTATTTAGATAAAAAAACAGTCAATTTATTCAACAAAACGCAGGCCTATTTAGTTCCTACTTTGCTTGCTGGTGCCACGGTAAGTGAAGAGGTACTAACTAATCCTAATATGCCAGCGGCAATTGCCAATAAAGTGCGAGAAGTAACGCCTAAAATGCAAGCATCGTTTAAATTAGCGCTTAAAAATAAGGTCAATATTGCCTTTGGTACCGACTCGGGCGTATCCCGTCATGGTCTTAATGCAAACGAATTTAGTTTAATGGTTGATAATGGAATGAGTGAGGCGCATGCAATAAAATCAGCCACGGTGTATGCTGCTAAATTGTTAGGACAAAGCCATCAGTTAGGCGACTTGAGTGTTGGCAAACAAGCAGATATTATCAGCGTAAATGGCTCGCCACTTGAAGACATAAACGTACTTAAAAACGTGCAATTTGTCATGAAAGCAGGGCAAATTTACAAGCAATAGGAAAGCACATGAGCAGCAAAATTAAAGCGTCGTTGTTTAATCATTTAATTGAGGCTGAGCGTCAATTACTTGAGCCTGAGGTTCGCCAATCAGAACGTGCACTCGATGCTTTACTCGACGATGAGTTTATCGAAATTGCTGCTAATGGCACGTCATTTAATAAATACCAAGTACTCACACGCCTACCCACTGAAGTGGTGCCGCAGTTTTATAATCAGCATTTTAAAGGCCGAATGTTGAGCGTTGATGTGGCGCAAATAAGTTATCAAGCAGCGTATAGACGCTCTGCCCGTGCCGAATTTAATTATTCACTTCGCATGTCGTTATGGCGTAAAAATAGCGCACAGCAATGGCAAATGGTGTTTCATCAAGGCACACCTTGCGCTGCTTTTACAATTTCAATGGACGATGAGTAACGTTCTACCACAGTTTATTTTTATATATTAAATTGGAAAATCATTGTTTTGTTAATGCAAACCGATCCCACTATCAGCCGTTTACTTATGTTACGAAGCGGCGCCATTGCAGTACAATTAGTTGCTGTATTAAGTGTCTATTTTTTGCTTGATTACCAGTTAGCGTTACTGCCCTTACTTGGTGTGATTGCTTTAGAGGCGGTATTTCAACTAATCAGTTTGTTTGCCTACCGACACGTTAGTCACACTAAGCCCTCAGTTATGTTGATGCAACTCACTGCTGACGTTTTATTTTTAACTATTTTGCTTTCTTTAAGTGGCGGAGCTACCAATGCCTTTGTGTCTTTGTTGCTGCTACCCATTATGATAGCAGCGGTCACATTGCGTGAAAAAGGCTTAGCTTATATTGCGTTACTTGCCATTGCAGCATACAGCTTTTTATTAATAAATATGCCCGATCACAGTATGCATCAAATGAACATGAGCGGCCATTTTATTGGCATGTGGGTTAACTTCGTTTTAAGTACCAGTGTAATAGCGCTTGTAATAGGGGGCATGAGCCGCACGCTAAAAGAACGCGAACGCATTATTGCCAAAGCAAGAGAAAAACAATTACGAAATGAGCAGTTAGTCACGCTTGATGGCGCTGCAGCACAAATAACTCATCAGTTAGCAACACCGATAGCTAACTTACAATTACTGTTTGAAGAGCTATTAGAAGACCAACCTGACAATGCTATTGTTAAGCAAATGCAACCTCCTCTTATACAATGTCGAGCGCAACTTAATAGTTTTAGAGTGCTTTCAGAGCAAATAAGGGTTAAAAATGCTAAAGATCAAATAACCATAACGCAGTTACAAACAGCCATCAGCGATACCTTTGTATTACAATACCCTGATCAACACATAAAATGGGCTGCTTCCTCAATTACCGCCGTGCTTTTAAGTGATGCAATGTTGTTACCGGCTATATTAAATTTGTTGCAAAATGCGGCTATTGCAAATCAAAAGCAAGGTAAAACAAAGCTTGAATTAAGTTGGGAGCTAAGCCCACAAGAACACCACATATACTTATTAATTCGTGATTTTGGTAATGGTTTTACCGATTCACAATTAGCGGAGCTAGGCGGGCAAGTAATGCCTAGTGAGCAAGGCATGGGGTTAGCTGTATTGTTATCTAACGTCACGTTTGAACGTCTAAATGGCTCGTTAACGTTATTTAACCATAAAGAAGGCGGTGCCGTAGCAAAGGTTAAGTTAGCCATTATTAATAGCGAGCAAACAGCATAATGAAGTTACTGATAATTGAAGATGATATAAATTTAGCCAGTACGCTTGCTAGGCGTTTAACTAAGCAAGGCTTCACCTGTGATGTTGCGCATAACCAAAGCGACGCATTATTGCGTGCGCGCCAATTAGTACCCGACTCAATTTTACTAGACATGAAACTTGGAGACGACAATGGCTTAATGCTTATAAAGCCACTGCGCAACTTATTAGAAAATACACATATAGTCTTACTAACTGGGTTTGCTAGCATTGCCACTGCGGTTGAAGCAATGCGCTTAGGGGCAAACGATTATTTAACTAAACCTATTGATATGGCAACATTATTAAAAGCACTCAATAACGAAACAAGTGAACTTCAAACGAGTATTGATGATGCTGTTATGTCGCCTGAGCGCTTAGAATGGGAGCATATTCAGCAAGTACTACACAGTAATAATGGCAATATATCGGTCACAGCTAGGCAATTAAATATGCATAGACGCACATTGCAACGTAAGTTACAAAAAAAGCCGGTTCAGCACTAACCGCTTAAGGAAAATAAATGGGTGAAAATGCAGGCACACTAATGCGTAATCGAAAAATTATATTATTCGACTCACAATGTAAATTATGTAGTGCGTGGTGTAATTTTATAATTAGTAACGATACCAATGCCATTTTTAAACTATGCAGCGTGCAATCCCCAAAAGGTGAGTTGCTATTAACTCACTTTGGCTTTTCAACTACACAATACGCCTCGATGGTGTACTTAGAAAACGGCAAAGTATTCACGCAAAGCCATGCTTTATTTGAAGTAGTAAAGCAGCTTGGTTACCCTTACAAACTAGCAACTATTTTTAGTGTTTTACCTAACACCTTTAATAATTGGCTGTACGATAAAATTGCTCTAAACCGTTATACCTTATTTGGCAAATACCAATACTGCAGAGTCCCCAGTCCAGATGATGCAAAACATTATTTAATTTGAACGCAGATACAGAGATTTATTAACGTATTGAATCATATTCTCCATTAGACAAATATATAAAGCAGTATAATAATCGCAATGATACGATATGCTGTTTATGCATTGGACAGCTGTTTCAGACTTTCCAATATATTACAGCACCGACTGGTACAACTAATTGATTAAGTTAAGTAATTAAGCAGTTTGAAAAATCTACACGGTATTGCGAAGTCCCAAAAAACCAGGTCTTGAAATGTTTAAAAAAGTAGAGGTTTTTGTCTTTGGCTGATTACTGCTAATCTTGAAGTGTTAATTTATAAAAATTGATAGGTTATAAAATGCCAGGGCTCTTAAGTTAGAGTGTACGAATACGCTATAGAACATTCTTCCCCAACAATTAATAGAAACCAAATATGAAAAAATTTATATCTAAATTTTTAGTTTTAATATTAGTTATTTTTTCTGCAAAAGCTTTTCCTTTTCAGGAAAAAATTGAATGTGAAAAAATATCTTGGGGCGAACTTTTCAAGAATCAAAATGATTTGGTTGGAACTAAGGTGTGCTTAGTTGGACATTACGGACACCTTGATTTTTATGAAGATCGTCCAGCTCTAGAAAAAATGTCAAAGCAATACTTAGTATTCCCATTTTACGGTGATGTAACTGAGGGGTTTGTTAAGCATTGTAGTGATCGAATGCTTTTAGTGGAGGGCGTTATTTCCAGCCATGAAAAAAGTAAAGCACCACGAATTAGAAAAGTAACTAGGTTAAGCCCAGTCTCGGCCCCTGAATATAGCTGCTTAGAGCAAATATCAGGTTTCGTGAATTAAAGCGTACTATTGGTGGACCCAATTATGTGATTGGTCAGCTATAAGTAGATGCTTGGCTTAAGTGGCTGTGCTAAAATCGCCGCGTTTTAAATTATCAGGGCTTTGAAATGGCAAGTACAGCGCACGCACTCCACATATTGGTTAAACACAAAGAAATAGCAGAAGATATTATTAAGCAATTAGGTAAAGGTGCAAAGTTTCAAACCTTAGCTAAAAAATATTCGTCGTGCCCATCGGGTAAAAAAGGTGGTGATTTAGGTGAATTTAGACGCGGACAGATGGTTCCACAGTTTGACAAAATAGCCTTTAATGGCGCTATTTTAGAGCCGCACCTAGTTAAAACTAAATTTGGCTGGCATGTTATTAAAGTACTTTATCGTACTTAAAGTAAATTTATTGGGTTATTAAAAAGACTGCAACGCGCAGCCTTTATTGTTTGCCTCACTCATTAAGCTTCTTGCTTAGCCTCTTCTTCACTAATTTGTTTAAGTGCTTGAATGAATGAGTCGCTTGGTTGCCCGCCAGTGAGCGCATATTTATCGTTTATGATAAACGTAGGCACTGAGGTAATACCCATTTGTTTAAAGTTATTTTGCTCTTGGCGTACAGCTTGAACGTATTTGTCTGAGTGTAAAATACTGCGGGCCTCTTCTTTATCAAGGCCAACACTTTGCACTACATCAAGCAGAGCGTCTTCTTGATTTAAATATTTTAAATCAGTGAAGTGTGCCTCAAAGAATGCGAGTTTAAGCTGTGTTTGTTTATCTTCTTCACGTGCCCACATTAATAAACGGTGCAAATCAAAGCTGTTGATCATGATACGTTTACTATCAAAGTTAAACGTAAAGCCAGCACGCTGTCCTGCTTCGAACATGTTTTTACGATTTTCATCGCCTTGCTCTTCAGTTAGGTTGTACTTTTGCATTAAATGTTCGTTTAAGTCTTGACCCTCAACTGGCATATCTGGATTTAGCTCAAAAGGATGCCATGTAATATCTGCACTCATTTCGTCTTTGAGTTGGCCAAGCGCTGTCTCTAGGTTTTTATAACCAACCACGCACCATGGGCACATTACGTCTGACACGATATCAATTCTAAAGTTTTTCATATTCATCCTTTTGCGGATTGCTTTGGTATAACAGGGATATTGGGATGAAGTATGCATTATCAATCCTTAAACTAAAAAGAGCAGCTAATGGCTGCTCTTTATAAAGGGTTTAAGCGTTAAGCCCAAACGGGTCGTCGATACTATAACTTGGTTGTGTAAACCAATGTGGGCCACTGTCGGTCATATAGAAGTGATCTTCTAAACGTACGCCAAACTCATCGGGTATAACTAGCATTGGCTCGTTACTAAAACACATGCCCGATGCAAGTGGGGTTTTGTTTCCACCTACCAAGTAGGGCCATTCGTGAATATCTAAGCCAATTCCATGGCCCGTACGATGCGGGCAGCCGGGTGTTTGATACTGTGGCCCTAATCCTTGTGCTGCTAAATAGTGACGAGCGCCTGCGTCAACATCTTCGCAGGTAGCACCAATACTCGCGGCGTTAAATGCGGCGAGTTGCGCTGCTTTTTCATGATCCCAAAACATGCGTTGGCGTGGTGTTGGTTCACCAAATACATACGTGCGGGTTATGTCTGAAAGGTAGTCGTGTACTTTACAGCCGGTATCTATTAATACCATATCGCCTTTTTTAAGTACTTGCGCATCTTTAACACCATGTGGAAATGACGTAGCAACACCAAACAATACAATGCAAAAATAGTTACCTGGTGCACCTACCTTTTGATGCGCTTTTTTAATAAAAGCTTCTACTTCTGTGGTGGTAATACCTTCGTAAAGCATACTGGCGGTTGCTTGGTGCACAGCTAAGGTCATGTCCATTGCGCGTTGCATAAGCGCTAATTCGTTTACCGATTTATGCATTCTACAATGTGCAGTAACGCTTTGTGCATTAATTATATTTAAGCTTTTTTGTGCTTTGTTAATACCATCGAATATAAAAAACTGCGCACTTTCATCAATGCCAATGGTGGCGTCGTTACTAATATTGAGTTGCTTCAATACGCTAACAAATAGCGCATAAGGATTTTCGTGCTCTTGCCAGCCGTGTATTGGTCCTTCAACCACTTTAAAGCCATTAAGGGTACCAATTTCAAAATACGGGGCTATGTATTGTACTTCACCAATCGCAGGTAAAATTGCGCCAACCATTCGCTCGCTTGCGAACCACTTCATGCCTGTAAAGTAGGTCAGGTTAGTGCCTGCATTTAAGTATATGGCATCGATGTTGTTAGCCGCCATATAAGCTTGTGCTTTTGCTATACGTTCAAGGTGTTCGTCAGCCTGAATAGGCGTTAACGATTGGGTCATATTACTTAAGCTGGCTAATGCTTGTTCTGGGGTTTGTGTGCCAATACCGATTGTGCTCATTAGGCTTCTCCTTGGAATTTTAGCCATTGTGAGCAATTCCTATTCTAAATTCAATGTTATGCGACTAGTAGCATGGTTAAGTATTTAAAGATTGCTTGGAATGAGTCGAGTTAGGTGGTTGTAAAATAAAAGGGGTGAAATACACCCCTTAATGTTATTTTTTTGCGTAGGGAAGGCGCGTTAATTTATTGGCGGTGTGGTAGCTGTCAAGGCCCGTCACAGCCACAGTATCAATGGCTTGTAAATCTAGAAAACCATCGCTTTGCAAAGCGGTTTCATCTAAATACACGTCTACAATTTCACCAATAACCAGTTCAGTACCATTAATTTCAAGATGTTTGCTTTCAACAAATTTAACAGAGTATTTTAATCGGCTTTCTTCAACAAAAGGGGCTGAAAACTCATTTAAATACTCAGGAGTAAGTCCCGTTGCGTCAAATTCAGATTCGTCTTTGTCGTAGCGTGCTGAGGTTTGATGCGCTTGTTTATAAATGGCTTTATTAACCTGATTAATAGTGTAAACACCTGTTTGTAATATATTTTCAAACGTGTGTCGCGGTACACTGTGTGGTCGCATTATCATGCCAACCAGAGGAGGGTGAGCCCCTAAATGAATAACCGAACTGACAATCGATAAATTAGTGTTGCCTAGTAGGTCTTGTGTGCCTATTAAGTTTGCACTTTTAAACCCAGATAACGAGTTTATTAAATGTGTACGAGTACGTTTTTCAAGTGCGTCGATGCGCGCTTTAGTAAAATGCATTTTTAATCCTTACCACGGTATAGTTGTGCCTTGCCAATCTAAGTAGGCCGGCTCGCCATTTAGTTCTAAATCAGGGCTATTATTTGTTAAATCAAAAAGTTGGTGTGCTACAAATTCGGGTGTAAACAACTTGCCTTCGGGTACATTTTTTTGAAATGGCTTAGAAAGCTCGGTATCGGTTGTACCGGGATGGAACAGCACAAGTTTGGTGTTCTTTGCACGACGAGCGAGCTCTATTGCGGCAGTTTTAAATAGCATATTTAGGGCTGATTTAGATGCACGGTAAGTGTACCAGCCCCCCATTTTGTTATCGTTAATACTTCCCACACGTGCACTGAGGGCTGTTATTGTACAATGCGTTTTATGATTAATTAAAGGTAAAACGCTTTGCAAACAAAGCAATGGGGTGAGCGTATTAGCGTTTAGTAACAAGTTAAAATAATCAGCGTTGATGTCCTCAAGCTTTTTTTCTGGCATGTGTTCGGTGTTATGTAACTTACCGTTAAACATAATTACTTGGTGTATGTCGGCTTGTTCATCTTTTAAATGCTGAGTCAATCCAGATAAGCTATCCGCAGAGTAGTCAGTATTATAATAACTAATGTTGTCACTATTTTGTGAAACTGTGTTGCTTGAGCTTACACATACAACATTAAATTTATTTGCCTGGTTTTGAAGGTGCTTTACGTAGGCTTTAGCTATCGCGCTACTAGCACCAAAAAGGATGATAGTTTTCATTTTTTACCTTTTGATTTTATGGCGCACTGGCCGTTATTGCATTGGGTGTTAGGCATTAAAAACTGGCTAATAGAGTGCCTATGCTTTGCAAAAAAAACATACCCCCAATCTGCAAAAATTCGAATAACGGGTAGGCGAAGTAGTTTCAACCACCTGTGTTTACCAACTGTTTTCCAAGACTGATACGTTACATCTAGCCCATAAATCATCTCACCAGTGTCTAATTGCGCTTGCAGGTAAGCAAGTGCTTGAGTTTTATTCACATGAGCATAACGATGGCTAAAGTCGTTTGCATTTAAGTCTTCAAGCGTGATGAGATTGTGCTTGTCGGCTTGCTTTAGCTGCTGCATCTCGGTGCTACAAAGGGGGCAGTTGCCGTCGTAAAAAATGATCATATCGATGCTTTGTGATTATTTTATCTATACTTTTTTACGACATGACATTGCAAATGGATCTATTAAATATGTGCTCTTAATGATATTAATAGTCTTCCATGAAACAAAGGAGACTGAGAAATGAGTGAACAATATGCCGCCCTGCGAGGTAATGTAGGCCTACTTGGACAATTATTAGGTCAAACTATAAAAGATGCCCAAGGCCAAGCAATTTTAGATAAAGTAGAAGAAATTCGCGCTTTATCAAAATCCTCTCGCAGTGGTAATGAAGACGATCGCAAGGCGTTAATTGAAGTATTACATTCGCTAAGTGATGAAGAGCTTTTACCGGTTGCCCGTTCATTTAATCATTTTTTAAATTTAGCCAATGTGGCAGAGCAGTTTCATACTGTATCGCGTTTTAATGACGCTGGTCTTGGCCAGCAAAACCCTCTCACTCAAACATTAAAAACGTTAGCCGCTAAAGCACAAGAAGGTCAGCTAGATTCTAACCACCTTGCTGACACACTCTCAAAACTCCACATTAATTTAGTATTAACTGCTCACCCCACTGAGGTTACTCGTCGTACAATCATCAATAAGCACGTAGAGTTGAGCGACTGTTTAGCATCGCTGGAACGAAAAGATAACTTGGAACATGAGCGCGAAGCTATTTTAAATAGAATTGCCCAGCTAATAAGCCAAGCGTGGCATACCGACGATATTCGCCGCTCGCGCCCAACGCCTGTCGATGAAGCTAAATGGGGCTATGCAGTTATAGAAAATAGCCTGTGGCATGCAGTACCTCGGTTTTTACGTGAGTTTTCGGAACACGCAAAAGAGCAGCTTAGTTTAGAGCTGCCCATTGATTACAGCCCTATTGAATTCACATCTTGGATGGGGGGAGATCGCGACGGTAACCCATTTGTTACTGCGCAGGTTACTTCACAAGTACTTGACCATGGTCGTTGGATGGCGCTTGATTTATATGGCCGAGATATTGATACGTTATGCGCTGAGTTATCTATGTCTGATGCTAGCGAAGAGCTTATTGAGTTAGCTGGCCAAGACTTTGAACCCTACCGCACAGTGCTCAAAAAGCTTAAAGGCGAAGTGTCTGAAACAGTGGCACATTTAGGTGCAAAAATTAAACACAAACGCACTGATGCACAAGACCTTGTAACTGATATTAACCAACTCAAACACCCAATTGAGGTGTGTTATCGTTCGTTATTAAAATGTAACATGAAAGTCGTTGCTGACGGGTTACTGCTTGATTTAATGCATCGTTTAAACAGCTTTGGCCTGCGTTTGGCAAAATTAGATGTGCGCCAAGACTCATCGCGCCACAGCGACGTTTTTTCTGAACTTACGCGTTATTTAGGGTTAGGGGATTACAACCAGTGGCAAGAGCAAGATAAGCAAGCCTTTTTATTAGCAGAGCTTAATTCGCGTCGTCCGCTTATTCCTAAGCATTGGCAACCAAGCCCTGATGTACAAGAAGTGCTCGACACCTTCGATGTAATCGCACAGCAAGATGAAAAAACATTTGGTTTGTATATTATTTCTATGGCACGCACTGCATCCGATATTTTAGCTGTTCAGCTTCTTCTTAAAGAAAGTGGCTGTAGTTTTGAATTGCCGGTTGCCCCATTATTTGAAACATTAGACGATTTAAATAACGGTAGCGACGTGATCACTACATTACTCGATAATGTGTGGTACCGCGGCCATATTCAAAATACGCAAAATGTAATGATCGGTTATTCCGATTCGGCAAAAGATGCCGGTATGATGGCTGCCGGTTGGGCTCAATACGAAGCCATGGACAAACTAGTGCAACTTGCCGATGAGCGTGGCATTGAGCTTGTGTTGTTTCACGGCCGAGGAGGAACCGTTGGTCGAGGTGGTGCACCGGCTGCGCAAGCATTGCATTCGCAACCACCAGGCTCACTTAAAGGTGGCTTACGGGTAACAGAGCAAGGCGAAATGATACGCTTTAAATTTGGTTTGCCAGATGTTGCACTGCAGAGCTTAAATATATATGCAGGTGCTGTACTGCAAAGTAACTTATTACCACCGCCAGAGCCTAAGCCACAATGGCGCGAAGTCATGAAGCTTATTAGTGAGCAGTCGTGTGAGCATTACCGCAATGTTGTTCGCCATGATGAGAATTTTGTTCCTTACTTTAGAATGGCAACGCCAGAGTTGGAGCTCTCTAAACTTCCGCTTGGCTCTCGCCCTGCAAAACGCAACCCTAATGGAGGCGTTGAAAGTTTACGTGCTATTCCGTGGATTTTTGCATGGAGTCAAAACCGGTTAATGTTGCCTGCTTGGTTAGGTGCGTTAACAGGCTTAAAAAAGGCACTAGATCAATATGGCTTAGAAACACTAAACGAAATGAGCCTCAATTGGCCATTTTTTAGAGCCCGTTTAGAAATGCTCGAAATGGTATTTAGTAAAGCCGATAGCTGGTTAAGTGAGCATTATGATAATGCGCTGGTGGAAGACATGTACAAGCCATTGGGTGTAACTTTGCGAAAAGAGCTTGAAGAAGCCATTGAGCTTGTGCAGTCATTAAGTCCACAAAAAAGTTTACTTGCCGGTCAGCCTTGGATCAAAGAGTCGATTAGTTTACGAAATCCGTACACCGATCCGCTTAATGTATTGCAGGTTGAATTGCTTCGCCGTGCTCGTTCTAACGAGGAGCATAACGAAGGGGACATCGATAATGCATTAATGATCACTATGACAGGTATTGCTGCAGGTATGCGTAATACTGGTTAATCGTTAACGTTTATTATTTAGCAAGGGAACACGCTGTGTTCCCTTTTTTTATGTTTAATAACCGAGGGCCTGTTTATCTTTTGAGGTTAAATTTGCAGCAGTGTGTTTGGTACTTAGGCAAGGCAGAGCCTATGTAGTGTGGTTATTCCCCATAAATAGGCGATAACGCAGTATGAATACCAAACACGCGCTGCCAGAAGGTTCGTCCTAGGAACGATTAACTCTTTGTTGCCTACATGGATGTAGGTAAGGGGCGTGAGCAGGACGCGGTAGCTTTGCTCGGTTTTTATTTAGCCCACTAGGTTACAAACCTCGCGCCACGATCAAATCGTCCATAGTTAGAACAAATTTTAATCCTGAAAGGTCAACAGGCCCTAGCAATTTGGGTCTTAACCTTTTAAACTACTTAGCCATTGAATAATTAAAAAACCTTATGGCTTCATCAACTTTTACTGTGCAACAAGACACAGCACTTATTAATACACACATCTCTTTAAACGTAGCGCAAACAGCGTCTTTACGTAGCCAATTAAAGTCGCAACGCGGCATATTAAACGCAAACAATATTGAACAGCTGTGCAAAGAGTTTAATGTTTCAGTCGATTCATTATTACAAGGTTTAGTGCCTTTAGCGTCTGAGTTTTCGGTGGCTCCAGTATCACATTTTCATGTGGGTGCTATTGTCAAAGCCATGGATGAGCAGCAACAAATCAGCTTTTATTTTGGCGCTAATGTAGAGTTTGCTCATCAAGCGCTGAGTTTAGTTGTTCATGCAGAACAGTCTGCCATTAATAACGCTTGGTTAAATGGTGCTAAAAAAATTCTTAAAATTGCTATAAGCGATGCTCCGTGTGGCTACTGTCGCCAATTTATGAACGAATTAGCCGATGCGAAAGAATTTGATATTTTACTTCCAAGCCAACATTTTAAATTAGCAGAGCTATTACCTCACTCGTTTGGGCCAACCGATTTAGGTAACGAATTTAGCTTGTTTAATCCAAAACCTCAGTGTGCGGTTTTTGATGATGAACAGATTGAAGAGACTTTTGCTGGCTTTGCGTTAAATGCATATGTACCGTACAGCCAAAATTTTAGTGCGGTAAAAGTAAGTACATTTAATAATGGGGATTTTTACGGCAGTTATGCAGAAAACGCAGCCTATAGTCCAAGCTTATCGCCTCTACAAAGCGCGTTGAGTCAGTTCTTTTTAGCTGGCCTTAGTTTTGATAAGGAGACAGTGAAAGGCATCACACTGTTAGAAACGAAAGGGCACGAAAATCAAGCGGGCGTATCGAAAGCGGTACTATCGGGATTTACTGATTTGCCAGAGCTACAAGTAATTAGCGCTGCGCTTAAATAGAGTCATAAAAGCACAGCTAATAAGCTGTGCTTTTACATATCAATTTACTTATAAATAAATACTAACCGAGTAACACTTTAGCGGCTTCTAACACAACAGCCACTGATTTCCTTTCTATTTCACCGTGGTCAACGTTAGGGATTTCTTGACGAGTACGGTTAACTAATACACCGGCAACACAGGCAGCTTGCAAGCCAAGAGCTGCACACATAGTGAATAATGTAGCCGACTCCATTTCGTAGTTCATTACCCCTAGTTTTTGCCATTCTTCACAGCTACCTTGAAATGCTTTTGGCACATAACCAGAATGTGTATCGTAGCGTTCTTGGCCTGGGTAAAAAGTGTCGCTAGATGCAGTAATACCAATGTGAAAATCAATGTTTAAATTTTTACATGCTTCAACCATGGCCTGTGTTGCATAAAAGTCAGACACAGCCGGGTAGCTAAGCGGTGCAAAATGTTGGCTTGCACCGTCTAAGCGCACAGACGCTTGGCTAATTAATATTTCACCTTCATTAATGTGAGGCTGAATAGCACCCGTAGTACCAATACGTAAAAATTGACGCACGCCTAGTTGAGCAAGTTCCTCTACTGCAATCGATGTAGATGGGCCGCCAATACCTGTAGAGCATATAACAACTGAATGGCCATTTAATTGACCAAGATAAACATGAAACTCACGTGTTTGAGCAAGACAGGTTGGGTTGTCTAGGAATTTTGAAATGCGTGCAGCGCGATCTGGGTCACCGGGTACTATTGCAAGTTTTGCACCTTGTAGATCGTCAATACATAGTCCTAAGTGAAATACCTTTTCCATATCTAAGCCTTTTTAAAATAATTTTTTTCAATCTAGCATCTTTGCTAGAAACCTACCTTAAGTACAGGACGTATGTCCGTATTTATAAAATTGAGCGCGTGCCTAGGCCAGTAAAACAGGGCTGTAGCGTATTTTATGCACCAACTATGAATATTCAAGCACACTCATAAATTTATGGTTTACGTGTGCAGTTGACTTGTGCGCGTAGACATTATAAGTATCACTCAATCAAGTGGTTAGTCATGAATGACAATCGCCAGTATTAATTAAAATTTACTAACTATCAGTGTGTTATGTTTTTATTTTAAGTTTTTTTAGAATTAATTTTAATGATACATACGTTAAAAAATTCCGATTTTTAATTTTTTAAAGTTTAGGTCTGTTTAATCATTTTGCATAAATAATCACTAAAATACGCACAGTACAATTCATAAGGATTTATTATGAGTCAAGAAATTCAAGCATTTAATAGTAAAGTAGAGCACTGCTTATGTGCTCCTGGCGATGGTGTTTTTACTGTTAATACTGCAAAAGAGCGAAAAGCGGCACTTCGAAATAAACTGTACGGTCAAACCGAAAATGTAGAGACGTTATGGCGTGAATCGTTAAATGAGTTGCCACACTCTCCTTATAAAGCGGTAATGCTTGGAATTAGTTCTGATTGTGGTGGCGGTATTCTACGTGGTGCTAATTGGGGTCCTTTGTTTGTTCGTTCAGCATTAATTGACCAGCACCCCGAATGTCATTCGTTTGACTTAGGCGATGTACGTGTTATCCCTCATTTATTGCACGACAAGTACCTAAACGACGCAACTATCTCTAATTGCCAAAAAGCGCTATACGGAAACGAAAATAACGATTACTACGTCAGTCCGCTATCAATTACCGAAGATGTGTGCGATAGCTTTTACGCGACGTTTAAAGATAAAGGTATTTTTGGTATTGGTGGCGACCACTCTATTAGTTACCCATTAACCAAAGCCTATTTAAAAGCTAAGCGCGAGCAAGGGAAGCGCACGGCTATTATCCACTTTGATGCGCACACCGATTTACTTGTGGAGCGTCTAGGCATAGATTTATGTTTTGGGTCTTGGTGTACACATATTTTAGAGTTTTTACCTGCACCACATCACTTAATTCAATTTGGCATACGCTCAAGTGGAAAACCAAAATCACATTGGGAAAACACATTTGGGGTTAAACAACATTGGGCGCATGAAATTATTGAACGTGGTGCAGCCGCTATTGCCGCAGATACTATTGCACAATTAAAAGCTGATAATGTTGACGAAGTGTATGTTAGTTTTGATATAGATGCCCTCGATGCTGAATTTGCTTCTGCAACCGGTACTCCTGAGGATAACGGGTTAACACCTCAACATGCATTAGATATTTTATCGGCCATTGCAGATGAGTTTCCTATTACAGGCGCTGACATGATGGAAATAGCACCATTTACCGACAGTTCTTTAGTTGGGCAAGCAAGTTCTGAAACAACGTTAAAAGAAGGCGCAAAAATTTCAGCCTTTTTGATTAATGCGATGAACAAATAAAAATTAATACTATAGGCTTAATCGTGTTTAATTGACTACTCAAAACTAGCAGTCTACTCAGCCTCAACTATATTAATTGAATAATTACACTAATTTAGTTGAGGTTTATTGAATGAAGGGATTCGTTTTTTTACTTTGTCTTTTATACCCTGTTGCTCATGCTAACGAAATTAATATAGTGACGGAAGTTTTCCCTGACTTTCAGTATCTCGATGCAAACAACCAATTGGCAGGTCGCTCTGTAGAAAAGGTAAAAAACGCCCTTAATGCTGCTGGTATTAGTTACACTATGTCGGCTAACAATTGGAGTGTGTCTTATAATGCAGCCCTTCGAGATAAAAACACCTGCATTTTTTCAATTGTTCGTTTGCCACCAAGAGAAAATAAATTTGTGTGGATAGCTGAACTTGAAGAGTTTGAGTCAGCGATTTTTGGACTAAAATCTCGTGATATAAAATTAAAGACCTTACATGATGCCAAACGCTATAAAATAGCAGTACTAAGAGATAACTTTAGCCATCATTATTTACTTGAGCGCGCTTTTAACGAAAGCCGACATCTGTTACTAATTGATAACCTAGATAAAATTGATAAGTTAATTAGTGCACGCCGTGACATTCTTGATTTTGTTGTCCTAAGTAAAAAACAATTTAATTATCGTCTCAAAACATCACCAAAATTAAATTTACTCGAGCCAGTGCTTGATTTAAATACGGCTCAATCTCCGTTATATTTTGCGTGTAACATAAATATGGATGAGTCGTTAATTGCAAAATTACAGTTTGCATTTAGACAAACCTTCTCCCTTAATTAATGGCTAAAATCCATTTAACTAACTGAATAATAAAAACTTAAACATAAATTAAAAATATCAATTGCTGCGATTAAAAAAGCGACTATAATCAGCTGCTTTTTATATAAAAAGCGCTAACTTTTTGGAGCGTTAAATGGGTGATTTAATCGGGATTAGTCTATTGATCTTGATCAGTGCGTTGTTTGCTATGTCGGAAATAGCAATTGCAGCGTCACGAAAAATAAAACTTCGCGTAATGGCAGACGAAGGCAGTTTAAATGCGGCCGCAGTATTAAAACTGCAAGAAAACCCGGGCGCGTTCTTCGCCATGATACAAATAGCACTTAATGCTATCGCTATATTAGGCGGCATTGTAGGTGAACAAGCGTTATCGCCATACGTTGAAAAAGTATTGGTTTTATTTTACCAGGGTGCGTATGTAGAGAAAATTAGCTTTTTATTCTCATTTTTTACTATTACCTCGTTATTTATTTTATTCGCCGATTTAATGCCAAAGCGATTAGCGATGATCATGCCTGAAGCTGTTGCTGTTAAGGTCGTTAATATAATGCGTTGGGTTACATTTGCCTTGACGCCTTTGGTGATGTTTTTTAATGGTGTGACTAACTTTGTGCTGCGGCTATTTAAAGTTCCCGCAGAGCGTGAAGATAACGTAACCACAGAAGACATTGTTGCCATGATGGAAGCTGGCGCTGAGTATGGCAGTTTGCAAAAACAAGAGTATGATTTAATTGGCAATGTGTTTGATTTAGAAGCACGTTTTTTATCAAGCGTAATGACACCGCGCGACCAAATTGTGTACTTTGATTTAAACGAAAGTAGCCATGACATTGCGACCAAGATTATTGATCATCCGCATAATCATTTTTTAGTTGTGTCGGGTAACCTAGATAAATTACATGGCTCTGTTGAATCAAAAGATATTTTACGTCAAGTACTCAAAGGTGAAGCTGCTAACATCAATGACGAATTAGTTGATACCGATGTATTTTACTTACCAGAAACCTTAAGTTTATCAGAGGCGTTAAATGCATTTAAAAGTGCCGCTAAACCATTTGCTATTGTGGTAAACGAATATGCATTACTTGTTGGTATTGTTACTGTAAAAGATTTGATGAAAGGCTTTATGGGAGATTTAATAACTCACCAAGGGGATGAGTTAATAATCGAGCGAGATAAAAGCTCGTGGTTAGTTGACGGGCTGACGCCAATTAGCGATTTAGCTAAAGTACTCGATATAGAAGAGTTCCCAGAGCAGATGCATTACGAAACGGTGGCAGGCTTTTTAATTTACACAATGAAGCGTATACCAAAACGCGCTGAACACATAAGTTATGCGGGCTTTAAATTTGAAGTGGTTGATGTTGAAGGTATCCGTGTTGAGCAGTTGCTTGTATCTAGGTTAGCCTCAAATTTGTCATCCTAATCACTTTATAAGCCGTTTTAATAGGCGCTTAACTTCATAATTTCAATTAAAGCCAAGCTTGCCTTGGCTTTTTTGTTAATAAAAGTTTATTAGTTTGTTCATTACATAAACTATGTATGGCTATACTCAGACTGTTACGTAGCAGAATGGCTTTTACTTTTAATTATCTGAAATATAACATTTAAATCTCTTCACTATCTACTTTTAGCCTTTGCTATGAACAAGCAGGTTTTTGCGTAAGTCATCTTCGATTTAAGATAACTCTTTGCAGTGAAGGCGATAGCTAGCTTGTAGGTGTAAATATATTTTACAAAGAACGTTATTAACATTACTTAGTGTTTAAGTATGAGACTGAATGGTTGAGTGTAATTTTGTGTAAAGATCTGCTTATTAAGATGTATTCTCACTAACATTTAATTTAGAATGATCGTTCACTCTAAATTAAAGGTATTTAACATGCAGCGTTCTAGCACCGCTTTCTTTGTATTTTCAGTTCTTCTAGGCTCAGTTGCGTTGACTGGTTGCGACCAAGTGACAGAGCAGTCGCAGGCATCAACTCCTAAAGCTGTGCCAGTCGGGGTTATTACGCTAAAAAAACAAACGCTAACTTTAAGGCAAGAATTGCCTGGACGTATTAGTGCATTTCAAATTGCTGAAATCCGCCCGCAAGTAAGTGGTATTGTGCAATCACGTTTATTTACCGAAGGGTCTCAAGTAGAAAAAAATCAGGCGCTATATCAAATTAATCCTGCTACTTTTCAAGCCAACTTAGCGGCAAGTGAAGCTGCTGTTGCCCGCGCTCAAGCAAGCATTGCAAGCAGTAAAGCTAAAGCGTCTCGTTATAGTGAATTATTAAAAATCAAAGCGGTAAGCCAGCAAGATTACGACGAAGCTGATGCAGCCTATAAACAAGCAAAAGCAGAACTTCTTACTGCCGAAGCGCAGCTGCAAACCTCAAAAATTAATTTAGAATACAGTCATGTATCTTCACCTATTAGTGGGCAAATTAGTAAATCGAATGTCACCGTAGGTGCATTAGTGAGTGCAAATCAGACCACTTCTTTGGCAACAGTGACACAACTTGATCCTATTTATATTGATTTAACGCAGTCGAGTAACGAATTAACTAAGCTTAAAAAAGCGATTGTTTCGGGCGATTTAAGTGTAGATTCAACCAGTCAAACCGATGTTGAACTCACTATGGAAGATGGCTCTGTTTATTCTCATAAAGGCACTTTACAGTTTTCTGAAGTGACAGTTGACCCAAGTACAGGGTCGGTTACATTACGCGCTAAATTTCCTAACCCTGAAAAGTTACTTCTTCCGGGGATGTATGCTCGCGCCTCAATTGTTGAAGGCGTTAAAAACGACGCTATTTTAGTTCCACAGCGTGGTGTTAGTCGAAATTCAAAAGGTGAACCGACAGCAATGGTTGTTAGCAAAAGTAACACAGTAGAGAGCCGTGTTTTGAAAACAGACCGCACCATTGGATCTAATTGGCTTGTCACCGATGGTGTAATGGAAGGCGATAAACTGATTGTAGAAGGGTTACAAAAAATTCGCCCTGGCGCACTGGTTAGTCCATCTGAAGTTCAAACCGCTAAAGCGCAATAACGGAGAATTTACATGTCACGATTTTTTATCGATAGACCTATATTTGCTTGGGTCCTTGCCATAGTAGTGATGCTAGCAGGTATTTTAGCTATTAAAAGTTTGCCTATTGCGCAGTATCCATCTATTGCGCCACCTGCAATAAGTATTACGGCAACCTACCCAGGTGCATCGGCTCGTACGCTTGAAGATACCGTTACCCAGGTTATAGAGCAAAAAATGAAAGGCTTAGATGGCTTGCTTTATATGTCGTCAACGTCAGAGTCTAGCGGCTCAGCAACGCTTACACTTTCGTTTAGCGCTGAAACCGATCCTGATATTGCTCAGGTTCAGGTGCAAAATAAACTAGCTACTGCTACACCACTTTTACCAGAGGCCGTGCAACGCCAAGGTGTTGTGGTTGCAAAGTCAGCTCGTAACTTTTTGATGGTTTATGCGTTTATGTCAAAAGATGGCAGCATGACCAACATTGATATCGGCGACTATGTGTCATCAAACGTGCAAGACATTGTTTCGCGTGTTGAAGGTGTGGGTGAAGTACAGTTATTTGGCTCGCAGTATGCGATGCGTATTTGGTTAGATCCTGCCAAGCTTCAAAACTATAAATTGACGCCTGCAGACATTAGCGCGTCTATTAGTGCACAAAACGCGCAAGTGTCAGCCGGGCAATTAGGCGCTATGCCAGCAGTTGCAGGTCAGCAACTCAACGCAACTGTGACCGCGCAAAGCCGCTTACAAACACCTGAACAATTTAGAGACATTTTAGTTAAGACAAATGCTGATGGCTCTTTTGTAAGATTGAGTGATGTTGCTCGGGTTGAGTTAGGTGGTGAAAGTTACCGGGTTGTTGCGCGTTATGATGGAAAACCAGCTTCTGGCTTGGGTATTAAATTGGCCAGTGGCGCTAACGCGCTTGATACTGCGCAGGGTGTAAAAGATGCCATTGCAGAATTAGAGCCATTTTTTCCTGAGGGACTTGGGGCGGTTGTGCCTTACGACACTACACCGTTTGTGGCGCTCTCAATTGAAAAAGTAATTCATACACTTATAGAAGCAGTTGTGTTGGTGTTTGTTGTTATGTATCTATTTTTACAGAACTTTAGAGCAACGCTTATTCCAACAATTGCCGTGCCAGTGGTACTGCTGGGTACATTTGGTATTTTATATACTTTTGGTTACTCAATTAACACATTGACCATGTTTGCCATGGTGCTTGCTATCGGGTTATTAGTTGATGATGCCATTGTTGTTGTAGAAAACGTAGAGCGTCTGATGACCGAAGAGAAACTCTCAGCATTAGAAGCAACTCGTAAATCAATGGACGAAATTAAAGGCGCGCTTGTTGGTATTGCAATGGTGCTTTCTGCTGTATTTATTCCAATGGCCTTTTTTAGCGGCTCTACAGGAATAATCTATCGTCAGTTTTCTATCACTTTAGTATCTGCTATGGGGTTATCGGTACTTGTGGCGCTTATACTTACGCCGGCATTGTGTGCAACTCTTTTGAAGCCTAGCCATGTTCATAATGATAAATCGTTATTTGGTAAGTTTTTTATAGGCTTTAACCGTGGGTTTGATAAAACAAATTCGGGTGCGCAAAGCTTTGTAAGCCGCATGATCAAGCATGCTAAACGTTACCTTGTTATTTACTTTTTAATTGTAGGCGGAATGGCTTATGTGTTTTCAAATTTACCTACCGCATTTTTACCTGACGAAGACCAAGGCATACTGTTTAACCAAGTTTCATTGCCTGCGGGCTCTACAACTGAGCAAACACTTGAAGTGGTTAAAAAAGTAGAAAACCACTACTTGAACGAACAATCTGAGGCAGTAAACGGTATTTTTACTGTTACCGGGTTTAGTTTTGCAGGTTCTGGGCAAAACTCAGCCATAGGGTTTGTTAATCTTAAGCATTGGGATGAACGCCAACGTGATGATTTATCTGTGCAAGGTGTGGCAGGTAAAGCTATGGGGTATTTTTCCAGTATTAAAGAAGCGTTTGTGTTTGCTTTCCCACCGCCTGCAATTGTGGAGCTGGGTACAGCGAATGGTTTTAATATCTTTTTACAAGACAGAGTAGGCTTGGGCCATGATGCGCTTTTAGCTGCGCGTAACCAGCTATTAGGTTTAGCAAGCCAAAGTCCTGTATTGGCTGGTGTGCGCCCTAATGGCCAAGAAGACATGCCTGAAATACAACTCGATACTGATTTAGCTAAAGCACAAGCATTGGGTGTCTCGCAAACTGATATTAATAACACCCTTGCTACTGCTTGGGGCAGTAGCTATGTCAATGACTTTATTGACCGTGGGCGAGTTAAAAAGGTGTATATGCAAGGTGATGCTAAATCGAGAATGGTGCCTGAAGATTTAAATAAATGGTATGTGCGCAACAAAGATGGCGATATGGTTCCGTTTTCTGCCTTTGCAACTGCATATTGGACTTACGGCTCGCCTCGTTTAGAGCGCTACAATGGTTTTTCTGCAATGGAAATACAAGGGACCGCGGCACCTGGCTACAGTACAGGGCAAGCAATGGATGAAATGGAGCGTTTAGTGAAGCAGCTGCCAAATGGTATTTCGTCAGAGTGGACAGGCATTTCGTTCCAAGAACGTTCTAGTAGTGGCCAAGCACCTTTGTTATATGGTTTGTCGTTGTTATTTGTATTTTTATGCTTAGCGGCACTTTATGAGAGTTGGTCGGTACCGTTTGCCGTCATGATGATTGTTCCGTTAGGTATATTTGGTGCTGCTATGGCTGCATTAGGTAGCGGATTATCAAACGATATTTACTTGCAAGTGGGCTTATTAACTACGATAGGGTTAGCGTCTAAAAATGCCATATTAATTGTTGAATTTGCTATACATAAAATGGATGAAGGGCTTGGTTTAGTTGAAGCGGCCGTGGCTGCAGTAAGACTGCGTTTACGCCCAATTTTAATGACTTCAATGGCCTTCATTTGCGGCGTTATCCCATTAGCTATTGCATCAAGTGCGGGTTCTGGTGCGCAAAATGCGTTAGGTATTTCTATCATTGGTGGAACACTTGCCTCTTCTATATTAGTTGTTGTTTTTGTGCCGTTATTTTTTGTATTAGTACGCCGGGTTTTTCCTGCAAAAGAAAAAAGCACTAACGAGGAGGCTGCATAATGGCTATAAAAACGTTTTCGTTAAGTGCACTGGCTCTCATTGTTTTAAGTGGGTGCCAGTTGGCACCTGAACAGCAAGATTTAGTGTTGCCAGTGCCAAAATCGTATGCCGCTCAGACAGAGCTGGCAACAGTTAATACGCTAAAGTGGCAGCAGTTTTTTAGCGATAAAAAACTTCAGGTGCTTATAAATCAGAGCCTTGAGCACAATAAAGACCTACAAATTGCGATGCTTAATGTGCAGCGGGTACATGGGTTATATCAAATAGAAAACTCAACATTGTATCCGTCGTTAAGTGTAAATGGCTCGGGCACGCGTCAGCGCCTGCCAGCAAGTTTGACAGGTACTGATGAGGCGAGTATTAGTTCGCAATACAGTGCGACTGTAGGCATTACCTCTTATGAATTAGATATATGGGGTAAGGTTCGAAACCAAACACAACAAGCGCTACAGAATTTATATTCCTCTGAGCTGACTCAATATAGCTCGCAAGTATCGTTGGTGGCAGAGCTTGCAAATGCATGGCTTAATTATGCAACAGACCAACAATTACTTGGGCTTGCTGAAGAAACGTTAAAATCGCAACAGGCGTCGCTTGCGCTTACTCAGCAAAGCTTTGATTTAGGCGCAGCATCAAAAATTACGTTAGAGCAACTTAAAAGCACCGTTGCCAGCGCTAAGGTTGATATTGCAACGTATAAACGTTTACTGAAACGCGATAAAAATGCACTTGATTTATTAGTAGGAAAACCATTAAGCCCTGAACTCCTACCAAATAAAGAGCTGGACTCGTTATTATCGTTGCCCAAAATACCGGTTGGTTTACCCTCCGATTTATTAACTCAACGCCCAGATATTAAAGCAGCAGAGCATCAATTACTTGCGGCTAACGCCAATATAGGTATTGCCCGTGCAGCATTCTATCCAAGCATTAGCTTAACGGCTAATGCAGGCACTGCCTCTAGCGATTTAGGTGGTTTATTTGATGCAGGGTCGGGTACATGGAGTTTTGTTCCATCAGTAACTTTACCTATTTTTAATATGGGCAGGAATCAAGCTCAGTTAGATGTTGCTAAAGCTGACCAACAAATTGCGATAGTTACTTACCAGCAAAAAATTCAGCAAGCATTTCGTGAAGTGTCTGATGCGTTAGCCGATAACGAAGGCTATCAAGCGCAATTAAATGCGCTTGATATGTTACTACAAAGTCGAGAGTCTACCTTTTCGTTATCAAAGGCGCGTTATGAAAAAGGCGTAGATAGCTATTTACAAGTCCTTGATGCACAACGCAGCTGGTACAGTGCACAGCAACAGCAAATTTTAGGTCAACAAGCGTTGCTTGCTAGCCAAATTAGCTTGTATAAAGTGGTTGGTGGTGGCTGGGAAAAAAGCGCTCAAGCCAATTAAGTATAGGTTTATAGCTGTAAACACTGTGTTGCAGCTAGTTAAAGTTAACGAGATTTTAAAAGGGCTGAATACTTATTTTTTAGTGGCAGGTTTGTTTAAAAATGAGTAAGTATTTGCCCTACTGTCGAGTTTAATAATTCGACAGGGGAGCTTTGTATGAAAACTAAAAGACAAACAGATCCAGCTATAGCAAAAGCGCGTCGTGATCAGGTTTTAACTGCGGCGGCAGAATGCTTTCGTCGTAAAGGCTTTCATGCTGCAGGAATGGCAGAAATATCCAGAACAGCAGGGATGAGTGCTGGCCATATTTACAATTACTTTGAAAGCAAAGAAGCCATTATAGAAAGTATTATTGAAAAAGATATGGAAGAAATGTTCTCTATTTTTGAACATTTTGAAGGACAACCAGAAGACACGCTTACTGTATTGTTGAACGGCTTAAACATAGGCGTACAAAGGCACATGGATACTGGGGAATGTGCGGTCGATTTAGAGATGTTAGCCGAGGCCGGGCGAAATAATAAAGTTGCTAAATTATTACGTGATGCAGATACGCAAGCACGTAATAGAATGCGCCAGCTTTTAATAAGTGAACGCAGCGTGATAAAAGACATAGATGAGGCAGAATTAGAAAGCCGCATAAATGTTATTTTTTCAGTAATGGCGGGCTTACTTTTACGAAAAGTACTTTACCCCGAACTTACCGAAGAGACCGTTTTGATTGCGCTTCGCCCTGCAATGAGAACGTTATTAATGCCCTTTAAAGATTAAAGTTATGCTATTAAAGTGTAGATACTATACACCTGCAATATTAGCTGGTTTATAGTATTAACGGCCGTTTAAGGTAATACCAATTAGCAATAATACATAATCATTATACGGGCTAAACGTATCGCTATTTGCGTTAAAAATTCTCATTTACGACTGCATGTATGCAGAAGGTAGAGCAATTCAGGAGCAATTGCCGAGAACAACTAAATAGCGAATTTTTTGCTCAGCTATCAACACGTTTTTATCCTCAAAATAGATCACTTACATTAAGCTAATTGGTATAATTATGTTTAAAAGCGTTCTATAGACCATTTTAGAGCCACAACGGCAATGCCTATAGACCCTGCAGGCATTAACCATTTTACATACCAAGTGGTTTTTCTAAGTGCCATTAATACAGGTAACGCCACAAATAAAATACTCAGTTGGCCTATTTCTACCCCTAAATTAAATGCCAGTATGCTCATTAATTGGTAGTTACTCGATAAACCTAATTCTCCAAGTACACTCGCAAAGCCCATACCGTGCAGTAATCCAAAGGCAAATGTTAACCAGCCTAGGCGAAGTATGAGTGGCCATACATTATTCAGTGCCGCAAATAAAACGGATATAGCAATAATTAGCTCAACCCAGCGAGTATTGAGTGATATTAAATCAAGCGCTGTTGCTGTAAGCGTTATAGAGTGTGCAAGTGTAAATGCTGTAACAATCCATGCAGTGTGTTTAATGATGTGTTGTTTAGATCCAATGGCCTGCCACGTGTTTTTATCACGGGTTAAAACACAGGTAAGTAATAGCGCAATTAAAAATAAAATATGATCAATGCCTATCCAAATATGCAGTACGCCTTGGTATACATATTCTGTAAAGGTGTCTAAATAGCTTGATTGCTTTGTATTAAAGGTTTGGTTAGGTTCATTTATACTAAAAACACGTGCTATGTCGTCTACATTAACAATAACTTTATGGTTAGCGTCGTCTTGAAAAAAAGCTGAATACTTAAGAGTAATAGGGTCATTTGTGAAACATGAAAATGACACGGGCAATACCAAGTAAGGTTGATTAAAGTGCTCATTTAGCTGGTAATTATTATTTACAGTGAGTGCACACGTTTGCGTGTTTTGTTCCGCGATAAGATTGTTTTTAATAAATGTGTTAATTGCTACACGTTTTGCTTTTATTTCAGCCCAAGTAATGTTGGCGTTTTGGTCTAAGTCGAGTGCTATAACGTGCTCTAAATCAGCCACGTTGATTTCCCAATTCCCGCTGTATTGAGTTGTATTGTTGCTATTAAGCGTAATGTAGCCAGTACTTAACTGGTGTGCAAAAGCTGCTGTTGTAAAAAATAAGCTGAACAACATAATCGAAAATACGCGTATTAATTTACTCATATTATTTACATCCTTTTAGCTTGAATAATAAGCGCTTGGTCGATATTCATCTTGGCCTGTTGCCAGTTAATATTGGCCCAATACAGCGCTTTTGATTTGTTAGGCTGCACATGAATATAGTAGTTTGCTAAATCACTGGCATGAAAACTGTCGTGGCGCACTTCTCTTAGCTCTACTCGTTGCTTCATGGTGTTTTGCCATGTGTATTGCGTCATGTTTAGTTGTTTTTCTGCAATGGCTAAGCGAAGTAACAGCGCGTCTTCTAAATCGTGTGGTTCTTTTATTAAGTTACTTAATTTGTTTATTACTTGCTGTGGCTTATTTAAGCCCAGTTGTATGTCTGCCCATAACACAATAAGGCTTACTGGCGCGTTTACTAAGCTTATATTTTCAAGATGCTTTAATGCGTTTGTGTAGTTTTGTAATCTAAAGCTCATTTCAGCTAATACATGTTTTGTGTTGAGGTCAATAGGCTTTTTATTCGCAAGCTTCACTAAAGACTGATAGCTACCTAATAAATTACCGTGCTGACTTTGCACATCTAGTACACAAGTACTTGCAGTTAATGTGCTTACTCTAGTTATAAGAGCTAAACAATGCTGCTTGGCAAGTTCAAATTGGCCTTGTGTCATGTACAAGTTTGCGAGTAATAGATGAGTATTACTGTGATCAGGCATTATTTTTAAAACATTGTTTGCTACGGTGATAGCGTCATTAAATAAATGCTCTTTTTGCAAAACGCGTGCATATAAGTAGCCTATGTCAGGGGTTGGCTCGCTAATATATAATTTAGACAGCTTATTTTTTAATACGCCCTGCATATTTTCTGTTTGCCCTACAAATTGGCTTTGCTCCACCGCGGTTTTTATTTCACTGAGCGATAAAGACGCTGTTATATTTGATTTAGTAACAGCAATTACGTCGTTATCTTTTGGGGTGTAAGCATTTGCAAAAAGGTTAAATGAGCATACTAAGCTTAATGCAATAATGAATTTAATGAGCCCTGGTTTCATATTCGTATCCTTAAAATAGCCATCCATGGCCGGTCAGCTTATTTACTGATTACTATTAATTAAATTATTAATATCGGTGTCTTTGTTCGTGAACTCACGTCCATTGATAGAGAGTGGCTCTGCATTAGGTGCTTGGTTAAATGCATCAGTAGCAAACTGAGCAAAGTCAACTTGCAAGGCTTCAATAGTGATATTTACTATTGCACTTACTTGGCTATTTACGCCATCAGATACGCCAAATGTAAAGCTATCTATGCCTGTAACCTCTTTATTTGGTGTGTAAGTAAAGGTGCCATCAGCATCAATATTTACCATGCCTAAAGAGGGCTCGCTGACTAATGAATAAGTAAGTGAATCACCTTCTTTATCAGTGGCTGTCAGTGAGTCGGTGATATTTACCTCCGTTTGTGTTGTTAACATAATGTCGCTCACAGATGGGGCTGTATTAACCACAGGCAACGGCTTTTTATTGTCGTCGTCATTGCTACATGCTCCCAACGTTAATGCGCCAAGTAATACACCTATATGCGTTAATTTTAAATGTTGCATTAGTTTACTCCTTATTTAGAGCCCGCAAGAGGGGTAGCTAAGTACGGAAAGGTTGAGTTCATCATTGTTGCATCAACAGGTGCACCATCAGTAAAAGGCACGGTGCCAACGCTTGCATCTTCAGGCGCACACAAACCTAGGTCAGTATCTTCGCCTGCTACAGGAATAGGGTGACATAAACGACCCATTACTACACGCAGAGCAATATCAACAACGTCATCGCCAGGGCGTCGACCGTTTGGAAAGCCAGCTAAATCGTTTCCTGCAACACCAAATGCAGATTGCTCATTTTGCGGTGTTGCCGCAATGTTTGTGTTTAAACGGAGCATTTCAGACGGCGTCACCATGGCTTGTTGATTAACACCCGCAAAACCGGTTAAAAATGCTGTAATTAAATCGGTACGAGGGAAGTTTGTTGGTGCTAATGTTTCAAGGTTAGCGCCAAGTGTCGTATTAACAGCATCTTTAAATAATATGTTTAACAGTTCAGGAAGAGCAGGATGCGACACGTAATCTAAAAACTGACCATCATTCTTAGGGTGTGCTGTAGAGAACGTATCTTTATCTTTTATACCAATAACAAGCTCATTAACCAGTGGATTACCCAGACGTGATACTTGGGTAAGTGCACCACCATTAACTGCATTATTAGCAAATTTAGCATTCGGGTTTAGTATGCGAGCTTGCGGCAAGCTTGCAGTGGTCCACGAACCAACAACGCCATTACCTTCGCCTACAATACAGCTTTTTGGAACTTCAATCGCAATCGATGTTACGTTTTTATCTGCCAAGTCGTCATTGTCAGCCGATTGAGTAATGCCTCCAGGAAAGCCGCCTGCATCGCCAGCACCTGGTGCACTGTCGCCCTCTACCGGTACGTAGTTTACTAAATCGAACGTTTTACCAAGGTTAACGACAAAGGCGTCTTTTCTTTGGCCAACAAACACTTGTGCCATGCTTTCACAACCTGGAATAGACACGTTATATACAAATTGATCCGCATAAGTTTGATAGTCAGCTTCAGAGCTAAATGTTTTATTACCAATATAATCAAGTGGTTTGCTAAATGTAGATGTGCCAGTCGTTGTATTATTTAATAAGGTTGCAGCGCCTGTACGTTGTGGCCCATTAATCATACTCAGTGTGTAAGATTCACTAAAATTAGTTGCGCTGTTATCACCCGCGGAAACGCCGCCCACATTTTTCAGCGGAACAGAAACGGTACGCTTGTTGCCTTCAGGACCTACAGCTAACTGCACACCTTGATTATCATTTGGTAACATGCTTTGAAAATTAAAAGCAAAGGTAATGTCTTCAATTGCATCACCATCGTTATCTATGTGTATGTTGTAAGTTGCATCTGGGTCCATAGCAAAATAATTAGGGCCGCCGTAGGCATCCTGCAATGGAATGTAGTTAGCAATTAGTGTTACGTACTCTTCTTTTCCTTGTTCATAGCTATTAAATACATAAAAATCGGTAGAGTCTAACGTTGGGAAGCGACTGATATTAGGTGCTTCTCGGTGGCTTGATGCGTTAATTGGTGCGCTTATAAAAGTGCTGCATATTACTACTGCGAGTATTGACGGTGTTAAAGCTTTCATGACTTTTTCCTTTAGTTGTAAATAGAAGTCATAGCTAATAACGGCGGGCAATTTAGATTGGATGCAAAAAAGTTAAATTTTATTTAAATAAAAAATGGCTGCTTATAAAAGCAGCCATACAGGAGATTATAGTAACACCAGCTCGGTCGCATAAAGTACCTCGGTAGGTAAGCCGTTCGGCGAACCACCTAAAGGCTCTAAACTGACTGCTAGCAGTGAGATATCATCCGCATTAAAGCGTTTATCTTTTAACAAAAATTTACCACCTTGTTTAGGTAATATCCCCAACGAAACAGGTAAATCTTGTCCTTTTAAGATCATCCATAGTTGATAATCTTTGTCTCTTTGGGCAACTAATTGATTGCTGGCTTTTATAGTTAGTGCATCTTCGTTTACTTCAATAACCCATAACGACTGTTTATCTTGGTTTTGTACGAGTGCAATTTGCTGGTATTGCGATGCCTCCTCGGTCGGCTTAAGGACTAAAAATGCTATTACAATGCACGCGGCGGTCGCTATAAACGACCATGTCTGCCAAAGCGACGGCTTAGTTTGCACCACTGTTTTACTTGGCTGTGGTTTAGACTCAATACCTTGTAAAATGTTTTCCCAAACAGAATCGCTAGGTGCTTGAGGTGTAATTGCACTTGCTAAATTATTGAGGTTTTGTTCCCACATAAATATTGCCTCACGTGCTTTGCTTGAGCTAAGTAATAAACGCTGAAAACGCTTTCGTGCCAGCCCTTTAAGTGTGCCCAATACGTATTGCCCTGCGAGCGCATCTAATAAGTCGGGTTTTGTATAATTCATAATGTTAAACACCTTTGAAGTTGCGAAAGCCCGCGCCTGATCCAACTTTTTACTGTGCCCAATGGCGACTCTATATGGTCAACTAGCTCACTGTGACTAAGCCCCTTGTAGTAAGCTAAATGAATAGCCTGCTTTTGTTGAGGTTCAAGCTGCTCTATACAGTTTACTAATTTAGTGCTTTCGTCGTAGTTAACATCGACGCTCTGAATATCGAAGTCATCATCTCCCATTGCTTGCTCTTTTCTTACTTTATGGTAACGCAACGCATCAAGACTTCTATACCTGACTATACTTATCATCCAACTAATAACGGTGCCTTTAGAGGCATTGTATTCTGAGGCGTTATGCCATATTTTAATGAAGGCGTCTTGCAGCACTTCTTCGGCATGGGCTCGATTAGAAAGCATATTTAAGCTAATGGCAAAAAGCTTTCCGCTTGTTTGTTGGTACAAGGTTGAAAATGCATGCTTATCGCCTTGCGACGTATCGTATAACAAAGACAGTAAATTATCGTTTTCCATAAATATCCTATTTATTCTCTTTTTATAAACGTGTGTAGCCTAAATTTGGATGCTAAAAAGTTAAGTAGCATGTAACAGTATACTTTTTGTCCTTTTTTGCAATAAATGTATTCGTTATAGTAAAACTGATTGAGTCTTTAAATCTTCTGAGGGTAAACATGCGAGGCCCTTTGAGCTCAATCGAGAAGCCACTTATAAATTATCAAAAAGGGTTGATAAGGAGCTAAGCAGGACGCGAAAGCTTTGAACAGCTTTTATTTAGCTCACTAGCTTATAGATCACGCGCCGCAATTAAGTTGTTTTTAGGTAGTATAAATTGAATCCTTAAAAATAAACAAGCTCTAATTAGTTCCTTTAATAGTCATTATAAAATCAGATAAGTTTTAATATTCTAAGTGTGAAAAATTAACATGCTTGTTGTGTAAAAAACGCAAAATAAAGTAATTTATAATACGTAAATAAAAATAGCTTTATAATTCAATGCATTAAAAGTGTTGCGAGTGCCTTTTTATGGCGTGTTAATTGCAGCTATAACTATAAAAGCTGCTTGCTATAAAGTGAACAGCAATAAATACAAATGGAGATTTTATGTGGGCTGCAATTAGTTATTTGATACTGGCATGTATACTGATTTTGATAGGGTGGGAAATAAACTCGATTTATTTTTCACTCTTTTTTTACTGGACCGCGCTTTCGCTTTTTTTGGTCAGTGGGGCCTACATTTTTAATATAGGTAAAATTTTTAGAAAACGTGAAAGTGGTGTTATTCCATTTTATATACGTTGGGCGTTCATTCCTTTTCTATTAGGTGCACAAGTTTATAACGCGTGGTCACGCAAGCACGATAAGGTACCGCCTATCCAGCAAATTAACGATGACCTTTTTTTAGCATGCCGTTTATTTCCCTCAGATATAGACACATTAAAAAGCAACGATATAACCGCTATTTTAGATGTTACCTGCGAGTTTGACGGTTTAGAATGGAGCTCTACGCAAGAGCGTATTAATTATTTAAATATTCCAGTGCTTGATCATAGCGTACCAACACATTCACAGCTCAATCAGGCAATAAATTGGATCCATCATCAAATTCAAAAAAATAATAAAGTCGTTGTCCATTGTGCGTTGGGTCGAGGCCGTTCTGTGTTTGTTATGGCCGCTTACTTGCTAAGTCAAAACAAACACGCCGATGTACACGATGTGCTTGCCCAAATTAAAGAAACGCGTGAAACTGCTAACCTAAATAAGCGCCAATTACGTCACTTGGCAAAGCGACATAAAAATGGTGAATTGACGATTAAAAATCGTGCATTTTTAATTGCTAATCCCGTATCGGGTACAAAAATATGGCAAGACAAAGAACAATTTATAATTGCCCGTTTGTCTACTTATTACGATTTAACCGTAATGACCACAAGTCCAGACATTAACGGGATAGAGCTTGCCAAACAAGCGATTGCAGAAAAGCCTGATATTGTTATTGCTTGTGGTGGCGATGGAACAGTAGCTGAAGTCGCGAGCGTATTAGTTAATACATCATGTAAATTAGGTATTATTCCACTGGGGACCGCAAATGCGCTAGCCCATGTATTGATGGGAATAAGTTCAAAATTTATACCTGTAGAGCAAGCATGTGATTTAATTATTGATGGTCAATCTACGTTAATCGACACCGCTTATTGTAACGACGAACTAATGCTACTTTTAGCAGGCATAGGTTTTGAACATGCGATGATTGAAAAAGCAGACCGTGAATTTAAAAATAAATTTGGACAACTCGCTTATTTAACGGGGTTTTTTCAGGCATTTTCTGAACAAAAATCGCAACAGCTTAGCGTTAAGTTGGATGATAACGACCCGATGACTATAACCACAAGCAGCTTTGTTGTCGCTAATGCTGCACCATTTACAACGCTACTTGCTCAAGGGGGAGGGCAACCCAATCATAGCGATGGACTGCTTGATATAAATTGGCTTATACCCAATAAAGAAAATTCCACCACGGTATTGAGTATTGCGGAGCTTATGTTCAGCAGCATAACGCAAAGTCATTTAGCAATTAACTCCCAACATACTAATGCTAAAAAAGTCGAAATATCTTCAGATAATGGGATTAAATATGTCATTGATGGAGAGGTGAAAACAGCTAACAGGCTTGTGATTGAAATACAGCCAGCATCACTTAATGTAATCAGTAAAGAAATTTAGCGAAACTAAAAACATAAAGGCGCAATAAATTGCGCCTTTATTTTTATTTTTTTATTGATGGCCAAACAAAGCCCGTTGTATTAGGTGGGGGGCTTGATGCCTTGCGTGGTGCGCTTTTCGGTTTACGAAGTGGTTTGTTATTTATTGTATGAATATATAACGCTTCAACTTTGTCTCTTGCCCAAGGCGTTTTTCGTAAAAATTTTAAACTAGATTTTATGCTAGGCGACTCTGTAAAACATTTAATTTTTACTTGTTCTCCCAACGTTTTCCAGCCCAGTCGCTGCTCTAACTCGACTAAAATTTGTTCTAGTGTGATCCCATGTAATGGGTTTTTAGGTTGATTATCCATAGCCATACTGCTTATTTAAACTATGTGTATTGTAGCTTAAATAAAATTTGTAGGCTAATTCACTGTAATTTTTTTAGGTTGCTTAGGGTAAATAATCTTCCCTTGTTCATTAAGCTTAAGCCACATTAATGCGCCATTGGTCTGATTGGAATTTTTAGCACTGCATAGCAAAGTAAACGTCTTAACGCTAATTAATGCGCCTTCACTGAAACGTTTGTCATCGTACCAACACATTGTTTGATGTTGAGTCAACTGATTGGCGTTTACAAATGTGCGGCTGTTATGTGGCTCTGCATTACAAAATAACGATAGTGATAAGCTTAAAAAACAGACGGATAGAATAATTAACGTGCGCAAAATATTCTCCTACAATAGACTCTAAAAATAGTACGTAATGCTAAAAAACATGCTAGTGTAATATTACACACTAAGAAATACACAGAACAATAAGAAGGTGAACACACATGAAATTTAACCAAATGATGATAGATGAATTCACATTACTTGCAAAGTTTCCGCTCGATAGCAAAATGCAGGGGATTAAATTGCACTCTGACGCAGAAGCAAGTTTAATTGATGCAGCACAACGATTATTTGATAAAGGCGTTATAGATAGCCCTGATGGCGGTTACTTGACGGATTTGGGTTTAGATTTAATTGAGCACGTTACGGTTATTCATAGCGTGCTCAAAAGTTAAGCTTAGCGGTACTCAGTTCGCATCGGGTTGATTTTGCGGTGCGGCGTCATTAAACGCAGCTAATTTATTACATCGCTCATAAATGGCTGCAATTTTTGGGTAGCGACTCATATCAACATTAAAACGAATAGCATTAAATACTTGCGGTACTAAGCAAACATCAGCAAGGCTTGGCTCGTCCCCAATACAGTAATCATCGTCTGTGAGCATTTTTTCTATTTTATCAAAACCAACTTCAATCCAATGCCTGTACCAGGTGTTTTTAGCATCATCGCCTACGTTTAATTCATTAGATAAATACTTGAGTACACGCAAATTATTAACAGGGTGTATATCACACGCTATTGCAAAGCTTAAATTTCTAATTTGTGCTTTTCGCCAAGCTGAGCCGCTAATTAATGGTGAGTGTGGGTATGTTTCATCAAGCCATTCTAAAATAGCTAATGATTGACCAAGCACGCCTTCGTCTGTTTCAAGGGCTGGTAAAAGCCCTTGTGGGTTTAATGCCAAGTAGTTCTCATCAAGCTGTTCTGATTTTAATAGGTTAACAATTGCCAGCTCGTGATCAATTTTTTTTAGGTTTAACGCAATGCGTACGCGGTATGCAGCAGATGAGCGAAAATAACTGTATAGCTTCATAATTAATCCTTGTTGCCTGAATAGTGTTTTTCGATTGTTCGCCAGCAATCCGTGTAATTATGCTGACGTTCTTCACCATCTAACGCGTGTTTAGTCGGTGAAATGATGTAGCGAGATTCGAACATAAACGCTAGAGTATTTTCATATTTTTGTGGAATAAGCTCTGCGTTTGACGCTTTTTCGAATACGTCAGCTTCTGGACCGTGTGGCGACATACAATTATGTAAACTAGCGCCTCCTGGTACAAAGCCATGCTCTTTAGCATCATATACACCTTCAATTAAGCCCATGAATTCACTCATGATATTTCTATGGTAGTAGGGAGGGCGAAAAGTGTTTTCAGCGACCATCCAACGGGGTGGAAAAATAACAAAATCAACATTAGCCATCCCTTCTGTGGCTGACGGCGAGGTTAAAACGGTGAATATAGAAGGATCCGGATGGTCAAAGCTGACTGTATTCATGACATTAAATCGGGATAAATCGTATTTATAAGGGGCGCTATTACCCGTCCAAGCGACAACATCGAAAGGAGAGTGTTTTATTTCACAGCTGAATAAGTTGCCATTAAATTTTGATATCAGTTCAAAATCACCTTCTTTGTCTTCAAAAGCAGCAACTGGATAGTGAAAGTCACGGTCGTTAGCATAGCCGTTTGCACCAACCGGGCCCCGCTCTGCAAGCTCCAAAGCATGACCATAGTTTTCGCATATATAACCACGGGCGGTTGATTGTATTAAATCAACTGAAAATTTCATTCCTCGCGGTATGACTGCAATTTCACCAGGCTTTACAAAAAGCTTACCGCACTCTGTATGTAAGAGCAGCTCGCCTTGTTGTGGTACAAATAGCATTTCACCATCAGCGTTATAAAAGTAGCGATCAACCATCGATTTATTAGCAACATAAACATGTATACCAATGCCAGATTGCCCATTAGCGCTGCCGTTTGCAGCCATTGTTATAAGGCCATCGATAAAATCAGTTGGCTTTGTGGGAATAGCAATTGGATTCCAGCGCAGCATGGTAGGAGGTGTTACGGCTTCTGTAATAGGCGCGGTTCTTATCAGGCCGTTATCAATTGCTTGGTAGTCACCTTGCACTACCGAAGGGCGTAAGCGGTATAGCCAAGTTCTGCGGTTAGCTGCCCGAGGCGCGGTAAATGCAGTAGAGCTAAATTGTTCAGTATAAAGATCATACTTAACTTTTTGAGGAGTAAATTGCCCTATTGGCAAGGCACCGGGTAGCGCTTCGGTTTCAAATTCATTACCAAAACCGGTCATATATTTTAATTGTTCTGCCATTGGTGACTCCTGTGAGAGAAGGCTAGTTTTATGTTTTATTTATTTCAGCTAAGATACTCTCAAGTGAGAGTAATTTCAAATTGCTCTCTGGAGGCGTTTGTAAATAAAAATGAACAGTCAGTAAACCTATTTAACGGAACAACAATGAAACTCAATTTAGATACTTTTTTAGCGTATCAACTAATTAATGTTGCAAGTTTGGTGAGTAATGATCTTGCAAAGGTATATCAAGCTAAATTTGACTTAACGATACCTCAATGGCGAATTTTGGCTAACTTAGCGCAATTTGGTCAAAGTAATGCTAAAAACCTATGTGAGCAGGCAAATATGGATAAATCGACCGTGTCGCGTGCAATAAAAATATTAGTAGAAAAAAAGTTGTTAATAACTCAAATAAATTCAGAGGATAAGCGCGCAGCAATACTTTCATTAAGTGAATCGGGAAAGGAGTTATATAAAAAAATAGTACCCGAAGCGTTAAAGTGGGAAAAAGAATTATTGGCATCGTTAAACACACATGAGCAAAGCTTATTAGTAAGTGTACTTAATAAGCTAAAAAATAACTTACAGGCATAAAAAAGCCCATCAAATGATGGGCTTTTATAATTTTGACTAATCTAACAAATTAGATTAGAAAGTGTAACGTACACCTACACGCATTTCCCATAATGACGCACCAGTTTGCACTGAAGTATTTGCGTTATTACCGTTAAAGCCTGAGTAAACGTAACGACCTTGGTCATCAATAGATGTTGAGATCATGCTTGCGCCTACGAAAGGACCTTTCTTAAGTACGCCCCAGTCATCATTTAGCATGTTTGTAAGGTTGTCGATTACGAAGAATGCTTCACCTTTATGGCCTTCCATAAAGCCTGGTAGTTCTTGTGTAACTTTAAGGTTAAACTTAACAAACCAATCTGAATTTTGCTGGTTACGGCCTGCAATTTCACCGCGTTTAAGTCCTTCAGAAGCAATGAAGTCGTTGAACTCATTGATTTCATCAGCCGACATGTTGTAAACAACGTTAGGATCGTTTTCAAGTGGAACGTACATTAACTGACGGTTGCCATTCCAGTTGTTATCACCAAAGGTAGTGTTGCGGTTAGCATCTGTGTTATCGCTACCATCAAACGTGAAGCTGTAAGGTAGGCCTTTGTATGCTTCACCGTAAAGGTTAAAGCGTGTTTCATAGCCGTCTACAAATTCGTGTTTGTAACCAAGCGTCATAGTGAAGCGATGCGGAATTTCATAATCTGAAGACGCAACACCTGGGTTACCTGGATTAGTAAGTGCGATGTTACCGTAGTTAGAACCGGCTACAGAACTAGTCATTGGGTTTACATCGTCTGCATCTGTATATGCATAACCAAAGCTAAAGTTAATGCCGTTGTCGTACATTTTGCTGATTGCAGCAGAGATAACAGAAGAGTCACCACTATCACCACTAACATTCGTTAATAAATACTCATTACTACGTCCTTCGATTGACTCGTAAATAGGACGGCCATCAAACGTAGTTTCACCGCTTTCTCGAAGTGCGATATCACGCATCAATGCAGCGTCTTTTTTCTTCGAGTATAAGTAGTCTACAGAGATTACGTATTCGTCTTCAGTTGTGTATGTAGCACCTAGTGAATATTTCCACTCTGAAGGAATTTCAAAATCTGGGTCTACAGCATTAACTGTTGCATCGCCTACACCAATTTCTGTATTTGCAACAATGTCAAACATACCTTGTGGTACGTCAAAACCAGGTGTACCGCCGTTTACGTTAGCTGTATTGAATAAATCTACACCACGGAATTGCGTACTAATGTTTGTAATACCGTCGTTAGAGTACGAATTAGACAACCATACGTTCGGGTTACCACCAGAGAACAAGCCTAAGCCAGCACGAACTTCAAGCTCATCTGTTGCATACCATTGGAAACCAACACGTGGTTGCAGTAAGTCAATACCGTCAAATGTAGACTGATTGCTGAAACCATAACGGTTAGTGAAGTTTTGGTTAAAGTTAGGAACGTCATCACTTGTGTACTTGTCGTAACGTAAACCAAACTGAATAGTTGCATCTAAGTCAGTGAATGCGTATTCATCTTGAACATAGAATGTATGCTGTGCATATTTAAAGCTTGCAGCCGCATCATTCGGGTTATTAGTACCTGCAGCATTGTTGTAGTAGATACGCGCTGCTTGACCTGCTTCAAAGTCGTCAATTGAGTCAAAGCGCCACTCACCTTCTGTATGCTGTACGAACAAGTTGAAAACAGATAGCTCTTCGAACTCGTAACCAGCAGTAATAGTGTGTTGATCTAAGTAATAAGTACCAGCAACTTTAAATGTAGTTGTGTCGTAGTCTAAATCGTTTGATTGACGAGAGTCATCAGGACCAATGTAAACCGTACCACCATTATCAGTACGGATTTGCATTTCACCAAAGCTACTTGCAGCATCTAATGACTGAACCGTTGCGTCTAGCTCTGATTTACCTAGACGAATTTCAGTAGAAAAATCGTCTGACCAATCAGAATATACAGAACCAATGATTGAAGTAAATTCAGCGCTTTGATCATAGAAGTGGTTTGATAAAGAAACGCGGCTAGAACCTGTGTCCGACTGAGAAATTGTATTACCGTCGTTGTAGTTATAGATTAAGTTTGCACGGTGATCTTCGTTGATGTTCCAATCTAGTTTTACTAAGATTTTTTCATCTTCAACAGGCATGCTTGATGGCATACCGCCAGCATCGTAGCCGTAAACTGATTGAGAAATACTTTGAATACGAGATACATCATCAGCTGTCACACTACCACTGCTAAGGCCGTCGTAGTTAAACTGGCGAACACCTTCAAGCTTTTCGTATGAAGTGAACAAAAATAATGTATCTTCAACAAGCGGAAGACCTACGTTGAAACCGTAACGCTTTTCAGTGTAGTTACCATTATCAACTTCGCTACCTTCAATTTCATCGCCTTTCATTGAATCATTTGTGTAATCGAAGAAAACACCACCATGAACGTCGTTGCCACCAGATTTAGTTACAGCGTTAATGTTACACGATGTAAAGCCACCGTATTGAACGTCAAAAGGGGCTAGTTCAGCTGAAACTTGTTCAATAGAGTCGAAAGAGAAAGGGGCACGGATAGTTGGGTAACCGTTTGAGCTTAAACCGAAGTTATCGTTCATGCGAACGCCGTCAAGCGTTAAGCTGTTGTAACGTGGGTTACCACCACCACAGTTGATTGAGCCACGGCTATCATCGATTGTGATACGTGGGTCAATACGAATAATATCTTTTAAATCACGGTTAATAGCTGGTTGGTTTTCAAGGTCAGTCAGCGTAAAAGTAGACGCAGGACCTGTACCACCAGACATAGCACTGATAGGAGCACCTGTAACTACAATTTGCTCAATGTTAGAGATATTCTCTAAAGAAGCATTTACAGGGTAATCGTTACCAATATTAAGAATAATATTATTGAACTCTTGGTCTGCATAAGTGTCAGAATCTACAACTACTCTGTATGGACCACCAACACGCAGGCCTTTAGCTGTGAAATAACCAGCGTCATTAGTTTCAGTTGTTTTAACTGAGCCTGAAGGAACGTGTAAAATTGTAATTTTAGTGCCAGCAGCAGGGTTGCCGTTAGGACCAGTGATTTGACCTTTAATTGCAGATGTTGTTTCATTTGCAATTGCAGCGCCACTAACACCAACACATGCTGCAATAGCAAGTGATAGGGCCGTTTTGCGTATTTGAGTTTTCATTTAATTTTCCCGTGTAGTTAATAATTAAATTTTTATATTTTTATTTTTTGGTTTTCAAAAAATAAACTAAATGCAGGTTTATATTTTAAAAACCATCGCTATTGTACCCCAATTGTTTGTTACAAATAAAATACAACTGCAATGTTTTTTTAATAAATAGTACAAATTTTGACTATTTTTACGTTTTTTGAGTAATCACTCTATTAGCGAGCTCATACTACCGATGTTTTATGACAAACTTGTGAAATGTAAAACAAGCCTTAACAAAAAATCCCCGTGTGTAGGTTTTATGTGTCACAAATTACATAGATACTTTTTTTAACGCTGTTTCCAGCTCTTTAGCTGAAGGGTCAAACAGTGCGTTTAACAAGCCAGCCAATCGAACACCTGCCTGCAGAAGGCGTGTTTTTACAATAGGTGTATTTTTGTAGACATAGCTGTAGCCAACTTCTTCATTTGTAGACTTATAAAGTGCGTTTGCTAAATTGTGAGACTCTTCAATCCACGTAGTTGGTGTACTTTCTAAATATTCGGCGATTAGTTCGCTGTTGTTAGTGTTTATAAACTGCGCATATTCAGTAAATGATAAGTTTTCGTTTTCAACTAACTTAGTATCCCACAAGCTGTGTAAGTTTGTATCTTGACCAAAAAACGAGACTTTAATACGGTTTCCGCCTCTATCTTCGCTTCTTCCTGCATGGAAGGGTTGATGGCTATCACCGACCAAGTGAACTAAAAAACGTAAACTGAACTGTTTTGAGTCTAAACTACTGTTTTCGTCTTTGAGTGTTTTTATAGAATAGTGGATGCCTTCAAGAATATTGCTAACCGATTCTTTATTATTGGTATGGTTGTGATTGATTGTGAAAGACTTATTAGGTGCGGCATTAATATAGTGCCATCGAGAAGATTGCTTTTGCCAAAACTTGCCTGGATTTGAGCGCATTTCATCAGGCCAAGTTGAAACTTGTGCGAGTGATTCTCCCGCTAAAAATGGTTGAATAGCTGATTTTGTGGTTTCTGTTATATGGGATTCAGCAATTTTACCTACAACACGGTGACCGTTTTGGCCCCAAGCAAGTGAATCGCTACTTGTAAAAATGGCACTAATTAAAAGCGCTGACGTTACCGAATATTTTACATTGCTACGCATTAAATATCCCTTAATGATTTTGTAGTGGTGTTCTGCGTTGTAATGAGGTCAATTGTCCTTACTTTTTATGTAATTAGGAAGGACTCAATAAAATTCATAATTTCTTATTCATATTTATTATTAATCAATAGTTTAGCGGTTATAGGTAAAATTACTTGTTGTAATAAGTAATTAATATTGTTCAAATGAGAGAGTGTTCTACTTTAGGGTGTCTTTAGTTTGGATATTAAAAATAAGCTGTTGCATAAAACTTCAATTGTTACATTTTTGTTTATAGTGATAGTTTTTGCTTGGATGAGTGGTCAATTAATTGTAAACGATGACGAATTAGTATTTCCTATACTTATTGAAACATCAACAGTATGTAGTACCTCGGCGACCGCAAACGACAATGAGCTGATTGTATTTACACCGTCTAAGAACATTGCAGCTGAGCTTTCACAGAAGTTATGTGATGATAGTGTGGTTGCTAAACAGTACGGATCGGTTATTGGTTATTGGGGATACAAAACATCAGACAGCTTAGAGTTTGTAGGTAAAGGAATTGCAGACCTAATTCTCGCAAAAAACAACATCATGACGGCATTTAAGGCTGAATCTACCTATAATTATATGCCAGTTGTCGGTTTTTCTGATTACACCGCATTTTTTATATCTTCAAAAGAAAAACCCATCATTTCAAAATCGTATTTTTTAGACAAAAAAATAGGACTGCTCGATTACCCAACGAGCCGCTCTGGGCATATTCTTCCAAAGCAAGTGTTTAAAGATCTTGCTATAAATATTGCAAATTTAAATATAACATACGCAAGTTCTCACAATGAACTGCGTGACTTATTAGCCAATGGTAAAGTAGATATTATTGCGTCGTTTTGGAAAGAAAGTGATAAAGACCGTTTCTCAAAAAACTATATAACCCCACTTAGCAATAATATAACAGGCACACGTTGGTATTTAAAAATGCAACAAAATAATACTGATTTGTTGTGTTCGGTGCAAAATCACTTAATGAATATGTCTAAAGGGCAAGCCCTACATTACTATCAAAATGTAACCGCATTTTGGCTGTGTGAAAATAATACTGCTGTTTTTAAAGTAGGGGAAAATAATGAGTAGGCGAAAGTTTTTATTAACGTTCTCGTGTATATTTTTAATATTATCGTTTGTGTTTTATATATCTGTAGTGAATAAAACCGAGCGCGCAACTAAACAGCAAAAGGCTCAAATTGAAAAACAAATTGCACTGGATTTAACATTACTCGATTTGCCCAATGAGCTTTATAAGCATGCAGGAAATAAAGAGGCGGTTGTAGCTTATATAGACTCGCTGAATAGTTATTTAAAAACAAGTAATTTGAAAGTCGACAACATTACTTCAGGCTTAATCAGTGAAAACGAGTTAAAAAAAACTCAATTTACAAGCCGTTTAGCGACAAGCGAAGGTCCTGTGATAATTGTTTTTAGTATAAACGAGCATTACTTCACGCCTAAAAATAAGATGTTCTTTTTATTTTTTTTACTTATCAGTCTTTTTGTAACGGTGTGGTTAAAAGTTGTAGAGAGTAAAAAAAGCAGTGTAAACTTAAATAAGAGCATTAACCCCGTTGCATCAACGCCGATGCCTTTAGCGCTCATCATTGACTTACGCAATAAAACACTTTCACATAGTTATGATAAAGAGCAAAGTGTTCAATTAGCTAATAAACCATTGTGTTTTTATCTCGCCCTTGTTGAATACTGTTCAGCGAATAGTGAGGTTACGTTGAATCACAACAAAAATGTCCCTGATGAGCTGATTGAACTTGCTAACAAGTATTTCTACCGTTTAACAGAGCTTGGACATACGATCAGGAAACGCCCGAACTTTAATAATAGCCTTGAGAAAACGTTGAGTGAAATAAGAGCGGGGCTTGACGAAGTATTAAATGAATACCCTGAGGAAAAAGAAATTTACTACCCACCTAAAGCGTATGGAGAAGGTTCACGCTCTCGTTTGCACAGTTACGGGCTTATAAATATAGCGAAGGGAAATATTGAAATAATAGGGAAGTAATTTTGCTTCCCTATTATTATGGGCGTTTATTTAGGGGCAAACTCAGCCGCTTTTATTGGGCTGTGTTGTGATATAAACGTTTTAAGTGCTTGGGCGTCTGTTTCGTCAGTACTTACAAAGCCTTTTAACGTATTTATAGTAGGATAACCATCACCACCAGAAGCGTTGTAACTATTTAAACTCATACGGTATGTTTTGTTTTTATCAAACGGTTTACCATTAATAAATACGTTTGTAAGCTTGTCATCTTTGCGTTCAAACGAAAGCTTGTGATATTGCAAGTAAGCGCCAGCATCAGCAGGAAAGCTTGTAACTGTGTTTAAGTAATCCCATAGCTCAGCGCCTTGCCAGTCCATATAGGTTATACGATTTTTAAAAGGGTGAACTTTTAATATGTCTTTATAACTTATTTCACCCGCATTGATTGAACTGCGAATACCGCCACCACTTATTAACCCAAAATCTGCACCCACAACGTTCATCTGTGCTTGGATAATAACGCGAGCAAGGTTAGTTTGTTGATAGCGTACTTTGTTTCTATCGCCTTCTAATCTAGCATCTACCGAGCCAATAGAGCCTTCAATTTGCTTTGCGCCAATCGCTTGGTACTTAGCTAAAAACGCTTTTAATGCAGGGTCTGGTTTTATATATTCGTTCGCAAGGACTTCTTTTGATGTGCCGTCAGTTTGTGTTTTTTCAACATATAAATTAACTGGCATTAACTTATAATCCAGTAGGCTCAATTCACCATTTTCTAATTTGAACTCAGCTTTACCAACGTACTTACCCCATTCATGAGCTTGCATGATCCACGTGCCATTTTGCTGATCGGGTTTACACGCTAGACCAGGTTTAAAATTATCATCGTTTACATTGTTTGATGCCATACAGACGGGTTCTTGAGAGTGACCACCGATGATCATGTCAAGCGTGTTAGTAGGTAATGAGCGGGCAAGTGTTACATCCCCTGGTGCATTGATACCATGGTTAGCATCAATAAAATGGCCCATGTGCGTTACAGCAATAGTAATATCTGGGTTGTACTTTACTTTTATTTCTTCAGCTAATTTGGCAGTTACTGAAACAGGGTCTTTAAATTCTAAATGACCAATATATTGAGGGTTACCTATTTTAGCTGTGTCGGTTGTCGTTAGGCCAATAACAGCAATAGATAACCCATTTTTTTCAAATATTTTGTAAGGGGTAAAGGCATTTTTACCAGATGATTTTTCAATTATATTTGCTGATAAAAGAGGGAAGTTAGCCCAAGTTTGCTGTTTTTCTAATACGCTTAGCGGGTTATCAAACTCATGGTTACCCAGTGCCATTGCATCGTAGCCAAGTAAAGACATGCCTTTAAAGTCAGGTTCGGCATACTGAAGATCGGACTCGGGTATGCCTGTATTTATATCACCACCAGAAAGTAGTAAAACGCCATGGCCTTTCTTTTTAGCTTCACTGCGCAATTGATCCAGAAGCGTTTTACGAGCGGCCATGCCGTATTCGCCTTTTTCGTTATGCCAAAACCGCCCATGGTTATCGTTAGTGTGAAGCACGGTTAAGTATTGAGGAGAAGATGTTTTTTCGTCAGTTGTTGCTGATGTACATCCCATCACACTCAAAATGATAGAAATAATAAAAATTATGCGCATAAAATACCTATGAATTAAGTTGTACTTAATGTTTTAGGCGGCTAGTTTAAACTAGTTTTGCTTATAAAAAACCTAGTTACTTATATTTTTTGGTTAATCACGAGTTGTTGCTGCAAGCTCCCTTCGCTTTAGTTCAGTGCGAGCGTAGTGTGATTTTTCATGTTTTGTAGCAACCATCCATGTTAAAAAGCTTGCTGGGAGCTTTGTGTATGCTTCACCTTTATGTAGGCCAAAGTCGCAAATTGTGTGTGGTGTGTGTTTCATGTGTGTATCCGTTATCTCTGTTATTTAATAATTAACAATGAGCAAAGTTAAACATTTACTCGGTTTACATTTTCATAGAAGATATAAATCAATAGTGTGTAATTGAAATGTTACCAGAACGGTCTAATTTGTATCAACTGCCTTAAAGCTATCGATTTTTTGAGTCAGTAACCTTAACCTAAACAAAACTTATTAAAAAAATATAATAATAGGATCTAACATGAAAAAACGTTTACTGGGTTCATTGCTCGCTTTACTAAGCTTTGTTAGCCATGCAACCATAGTCGAGATGCAAACCAGCCAAGGTACAATCCAGATTAATTTATTTGATCAGCAAACACCAAAAACTGTAGAAAACTTTTTAAGCTATGTACAAGACGATTCATACAATGAAACCGTTATTCATCGTTCAATAGACAATTTTGTTATTCAAGGCGGTGGATTTACGTTTTCAGACACATTAGACCCTATCACGACCAAACCTGCAGTTATTAATGAACCTGTATTTTCTAATGTTAAAGGTACCATTGCCATGGCTAAGTTAGGGGGCAACCCTAACAGTGCCACTAGCCAATGGTTTTTTAATATGGCTAATAACAGTGCGGGTAGTGCGGCACTTGATACACAAAATGGTGGTTTTACCGTATTTGGACAAATCACTGCGGCGAGTCAGTCAACGCTTGATAAAATTGCAGCGTTAGTTCATTGCGGTGAAACACCAGTAGTCGATATAACAGCAGAGCAATGTGCCAGCAGTGATGTGTCTATTAGCAGTGCTAATTTAGTAACAATCCAAAGCGTTACAGTATTAGATGACGATCCTAATTCGGCAGCCGGATTAACTGTTGTTGAAAATACGCTGATTGACGCCGATAACTCTGATGGCTCAGGCGGTAGCTCGGGTGGGGCTTTAATATGGCTGCTGGGTGCTTTTTTGTTAGCTGTACCACGCCTTAAAAGAAAGAAGTAATCTCATTCACAGCAATTTAAACTGCGCAGCTATTTTATAGCTGCGCTTTACATTAAATAAATAGTCGCCAAATCATCGCAAGCCACATCGCAAATACAGACACGCAGCCAATTAAAAACACATTAAATCGAGCTCTTACGTTATTTGTTCCTAAATGAATAATACTATGTAGAATGCGTGTCGCTACAAATGCGCAGGCCAAAATTGCAACCACTACGCTTGCACTGTTTAATTGCAAAGCTAATAAGCAACCTACATAAAATAAAACCGGTATTTCAAATTGGTTGGTAAAGTTTCTATCGGCCACCCTTACATGGTCACCTGCGTTATCTAATCGCATCGTTGCAAAATCTTTTAAATTGAGCTGCTTATTTTTAGCTGCTGCAAAGCGTCTTCTCCCCATAATAATCATTACAGCTAAAGAAAGGGTGACTTGCACAAACATGGCAAGTATTATTATTTTTTCCATTGTAGTTCCTTGTTATTGTTTTGATTAGTAAGTATGCAGGCATTTTTCACAATGTGTTACACAAAATAACGCTAATTGCTAGAAACTGATCAGCACAAAGTGTTAGTTTATACTATTAAGCTTGCTTTTGAATTAGCATAACCTATTTTGCATCATGCCTTTAATGGAAATAAAATGAAAAAAATTATTTGTCTAAGTGCCATTGCAATCGCTGTTCTCAGCGGTTGTTCGAATACATCTTCACCGGTAGCAACCTCGCCAAAAGCATCATTATTGTCAGACACCTTAGTGGTAAGCCCAAATGATAATAGAGAATATAAAACACTAAAGCTTGCTAACGAAATTGAGGTTATTTTGGTTTCTGATCCAAGTGCCGAGAAGTCAGCAGCATCGTTAAGTGTTGGTGTGGGTTTACTGCATGACCCTATGTCTCAACAAGGTATGGCGCATTATTTAGAGCATATGCTTTTTTTAGGTACAGAGAGATACCCTGATACAAAAGGGTATTCAGATTTCATGACCAAAAATGGTGGGGCGCATAACGCCTATACATGGCTTGAAATTACAAACTATATGTTCAAAATAAATAACGATGCCTTTGATGAAGGGCTTGACCGTTTTTCTGACTTTTTTAAAGCCCCTAAGTTATACCCAGAATATACAGAAAAAGAAAAAAACGCAGTAAATGCTGAGTGGTCAATGCGACGTGAAATGGACTTTTTTGGCCAATTTAAATTAGCACGTAAGATGATGAGTGAGCATCCAGCTAATCGTTTTTTAATTGGTAACCTAGAAACACTAGGCGACAAAGAAGGCAGCTCGCTTCATCAAGAAACTGTCGACTTTTACAATAAATATTACTCGTCGAATATTATGAAGGTGGCGCTTATTTCTAATTTGCCAATTGCAGATATGGAAATAAAAGCGCAAAAGTACTTTGCTGATATAAAAAATAAAAATATTGAAAAACCAACTGTTACGGCCGAACTTGATTTTGATAAAGCCGGTGGTAAACGCGTATTTTACTCGCCAAATGAAGATGTAAAACAGTTAAAGCTTGATTTTACTATTACCAACAACAGCGATGAGTTTGCCGTAAAACCAAACCGCTTTGTTTCATACTTACTTAGTAATGAAATGCCGGGTAGCCCTGCGCAAATACTCAGAGATAAGGGCTGGGTTTCACAGCTATCGGCATCAGCTTCACCAACACAGTATGCAAACTATGGTGCGTTGACGGTTGATATAGAGCTTACTGATTCAGGTATGCAAAACCGCGAAGCAATTGTTGCAGTTGTTATGCAATATATTGATTTAATTAAAAAGGAAGGGGTCGATAGCAAGTACTTTAACGAAATACGTACGTCGCTCAATAACCAATTTAAATTTTTAGAAAAGGGTGACGAGTTTAACTATGTAAGTGCTCTTACGGGTAGCATGCAGGTTTACCCACTTAATCACACGATTAACGCACCTTACCACTATGCAAAATTTGATGCCGACGCTGTTAACAATGTGCTAAACCAGCTTAATGCAGATTCGCTGCGTATTTGGTACATTTCACAGCAAGAGGAAACAGACTCTCAGTTATATTTTTACGACGGTAAATATCGCATAAACGACATTAGCGCTGATGAAATAGCAAGCTGGAAGAAGCCAAGTGAGTTTAAATTAGCGCTCCCTAGTGTGAACAACTTATTACCTGAAAGTTTTGCAATTAAAACGGCTGAATTTAAAGAACAAAAACACCCAGAGCTTGTTTACGATAAACAAGGCATAAAAGTATGGCGTCAAGCTAGCCAGAAATTTGCCGAACAACCGAAAGGGTTAGTTGAGGTATACATAAATACGCAACAAGGTCTGAGCGATATCAGTGCTGAAGTACTCTATTCTGTGTGGGCAGATTTATATAACATTCAGCAAAGCCAATTAAGTACTGAAGCTGCGGTCGCGGGTATGGGCGTAAGGCTTGCACCAAGTAATGGGCTTGTATTATCACTTAATGGATTCACTGATAAGCAAGATGTATTGCTTAAACAAGCATTGAGTGGATTAAACGTTGAGGCTACTTCGCAAGCATTCGAGCAAGCTATTGACCGCTACACTCGTGACTTGTTGAATCAACAAAAGCAATTTCCTTATGCTCAAGCCTTTGGTGCTTACTCTAAGTTAACACGCACGGGTAGTTTTGATACCGATGAATTAATTAAAACTGCAAAATCATTGCGTGTTGCTGACTTAACAACGTTACAACAAGCCACATTCTCTAACAATGATTTACGCGTATTTAGCTACGGTAATTATAACCAGCAAGATATAGAGTCAATAGCAGGTGAACTCACAGCTGTTTTACCTAAAAATCATACGGTGAGCGAGTTTGCTCGTAGTAAAGCGTGGTTGCCACAACCGGGTGAAACGTTAGTATTACAAAAGGATATAGATGTAGCCGATGTTGCTGTGGTTGATATGACCGTTCACCCAATACCGGGTTATAAACAAAAAGCTCAAGCTGCTGTATTACGTGATCACTTTAGAACGATCGCATTTGACAAAATGCGTACGGAAGAGCAACTAGCTTATGCAGTAGGTGCTATTGCAAGTCCAATTGAAGATTATTCAGCGGTTGGTTTGTTTATTCAAACGCCTGTAAAAGGCCCTAAGGAAATTCAAGCTCGCTTCGACCAGTTCAAAAAAGAGTACGCGGTAGAGCTTGATAACATGAGCACTGATACATTTTTACAGCTTAAAAATGCGACTTTGGTGTCACTTAAAGAGCAACCTAAAAACTTAAACGATGAAATGGGTCCTTTGATCAGCGATTGGTACCGAGAAAACTTTAATTTTGACTCCAAACAAAAGCTAATTGATGAAGTAGAAAAAGTAACGCTTGCAGATATAAAACAGTACTACAAGCAAACCATGCTAAACCCACAAGCAGCGCGCTTAAACGTGCAGCTGCGCGGTACTAAGTTTATTGAAAGTGACTTTGCTGATTTACCTAATCAAACCAAAATCACTACGCTTGATGCTTATTACAATGGTATTAAGTTACAAAAATAAGATTGATAAATAGATCAAAAAATAAACCCCCAATGTATTGCTACATTGGGGGTTTTATTTATTTCATTCTACCTATAAGTATTTATGCCATAAAAATAAAGCCAATAACCGCCAATGAAGCCGCTATTAATGTGTACGGCAATTGCGTTACTGCATGGCTCATTAAGTTACAGCCAGAGCCTTGGGCTGCAAGTACAGTAGAGTCTGAATAAAAACACGCTTGGCTACCAAATGATGAGGCCGATAATAACGCGCCAATTACTAATGGAATATTTGCATCAACCGCCGTTGCCAGTGGCATAACGATAGGGATAGACACTGCAAAAATACCCCAGCTAGAGCCTGTAGCAAACGCTAACACTGCCATCGCGATAAATACCACTGCTGGTAAGTATTGCGCCGTCATGTAAGGGCTTAAACTGCCTATAACAAATTGCGGTAAGCCTATTAAATCGCACACATCTTTAAAAATAAAGGCGGCAATTACAGTGCCAATAGCCGGTATCATACTCTTAAAGCCATCAAGCATACGTTCAATCATTTCGCTAACGCTCATTAATTTTTGTAGTGCATAAAAAGGCAAAGTGACCGCCATGGTTGCCAGTAAGCCTTTATATACATCTATTTCAAAGTAAACGGTAAAGGCTACAAGTAAAATTATCGGCAGTAAAAAGTTATGTAATTTCCCTTGAGGATCGGCATCTTCAAAGTTTTCTTCTACTGCTTTTACTGCGTATTCGTCGGCTGTTTGAACATCACTAAATTGCGCAGGATCAACACTGGCTTGCTCTATTTGTGCTATTTTTTCGGCTTTTGTCATGGGCCCAATAGCAGGTATAACACCTAATACCACTAACAAAACCACCAATACTGCAAACCAAGCATAAAACATATAAGGAATTGCTTGAATATATACAGCAATCCCTTTGCCTTCTTCGGCAATGCCGTTATCTACTAATAGTCCGCCAAAAAATACTGCCCAAGTAGATAAAGGGACAAGTACACAAATCGGTGCTGCAGTTGAGTCGACTACATAGGCAAGCATTTCTCGGCTCACTTTAAACTTATCGGTAATGCGTTTCATGGTTTCGCCAACGGTAAGCGCATTTAAGTAATCATCAATAAAAATAACTACACCTAAGCAAAATGTCATAAATAAAGATGAGCGTTTACCTTTAGTGTATTTTAGTGCCAATTTTCCAAACGCTGACGCACCGCCAGTACGCACTAATAAGGCTATTAAAGCACCAAAGCCACCGCATACGAGTATTAACCAACCTATGGTTTCGTCGGTCATGACTTTGAGCGATGTGCTGGCAAAGTTAGCAAGTACCTGAGCCGGGTCGGCTATTACTAACCCAACTAAAGCACCAATAAGTAAAGATAAAATAGGGCGGCGTAAAACAACAGCCAACACAACCACCACCGCCGGTGGCAGTAAACTTAACGCAGAAGGTTCGAGCATTTAAGTGTTCACAAAATTAAAAGCATATTTAAAAATTTAAATTGCTTATACAAAAACAAAGAAGATGATAGTTTGTTGTTAAATCATTTTCCAAGTCACTGCTTTTGTACGCGAGAGGAGTATTTAAACGGTTATGTTAAATTAAAGGTTTAAATAACACGCGTTGGCTTTGGCGCCAGACGGAGCAAGGAATGCATACCGCTATTGTTGTGCCTGTAAAAACATCGGTGCGAAAATAATCTGGTTTTGTATTTCAGTCAATAAAAATTTACCTGCAAAGTAACTTTTTAAAGGATAAAACGTGGTGACCGTATTTAAAACCAAACGCTTATTTCTTCGCTATGCAAACCAGCACGATGCAGCAATATTACTCACTTTAGTGAATCAAGTTAATTTTAAAAAGTATATTGGCGATAAAGCAATTTATACACTTAGTGATGCCAAAAATTATATTGAACAATCATTTATAGCCACGCATAAACACCAAGGGTTTGGCCCTTATATTATTACGTTACACAGTGGTGAAGTGGTAGGAATAGTGGGTTTTTACAAACGGACAGTGTTGCAATTGCCAGATGTAGGTTTTGCCTTGTTAGCGCATCATGAAAAAAATGGTTATATTTTTGAAGCGGCGAAAACGCTTTTACAAAATAGGCACACACTGGGTATTGATCGAGTAAGTGCTATTGCTTCGGAAAATAATAAAGCTTCGAAAAGTGTATTGCTAAAATTAGGTTTTAAAAAAGTGGGCAAGGCGGTTATTAGTGATGATAAAACCGCCATTGATATATATGGTTATTAAAGCTGTGCTTGCTCTATCGCTTTAGCCACATCTAAGTTTATGTTTAGCCAGGTTTGTTCAAGCGTGGCAACTAAACTATCGTAGCCGTCATCTTTTATGGGGAGCACGCTAGAGAAATTATGCACACTAATCAAGCGGCGGCCGGTTTCTGGGTGAGTATAATATAAGCGCCAAAGGCCAGATATATCTGCATTACCTTGCATATCACCATTAAAATGGTGAATTTCGTATTCCAGCTCGTAAAACGTTTGCTGATCTAATTCAGTTATTACGGGCAGCCCCTTAATCACCATCCAATTTGGCATATTTTTGAATAAAGTTTGCTGGGCAGTGGCAGTAAGCATAACGTCAGGAGACTCGCCCCATAAATGATAGTTTGCAGCATGAATTTGATTATTATCAATTTTCATCGCTATGCCTAAATTATTTAACGCGCCTCTTAATACCACAGTTTGTACTCTCAGCTGTGCGCTGGTTTCACTAACATTGCGAGACGATGATTCAATAGGCTGTTCAAATTGGTAGTACTGCGTTGTGGTTTGTATTGCTGAACTACAGCCCGACAATACTAAAAGCACACTTGTTATTAGTAATAGCGTTTTCATTATTGCTTCCTTGGTATTGGATCTGCGGGCAGCGCTTTGTCAAAAATCAGCATGTTTGGTTGCTCATTTAAACCACGTGTCAAAGGTTGTATTTCTTCACTTAAGCGCTTAAATTCACGCAGTGTTTGTTGCAATTGGTGGTGAAATTCAGACCCAGCTTGATAACTTGCCATGGTTTTGTCAAATTGACGCATAGTCACTTCAAACTGCTCCATGCTTTTAGTCATTTTTGCAAAGTTGCGATTTATATCACCAGGTAAGTTTTGAGTATCTTTTTCATTTAATAGCGTGCGTATTTCATTAGCAAGAGACTGGTAGTCGGCAAAGGCAACTTGTATTTGCGCTAAGCTTTCTTCAACTTTTAAATTATTTACTTTGTTTAATACATCCGAAACTTGGTCGGCAAGAACGGTAATCCCACTTGATACACTAGGAAAAACGGTGTACTGGCCCAGTTTTTCAAAGCCAGCTTCTGGTGCGTCGGGGTACATGTCAAAATCAACATAAACTGCACCGGTTAGTAAATTACCGGGCTTTAAAGAGGCGCGCATACCAATGTCTATCCAGCCCTTTAAGCTATCTTTCCAAAAGTCTTTAGCGGTTGCGCTATGGTGATAAATACGTCCATATTCTATTTTTATCAGCACAGGCACTGATGTATTTGCACTTTTAAAGTGGGCTGGTTTGCCATTAACAATTATGTTTGCAGGGGCTTCAACCACTGTACCAATACGGATCCCTCGGTATTCAACCGGGGCGCCGGGTCTGAGTCCTCTAATAGATTGTTCAAAATCTATTATGTAATAGTCAAAGTCGTAAAAGCGTTCTTCGAGTGCTTCTTTATAGCTTTGACTGAGTGAAAAGTTGTGGCCATCGTTAGCTATTTCACCCGGTGTTTGGTTATCGGGTAAGCCAACTGAAATCCCTCCTTTTAAAAGCTTACTCAAAGAACCCGTATTAATATTTATGCCATCGGCAGATAAATCAATTTCTATACCGGCGTTGACCCAAAAAATCGAGTTGTTGGTAATTAAGTTTTGGTACGGCGCTTTTATAAAGATACCGTATTTCATTGCTTGGTTTTCCCAATCAAATGTAGCAGTCTCTATTTGGCCAATTTTATAATTTTTAAAAAATATCCCGGTACTAACATCAAGTACCTCTGCGTTATAGCTAAGTAGTTGGAAGCGACCGCCTTGCACGTCTTTGCCAATGAGCGCAGGCTCTTCTTGGAGGATGAAATGTTCTTTTAGGTTTTCACTTTCACCAGGTGCAAACTCTAAGTACACTCCAGATAATAAGGTGCTCATTCCACTTATACCGGTTTCATCAATACGTGGCTTTACCACCCATATTTTAGCGTCGTCGGTGAGTAGGTCATCATAGTTTTTATCTATTTGAGCCCGTGCAATAACACTGTCTTGAGAGTCGGATAAACGTACGCTGTCAATTTGCCCTATTTTTACACTGCGCACTTTTATCTCTGTTTTACCCGCAATAATACCCTCGGCTTGCGGCATTTCTATATATATAGTGGGGCCTTTATTTGCTTGATATTGATAAAGCATCCACACACCGACAAAAAGCGCTATGGCTGGAATAATCCAGATAGCAGAGATTTTTGGTTCATCTGTTACTTGGGCGGTTTCGGTCATGTTTTGGTCTCTGATGATTTATTTTTAGGTGAATCCCATAACAGGCGTGGATCAAATGAGTGAGCAGCCATCATTTGGCATATTACCATAACGGTGAAAAATGCAATGCCTAAACCTGGTGTCACTGACATTAAATTACCCAGCTGCACTAGCGCTACTAAAATGGCGACAACAAAAACGTCTATCATTGACCATTTACCAATAAACTCAGTGAGTTGGTAAATTCTAGTATAGCTTTTAGTATGCCTGTTTGCGGGTTTTGTTACCATAATACACAAAAAGCTTAGTACACATGCTTTGGCTAAAGGAACAACAACACTCGCAAAAAAAATAATACCCGCAATAGGGTAAGAACCACTTTTCCAGAGTAATATAACCCCGCCGATAAGTGTCGATGGGGTTTCATCACCCAAGCTCGTGGTATTCATAATGGGCAATACGTTTGCTGGTATAAAGCAAACAATAGAAGTAATGAGCCAAGCGGTTGCTTTTTGAACGCTATAAGGGTTACGTACATGTGTTTTAGTGTGGCATCGCTGGCATATGTTACTGGTACAAAGCTGATGACACACATGGCAGGCTTTAATATTTTCGTCGATTGCACGCTTAGCATGTTCAACACCCTCTAACTTCTTTTCAGGTTTAATTTGTGCCCATAGCCTTGGGCGATTTAAGTGCACTAAAGCGGCAATATATAAAAAAACAAAGGCAGCGTAGGCCCAAAAACTTGCGCCAAAGCTTATATCAGCTAAAGACATAATTTTAACCATGCTGACTAACACACCAATTAAAAATATCTCAGACATAATCCATGGCTCAAGTGACAACGTAAACTTAAGTAACCGACGAGCAATACCCTGTGGCAATGTTTTTAAAATACCTAAGTGAAGCGGGATCAAAATAATTAATAAACTCATTGGCAACGCAATAATGCTTAAATCAATAAAAAGCCCCAATAATTCACTATCGTAATTGAACAATATTCGGGCTGCATCGGGTAGGGTAATTGTTTGGGTTATGCCATTACTACTAAAGGATAAAAAAGGGTAAAACATACTGCTTAATAGCATGAGTAGGGCACTAAAACTTAAGGCCACTATGCGATGATCGTGGTTTACGTTTGCTTTGCACAATTTATGATGACAATGCGGGCATATCGCCATTTGCTTAGCAATAACTCTTGGTATATCGATGATCAGGTCGCAGCAGGGGCAAACAGTTTGCAAATTAGTACCAACCAATAAGGCATTTACTTGATTTTGCAATATTTGGGGCTGTAATACAACGCGAACAATTAATTTTTGGATACAGGCCAAGCAATAAAGTATCTGATTGGACTACTTTTTATATATGGGTTTGTTGACCTTTCAAGATTAAGTTTGCTGCACCAGTCTGTTTGGTATTCAGGCAAGGCAGAGCCTATGTAGTGTGGTTATTCACCATAAATTGGCGCTAACCCAGTATTAATACCAAACAGGCGCTGCCTAAGATGGGCTTTCTAGGGGCTATTTCCGCTTTGCTGCCTACATAGATGTAAGCCAGATGAATAAGACAAGAGCAATTACCGAGCCCACAGGGTTACAAACCTGGCGCCGCGATTAAATAGCCCCTAGTTTGAACACATTTCAATCCGCAAAGATCAATAGACCTTAATCAAAAACGGCAACTGTTTGGCGGGTAAGGGCAATAAGCTCACCTGATTGTGACCAAATACACCCATCTTCTAAACCATACCCATCTTTAGAGTGATGCGTGATCGCTTCAAAACCAAGCCACTCGCCAGGCGTTAAATTGGGGGATTGAACAAACTCTAAATACCACGACATACTACTTGCAGGCCCGGGTTGCTTAAACATTTGTAATAACGTGGGCGGCCATGCATCGGTTAATGCAATGATATGTGCCTCTGTAATGGTTTCGGGTGTGTGTTTAAGTCGCATCCATCCACCTAAATGTGATGTGTCTGCCCCTGTAAAAGGCATTGCGCCTTGTTGTGGGCATAAATCCACGTGTTGAAAAAATTCAGGCATTTGGCCTTTTATAAAGGGTAACGTATGGCGCTCGTTAACGGGGCTTAAACCTAACGACTTTGAAACAGGAACATCAATAGCTGACTCTCTATTTTTAGCAAAACAAGCCTGAACAATGACGGCTACTTGCTCATTTTGAATAGCTTTAGCGAGTACTTGTGTGCTGTTTTTACCCTCACGTAATATTTCAACGTACAGTGAAAAAGGGGTATCGGCCAATAAAGGCCCCACAAAATTGGTACTCAATGAAAGAAGGCGGCGGTCATTACTCACTTGGCCTCTAATAGCTTGATATAACAATGCAGCTGATAAACCACCAAAAGCGGTTCTTCCTTGACACCAATTTTCAGGAAATTGCATGGTAAGCGTTAATTGTTCGATTTTATCTGATTGACCTATTTTAGCGGCTTGCTCAAGTAGTTGGTCAAAGTGCATGGGAAATATCCTTTAAAAGTGCAATTTAATAAATTTATAACACAATCAAACTGGTCAGGCCAGTAATTAAAGGCGTGTCAAACGCTCTAAAAATCATCATTCCTTACAATTATTAGGGTTATTTTGTAAATAAATCATAAAAAATGAATTTTTTTTCATTTTTACAGTTGAATTAGTTTTATGGCATCCCTATTTACTAGTCATCGAACGTATTAACGAATTTTGAAGTTGGAGAAGTTTCATGGGTAAAATTATCGGAATCGATTTAGGTACTACAAACTCTTGTGTTGCAGTACTTGATGGTGACAAAGCACGTGTTATTGAAAACGCGGAAGGCGATCGCACAACCCCGTCTATTATTGCTTACACGCAAGACGGTGAAACATTAGTAGGTCAATCTGCTAAGCGTCAAGCGGTTACTAACCCTACAAACACATTATTTGCAATTAAGCGTTTAATTGGTCGTCGTTTTGAAGACGAAGAAGTACAACGCGATATTGGTATTATGCCGTTTAAAATCATTAAAGCCGATAACGGCGATGCGTGGGTAGAAGCAGGCGGCGAAAAGCGCGCTGCACCGCAAATCTCTGCTGAAGTACTTAAAAAAATGAAAAAAACAGCTGAAGACTTCCTAGGTGAAGCCGTAACTGAAGCTGTAATCACAGTACCTGCATACTTTAATGATTCACAACGTCAAGCGACTAAAGACGCTGGCCGTATTGCGGGTCTTGAAGTTAAACGTATCATCAATGAGCCAACAGCTGCTGCCCTTGCTTACGGCATGGACAAAAACAAAGGCGAAAACATTGTAGCTGTATACGATTTAGGTGGTGGTACTTTCGATTTATCAATCATTGAAATTGATGAAGTTGAAGGCGAGCACACATTTGAAGTACTAGCTACAAATGGTGATACTCACTTAGGTGGTGAAGATTTTGATAACCGCGTAATCAACTACTTAGTAGCAGAATTTAAGAAAGACCAAGGCTTAGATCTAAAAACAGATCCACTTGCAATGCAACGTGTTAAAGAAGCTGCTGAAAAAGCTAAAATTGAACTGTCATCTGCACAATCTACAGAAGTTAACCTTCCGTACGTAACTGCTGATGCAACAGGTCCTAAGCACATGAACGTGAAACTAACTCGCGCTAAGCTTGAGTCACTTGTTGAAGATTTAGTAACTAAATCTTTAGAGCCGCTTAAACGTGCACTTGCTGATTCTGATTTATCAGTAGGCGACATCAACGACATTATCCTTGTTGGTGGCCAAACACGTATGCCTTTAGTACAAAAGACAGTTGCTGACTTCTTTGGTAAAGAGCCACGTAAAGACGTTAACCCTGATGAAGCTGTCGCTGTAGGCGCGGCAATTCAAGGTGGTGTACTAGCAGGTGATGTTAAAGACGTACTTCTACTAGACGTTTCTCCATTGTCTCTAGGTATTGAAACAATGGGTTCTGTAATGACAGCTCTTATTGAGAAGAACACGACGATTCCTACTAAGAAATCGCAAACTTTCTCAACAGCAGAAGATAACCAATCTGCGGTAACCATTCATGTGTTACAAGGTGAGCGTAAACGTTCAAGCGACAACAAATCTCTAGGTCAATTTAACCTAGAAGGTATTCGCCCAGCACAACGTGGTACACCACAGATTGAAGTAACATTTGATGTTGATGCGGATGGTATCTTACATGTATCTGCTAAAGATAAAGATACAGGTAAAGAGCAAAAAATCACGATTCAAGCCTCTTCTGGTTTAAGCGATGAAGAAGTTGAAAAAATGGTTCGCGATGCAGAAGCCCACGCTGAAGAAGACAAAAAGTTTGAAGAGCTTGTAGCTGTTCGTAACCAAGCTGATGCAATGGTTCACGGTACACGTAAGCAAGTTGAAGAAGCGGGTGATGCACTACCAAACGAAGACAAAGAAGCCATTGAAGCTGCAGTTGTAGACTTAGAAGCTGCAATTAAGAGCGACAATAAAGAAGAAATTGAAGCTAAAACGCAAGCTCTTGCTGAAAAGTCTCAAAAGCTAATGGAAATTGCTCAAGCTAAAGCGCAGCAAGGTCAAGCAGATGCAGGTGTGCAACAACAATCAGCTAAGCAAGATGATGACGTTGTTGATGCAGAGTTTGAAGAAGTAAAAGACGACAAGTAATTGTTGCTGACGCTTCTAGCTAACCAAAAACACTTAACTCGGTTAGGTGTTTAGGTTAGGATGAACAAACGAGGCGCGCGAGCAATAGCTTGTCGCGCCTTTTGCATGTATTTAAGGTTCATAATTCAATGATAAATCGATGAGATTTATCGGTTTATCCCGCAGCTTACGCTGCAAAATAGAAAGAGTAGTGTGATAGATATGTCAAAACGCGATTATTACGAAGTCCTCGGCGTAAGCAAAGATGCGAGTGAGCGAGACATAAAAAAAGCGTATAAACGCTTAGCGATGAAATATCATCCAGATCGTACCGCAGGCGATAAAGAGCTTGAGACCAAGTTTAAAGAAGTTAAAGAAGCGTACGAAATACTAACTGACGACCAAAAACGTCAGATGTACGACCAATATGGTCACGCAGCCTTTGAACAAGGTGGTGGCGGTGGTCATGGCGGCTTTGGCGGCGGCCATGGTGACTTTGGTGATGTATTTGGCGATGTGTTTGGTGATATTTTTGGTGGCGGCGGTGGTCGACGTCAATCTCGTCAACAACGCGGATCTGATTTACGTTACAACATGGACTTAACGCTTGAAGAAGCGGTTCGTGGAAAAGAAGTAGAAATTAAAATACCTACATGGGTAAGCTGTGATCCTTGTGATGGTAGTGGTGCAAAAGCAGGTTCTAAACCTAAAACGTGTACAACCTGTCATGGTGCTGGCCAAGTTCAAATGCGTCAAGGTTTCTTTGCCGTTCAGCAAACGTGTCCTACGTGTCAGGGGCAAGGTCAAATTATTTCAGACCCTTGTAACAAATGTCATGGTCAAGGGCGTGTTGAAAAAACTAAAACACTGTCGGTTAAAATACCAGCAGGCGTTGATACGGGCGACCGTATTCGTTTATCCGGTGAAGGTGAAGCTGGTGTGCATGGCGCACCAGCAGGTGATCTATACGTACAAGTGTCAGTGAGAGAACACGAGATTTTTGTACGTGAAGGTAATAATTTATATTGTGAAGTCCCTATTAGCTTTACCACATCTGGCTTAGGCGGTGAGATTCAAGTACCGACCCTTGATGGTCGTGCAAAACTTAAAATACCGTCAGAGACACAAACGGGCAAAATGTTCCGTATGCGTGGCAAAGGTGTTAAGTCTGTTCGTAGCGGTGCGCAAGGCGATTTAATTTGTAAGGTGGTTATTGAAACACCTGTCAATCTAAACGAGCGCCAACGTGAACTACTTAAAGAGTTAGAAGAAAGCATGGGCACAGATAGCTCAAAAAACCGTCCTAAAGAGCAAGGCTTTTTTGATGGTGTTAAAAAGTTTTTTGATGACCTAACTAAATAAACATGATTATTGTTTAAAAACGGTGCTTTACAGCACCGTTTTTTTTGCTTTAAATTTGCTAACTCCTCAGTGAAAAGTGAAACGAAATGACGCCTGCAATCGCACTACTAGAAAAACAAAAACTAAAGTTCGAAATACTGAGCTATGAGCACGATGCAAAGAATGGTCACTATGGTTTAGAAGCGGTTGAAAAACTTAATTTAAATAGCGAGCAGGTATTTAAAACACTGGTATTAGAAACACATGAAGGCCAGTTAATAGTGGCTGTAACACCCGTATCTAAACAAGTTAATCTTAAGCTGCTTGCTAAAGTAGTAAAGACAAAAAAAATGGCCTTGGCTGCGCCTCAAAAAGTAAATGCAAGTACCGGTTATATACTTGGAGGTGTAAGCCCGCTTGGTCAAAAAAAACGCCTTCAAACCTACATACATAATAGTGCCAGAGAGTTTGATATTGTATATGTAAGTGCGGGTAAGCGTGGATTGGAGTTAAAGTTAGCCATAGACGATATAGTTCAATTAACACAAGCCACGTTTGCATTGTTTTAATTGTTTGTAGTTATTTAAGTGTCGGTTACATTTTAGTATTTGCTGCTTTAGTTAATATTAACTACATTAAATAGACGTTAGGATTCAGGAAACTTCAGTGCAGTATGAATTTCTCGGATATTAATTTCATTTCAATACTAGTAGCCGCGCTTTCATCGTTTACGCTAAGTAATGTTTGGTATTCAAATATGTTATTTAGACAAGCGTGGTTAGAAAGTTGTGGACTAACAGAGTTAGACTTTCAAGGCGCTAGCAAAAATAAAGCATTTGTGGGTACGTTTTTGTTCTCGTTTGTATCTGCGTTTTTATTATCGATATTTTTAGGAAACGATTCAGATATAGGTTTAAGCGTGGTTACTGGATTTTCTATTGGGTTATTTTGGGTGAGCAGCTCTTTGGGTTTAAGTTATATTTATGAGCAGCGACCAGTGAAACTTTTTTTGATAAACAGTGGTTACTATGTAAGCCAATTTTCGTTAATGGGATTAATTATAGGTGGTTGGCCATAATTAATTTATAAATACAAAATTGTTTATCTTTTTACCTATTCAGGCAACTAAATAATATGAAAATACTTGTTGTTGATGATATGCCACTGATGCGACATGTATTAATTAACATGCTTAGAAATTTAAAATACCTTGATTTAGTTGAAGCAACAGATGGTATTCAAGCACTTACATTATTAAAAAAGCAGCCGTTTGATTTAGTTATCACAGATTTATATATGCCAAAAATGGATGGCAAAGATTTACTAAATAGAATAAGAAATGACGAACAGCTTACCTCAATTCCTGTCTTAATGGTGACATGCGAAGATAACTCTAAAGCTATAAAAAATGTAATAGCAGCTAAAGTATCAGGCATTATTGTTAAACCTTTTAGTCTTAAAGTGCTGAGTGACCACTTAGACCGTGTTTTAGCCGCAGCCCATAAGCCATAAACAAAACAACTTAGGTACGCCCTAGCAATTACATCTGTTTTAATTCAAGGACGACTAAATTAAACTTGCCGTATTATACCTAAAATATAATCGTTCAATTACGGAGGTGTTTTGGCACAACCAAACAAAAAAGGCCCAACAAAAACCGTTGATATTTTTTGCTCTTCATGCAAAACGCAGCTTTTTAAATACCGAAAGGGAGGCAAAGGAGCACTTGTTAAATGTTTTAAAGAACGTATATCTCAAGACTTCACAAAAACTCCTTGTATTTGCCCAAGTTGTGAGCGGGCTTTTGCAAGGCCCGCTTTAATTCGCGGTGCACCTGCCTATAAAATGATTGGTGGAAAAGTTACATTTAAATAAGCTAAAAATATAAGCGGACATATGCCCTTGTTTGAATCTACTTTGTTGTTATGATCTCCCGGTTTTGCTGTTTCAATGAATGAAAATATACCCTCCCCATGGATTGGGCCAGTTTTTTGGGTTATTTAAAAAATGGATAAAGGATAGTTTCGTGATAGCACTCTTATTTGACATCATCGGTATGACAGGTACTTTTTTAGTTGTAGGGTCGTTTTTTTTACTTCAGTTAGGTAAAACAACACCAACCAGCCTGACATACAACATGATGAACTTAACAGGAGCGATTTTATTATTAATTAGCCTCTGTTATAACTTTAATTTGGCAAGCTTTGTGATAGAAGTATTTTGGATCGCAGCCTCATTAATTGGTTTATATAAGTACCTAAAAAATAGATCAGCATTAGCGACTAGTTAATTTTGATATGTTCGCCGTAGGCCTTTTGTTTACGGCGTTTCTTTAAATACTCCTTTTTGATTTTTTGTTCCTTAAATCTTTTCACTCTCACTAAACGCTTTAAATCTTTTACTTTATATTTATTGTGTTGGGTGATGTATATCCATTTGACAAGTCCTCACCATCTTATTTACTGTAACGTCTGTTAAAAAGCTTTTGGCGCACTAATGTTAAGCAATCTAAACAATATTAATCAAACATATTCAATTATGCGAAGCTTCTGGTTATGGCTTGGCCCCATTGTCATGCTGTTAACCTGTTTATTAGAGCCGCCAAGTGGCCTGTCTAATACAGCCTTTAAAACAGCCGGTTTAGCGTTTTGGATGGCCTCTTGGTGGGTAACTGAGGTTGTGCCTATTCCTGCGACTTCATTGTTGCCGCTCGTCATAACGCCACTTGTAGGTATTGCTCCTATCAAAATTACAGCAGCACCTTATGCACATCCACTCATATTTTTATTTTTGGGTGGTTTTTTAATATCAATAGCTATGGAGCGTTGGGGGCTACATAAACGAATTGCGTTAACCACTATGCTCTACGCGGGTAAAAAGCCTAGCTTACAAATATTAGCCATGATGCTAGTAACAGCATTTTTATCTATGTGGATGTCAAACACAGCAACAACGGTGATGATGTTGCCCATCGCGTTATCAATTATTCATTTAGTTAGTAATTCTGATTCTAGTGAAGATGAATTTGCAAAAGCATTACTGTTATCAATTGCCTATGGTGCCAGCATTGGTGGTATTGCTACGTTAATAGGAACACCGCCTAATGCCCTTATGGCAGCTTACTTATCTGAAAGTTACCAAATTGAAATTGGCTTTGGGCAGTGGATGATGGTAGGTGTACCTTTAGCAATTGTCATGTTGTTGGTGTGCTGGATATGGCTTACTAAATTTAGCTATCAAGTTGATAAAAATGCAGAAGACATACTAGACAGTAAAACCATGTTTGTTGATGAGCTTGCAGCACTCGGTTCGTTGCAACGCGCAGAAAAAGGGGTGTTTTTAGTATTTGCACTCGCAGCGCTTTGTTGGATTTTTAGACCGCTATTAGCTGACTTATCGGGTCTTGGCATTTCAGATACAGCTATTGCGATTGCAGCAGCCTTGGTGTTATTTGTTTTGCCAGCTAAAAAGGGCAGTGACAAGCGTATTTTAGATTGGGCGAGTGCGTCTAAAGTTCCTTGGGGTGTGTTATTACTTTTTGGTGGGGGCTTATCATTAGCATCACAAATTAAATCTTCTGGTTTAGCGCAATACATTGCACAGATGATAGAAGGTGCGAGTGCTATTCCGTTCGTTATGGGAATTCTTTTGGTTGTTGCGCTCATTACTTTTTTAACTGAAATAACGAGTAACACAGCCACGGCAGCTGGCTTTTTGCCGTTATTAGGCCCTGTTGCTGAAAGTGTTTTTGGATCGCCCTTAGTATGGGTTATTCCTGCTGCTATAGCATGCAGTTGTGCGTTTATGATGCCTGTTGCAACACCACCAAATGCCATTGTGTTTGGCTCGGGGAAAATTAAAATTCGCGATATGATCAAAGCAGGCTTTGCACTTAACCTAGTCGCTATCGTGTTAATTACACTTGTAACCATAACGCTCGCAAAAACAGTATTTAATTTTTAAAATGGAGTCCCTTTGTACCTCAAGCAAAGCGACTCTTAATCAGTATGTATGTTGTTGTAATAGGTAAATTAGTGTTATTGCTCGAAAAACAGAACAAGGTTATAGTCGACAATAACTTTAAAAATCGAGTAACCTATTTTGACGACAGACACAGTACAAACAGCTTCTTTATCAACGCAGTTTAATAGTTTGCAAAATGCGTTTTTAGATAACCCTTATCCTACAGTTCATTCTCGATTAGCCATTTTAAAAAAATTACGTTCGCGCATTGTAGAGCTTGAAGAAGAACTTATCAGTGCGGTATCTAAAGACTTTGGTTACCGTACTGCGTTTGATACCTTACTGGGGGATATTTTACCTACCGTGCAAGGGCTTTCGCACATTATTAAAAAGCTACCTAAGTGGTCAAAGCCTAGTAAACGTTCTGTGGGGCTTAGCCTATGGCCTTCAAAAGTAAGTGTTACCTATCAGCCAAAAGGCGTTGTAGGCGTTATCGCACCGTGGAATTATCCAATTCAACTTGCAGTTGTGCCAGTGATCACCGCAATTGCTGCGGGTAATAAGGTTATGTTGAAGCTGAGTGAATTTACTCCTCATACCAATGCTGTTTTAGAAAAGCTTTTTGATAATAAAATGAGCCAGCACGTATGTGTGGTCCAAGGTGGTAGTGACGTTGCAAGCGAATTTTCGTCCCTCCCTTTTGCACACTTATTATTTACCGGCTCTACAGGGGTTGGCAAATTAGTAATGAAAGCCGCCAGTAAAAACTTAACCCCCGTTACTTTAGAGCTTGGCGGCAAGTCACCAGTTATTATTACCGAGCAAGCTGATATTAAAAAGGCTGCGCACGCACTTTTATTTGGAAAAATGGCGAATGCCGGGCAAATTTGTGTTGCACCAGACTATGTATTTGTGCCTAAAACCTTAGAAAGCCAGCTCATTAAACAGCTATGTGAGCTTTATAAAAAGCATTTTAAGCAAGGTGTTGAAGGTAAAAATTTAACCTCTATTATTAGTGATTCGCATTATGCGCGTTTATCCGAATATTTGGTACAAGCACAAGCACTTGGGGCAAATGTCATTAAGCCACTTGAGCAAAATCAACAAGATGCAGATAAGCATCGTATGGGTCTGCATTTAGTCACAAACGTGACTGATGACATGCAACTTATGCAAGACGAATTATTTGGGCCTATATTGCCAATTAAGAGTTATGGGAAGTTAGAAGAAGTTCTTGATTATATTAAACAGCATCCTAACCCACTTGCTCTTTATATTTTAGGTCAAGATAAACAAGCGCAAGAGTACATTATTAAACAAACGCTCAGTGGCACCGTTGCCGTTAACGATACTCTGGTGCAAGTAACCGCTGACGACGCGCCATTTGGTGGCGTAGGTCACTCAGGTATGGGGCACTATCATGGTAAAGAAGGGTTTTTAACGTTTAGCCACGCTAAAAATACACTGGTTTCTGGTTCTTTTAACCCCCGTATAGGGTTGTTACTCAAGCAAAGTAAACTGCTAACTAAACTATTAAAGTGGCTATATATTAAGTAATACAAATTAATATTAAGTAATACAAATTAAGAAAGCTGAACTCGTTATGCGCAATGACACTAAGTTCAGCTTTATTTGTATGGCTTGACTTAAAACAGACGCCCTTCGCCTGCATAGGTGCCTGCAAGAATTTTAGTGTAAATTGCGTCGGCTTTTTCTTTTGCTTCTTCAATTTCTTTTGGTAGCATGGAACGCTCATCCAGCTTTCGGCTATGGCTTGCTTGCATGTTGCCATTGTATTCGGCAATCGTATTCCATATGTATGACTTTTCGAGGTTTTTTGGCATTCCTAACCCCTCAAAGTACATAAGCGCTAAATTAAATTGCGCTAAAGAATAGTTATTACCTGCGGCTTTTTCGTACCATGTTTTAGCAAGTTTGTAATCGTGACTAACACCGTCACCATTTGAATACATAACACCTAAGTTAAACTGTGCGGCAGGCATGTTTTTTTTGGCTGCTTTTTCGAATAGAGATAAAGCCATTTGTTTGTCTAATTTAACGCCTTTACCTTCATCGTATAATACCGCTAATGCAAACATTGAGTCTGCGTGGTTCTTTTTTACGCCTTTTTTGTATAGGTCGGCTGCTTTGTAATAATCGCGTGTAACGCCGTGGCCTTCTTCGTATAACTTAGCAAGTTCGTAAATGCCAGGTGCAAACCCTTTGTCGGCAAGGTATTCAAATTCTTTTAAAGCGAATTCAAAGCGACCTTCGTTTGCCGCAATAATACCTTCTTCAAGAGTCGCGTTGGCAAAAGGGCTAGCAATTAAAGCACCCGTAAGTAATAACGTTTTTAAATTAAACTGTGACATAGCGATGTCTCCAACAAGTAATCGTTTCACTGTGAGTTAAATAAAACCATTTTCTTTGCAACACTATTGCACTCACACGTAATGAAGGGCGTATAACATTGCTGTATTTTAGGTTTATTATATTGCTACAAACAAATTAGCGTGCATTTAGGTTTAGATAAACACTGTGTGCCATTATAGCTCAAATCGGGGTTGTTTTACCTAACCCGTTTGATGTAATAAGCGTAAGATACAGATATAACAGAAAATTTAAAAGAAATAACTAGGTCAAAGCACGGCTAAAAACGTGTTACTTTAATTTTATACTTTTGAGCTTACGTGCGATTAAAAGAGCGTGTTCGTAATACGCAAGGTCATTATGTAAGTAGCTTAGCTACGTTAAGCGTTCATGTTTGCAGAGGTGAAAATGTTTAAAACAATAAAAAATAAGTTGTCACATATAACGATTGCGTTAAGTGTGTTGCTATTAACGAGTTGTTCTGCTTCGTTTACTTATAATAATTTAACATGGTTGTCGTCATTTTGGGTTGATGACTACGTCGATTTAAACAAACAACAGAACAAACAACTAAAAGAAATTATTAATACCACACAGCAATGGCACCGCGACACACAATTGCCAGCATACAAGCAAGATATTGAAAACTTAAAATTGCTGTTTAATCAACAACTCAATCATGCCCAATTAAAAGAGCAGGTGGTATTTGCCAGAACGCATTGGAAAAACCTTCTTGAACATGCGCATTACCCCCTTGCACAGCTAGGGTATACGCTTTCTAAAAAGCAACGCGACGAATTTATACAAAATATACAAGATCAAATTAACGAAGATCGTGAGCAATATAACGAACAATCTAGTAAAGAGCGCAAAACTAAACGCCTAGAAAACCAGCTAGACTACTATTCAGATTGGCTTGGTAAGCTCACTGACCAGCAAAAGCAACTCATTGCAGACGCAAATAATGAACACACAGAATCAGGGGCTCTTTGGCTCGATTACAAACAAACTCGCTTAGATGCGGCTAAAGTAATAATGCATAATAAAAGCTTACCAGAAAACGAGTTTGTAAATAAACTGAGCCACGTAATAAAAGAACGTGAGGCCTTTATGAGCGAAGAACAATTAGCCATAAATGCAACCAACCTCGATTTATATGTCAATTTATTAATCGAACTCGCTCCTACATTGAGCAACAAACAGCGCGAAAGTGTTAATGATGAATTTGACAGCCTGATTGAAACTCTAAACGATTTAATGGAACCGTAAATAGTAAACCTTTACAGTGGATGATAATGCTTTATTTTATATAATATAAATATGATCTTATCGATTGGGTTCAACGTAAGTGAGGCGTTTTAAAGTTAGTCAGTTATTCACAGTAATATTTGTATATTTTGAAAAATACATAATTAAAGGACTCTAATGGCACATATATGGTAACTGATCTAAAAAGCATGCTGGCTACGTGGCACCCTTTGCGAGACGAACAGCAATGGGTATTGGCAACATTGTACAAAATTGAAGGCTCCAGCTACCGCAAGCTAGGCGCTATGATGCTTATTTCTAGCCTAGGCCAGCGTTTAGGTATGCTTTCGGGGGGGTGCCTAGAGGCAGATATTCAGCGCCACGCCAAACAAGTGATGACCTCTTTAAAATCAAAAACCATTACTTATGACGCAACTGACGAGGATGATTTAACTTTTCAATTAGGCATTGGTTGCGGTGGTATTGTTCATATTGTTTTACAGCCAGTGAATGTTGCTAATGAATACTTAAATCTCGATTCAGTTTTTAATGCGCTAAAAGAAAAAGTGTCAGGTTACTATTTACAACCCGTTCAACCTGTTTGTGCGTTGGGGCAGGGCGTTTTTTCAAAACGTAATGTTTCTGATGGCCTTTCTGTTAATCGTAAAGCACAAATCATTGAAAAAAATAATCAGCATTGGCTACAAGTAGCCGTATACCCAGCCCCCCATATTTTAATTGTGGGTGGCGGTGCCGATGCTGTTGCAGTTTATTCGATAGCAAAGCAACTAGGTTGGATCGTGACCGTATGGGATCCGCGTGCAGCTAATGCTAAAAGGCAATATTTTCAGCAGGCAGATACAATTTTACGTTGTCCCCCACAAGAGCTCGCTCAATATTGTGAAATGCAAAAGGTAGATGCCAGCATATTAATGGCGCACAGTGTTGAGCTTGATGCAAATGCACTTTTTGCGTTGAGCCAATCTAATTTAAAATATATGGGATTGCTGGGTCCAAAGCACCGACGCGCACAGGTTTTTGAGCAAGCCAATACAGCTGTTGAGGATGTTAAAGCACCTGTTTTTGGTCCTGTAGGACTTAATTTGGGTGGCGACTCGCCAGAAAGTATTGCATTGTCACTTATTAGTGAAATACATGCTGTGCTTTCTAATAAAGATGCTAAATCCCTCAGTAATTGGGGCCAATAAAGTATGCGCATAGCAAAAGTATTGTTAGCCGCCGGGCAATCGTCTCGTTTTAATGGGTGTAAATTAATAGCTAATGTTGGCAACAATAAAAGCATGATCGCGCGTGCAGTTGAAGTTTTACAGCAGTTAGACGCAAGCCCTGTTTATATTGTTTCTGGTGCGTGGCATAGCGAAATTACTCAAGCGCTTAAGCACTGTAATAACATTGAAATTATTCATAATTTACATTGGCATCAAGGTTTAGGTAAATCAATTGCGCTTGCAGCCAATCACTTAAAGCATAGTGGTGATTGGGATGGTATTTTATTTACGCTAGCAGATCAGGTTGAATTAGAGACTTGCGATATTCAGCTTTTAGTTACTCGATTTCAGAAAACTCCTACCCGATGGTGTGCTAACTACGGAAAGCGCTTAGGTGTGCCAGCAATATTTCCTCATGATGATTTTGATTTACTCACCACTTTAACGACTGACAAAGGTGCGCAACACTTACTTCGGAGCTCGGGTGATATTGTAAACAGCATTTTAATTAACCAGGCAGGCACAGATATAGACACCGTTGAGCAGTTAAAGCGCTACGCCTCTAAAATAGGGACTTAGTTACTAACGTGCACTATCGCTTATAAATCTATCGAAGCAGGTTCGGGTCAAATATAAAAAACAAACTAAACTTTAATTGAAAATTTTTAGATGCCTTGCAAATACAAGACTTCATCAATATTTGTAAGCGTAAAGGCATACTGCGCAGCGTGTAAACTTGCGTGCACTACTTAAGAGCAATGTTGAAGGGTCAAGTTGCTTTAATTTTAATGGTACTCCAACTGTTCAGCACAACTCGCGGTGCAGTTGATTGAAAGCTTATTCAAGGGGCGAGTTATGGTAACGTTTACAATTAATGGCAAAGTGATTGAATCACATGCAAGTGAAGATACACCTTTGTTATGGGTTATTCGCGATGAAGTTGGGCTAAAGGGCACTAAGTTTGGTTGTGGCATAGCAATGTGTGGTGCTTGTACTGTGCATTTAGACGGACAGGCTACGCGCTCATGTGTATTACCTATTGCTGCTGTAGCAGGTAAAAATATTACCACTATTGAAGGTCTTAATAACGAACACCCGCTGCAAAAAGCATGGGTTGATGAGCAAGTACCGCAATGTGGATATTGTCAGTCTGGCCAGATTATGCAAGCAGCAACATTGCTTGCAGAGAATCCATCACCAACTGATGAAGAAATTGTCAATCATATGAATGGTAATTACTGTCGTTGTATGGCTTACAAACGTATAAAGTCGGCAATAAAACGTGCGGCTGATGAATCACAAAGCGCAGTACAAATGTTTAACCCAAATGAGCAAGACGTTTAATTGGAGCGGATAATGAAAAAATTATTTCAAAAAAATAGCGAAACCGTCAACTTAAATCGTCGTTCATTTATGATTGGCAGTGCTAGTGCGGGCCTAGTGATGGCATTTGCACCTGCGTTATTTACAGGGTCTTTGAGCGCCAAAGAATCAATTTCACAACAGGCATTTTCACCAACTATTTGGTGGACTATGGGGGTCAATGGTGAGGTCGAGGTTAGTATAGCTAAAGCGGAAATGGGCCAGCATATTGGCACCGCATTGGCGCGAATAGTGGCCGACGAACTAGAATGTGATTGGGATAAGGTATCGATTACTTACGTAGACACCCATGAAAAATGGGGATATATGGTTACCGGCGGTTCGTGGTCAGTGTTTCAAAGCTTTAAACCGCTATCACAAGCTGGTGCCGCAGGGCGCTTAGCGCTTATTGATGCAGGGGCTAAAATGCTAGGGGTTAAACCAGAGCAATGCATTGCACAAAAAGGGCAAATTATTGCGGGTGGACAATCAGTAAGCTACGCCGATATTGTACAAAAAGGTGAGTTTAATCGTACCTTTACAAGTGAAGAGGTCGCACAGCTCCCTTTAAAACCAGCCAATAAACGTCATTTAACGGGTTTAAATCAAGATTTTAAAGCATTAGATATACCAGCTAAAACAAACGGTACAGCGGTGTATGGTATTGATGTTGAAATAGAAGGGATGGTGTATGCACGTCCGGTTATTCCTCCAACACGATATGGAAGTAAAGTAACAAGTGTTGATGACAGTGGCGCAAAAGCAATTAAAGGTTACCGCGGTTTTGAAATATTAAACGATCCGAGTAATACCGTTGAGGGATGGGTGGTTGTACTGGCTGATAATTATCACAGTGCAATTAAAGCGGTTGATGCCTTAAATGTTAATTACAAAGTAGGTAACACTGCTAACGTTTCTGAAGCCGATATTCAAGCGCAGGGCAAAAAATTATGTGACGATAGCGCATCTGGTACTTTATTTGTAGATGAGGGTAACACGCCTAAGGTCCTAGCTGATGCAAAAAATAAATTTGATGCAACCTACACCACCGCAACAGCAAGTCATTACCAGTTAGAACCACTTAATGCCATAGCTGAATTTAAAGACGGAAATTGGATTGTGCATACGGGTAACCAATGGCAATCACTTACGTTACCGGCGTTAGCTAAAGCCCTTGATATAGAACAAAATAACGTAATAATTCGTCCTTATTACTTGGGGGGCGGTTTTGGCCGTCGATTATTCGGCGATTGGACGGTACCCGCTGCGTTAACAGCTAAAGCAATAGGTAAACCGGTTAAGCTCGTGTTTACTCGCGCCGATGACAGTTTATTTGATCAGTCTCGCTCGGCATCTACGGCTAAGTTAACAGCCTCGTTTAGTGAAACGGGTGAGCTTAGTGCGTTAGAACATGCCTTTGCTGCAGGTTGGCCAACCAAAGCAATGGCGCCAGGCTTTTTAGCTCCGGGTGTTGATGGTAATGGTAAATTTGATTCGTTTTCTGCCTCTGGTGCCGATCACTGGTACAGCATGAGCAACCATCGTGCTCGTGCTATTAATAACGAGTTAGCGCAGAGTACATTTACACCAGGTTGGTTACGTTCAGTTGGGCCTGGTTGGATTGTTTGGAGTCTTGAGTCTTTTATAGATGAAATAGCTCATAAGCAAAGTGTTGATCCGGTTAAGTTTCGATTATCAATGCTTGACGGTAAAGGCAAACAAGCGGGTAAAGTACCAGAAAGTGTAGGTGGCGCGCGCCGATTACATGATGTACTCAAAAAAGTGTCAGACAAGGTCAGCTCAATAAAGCTCAATGAAAACGAAGGCATTGGTTTTTCAGTAAGTTCAGGGCAAGAGCGCCATATGCCAGCATGGATTGGCACCGCAGCGCATGTGCACGTTAACAAAAGCGATGGTAAAATTACCCTTAAAAAGTTATATGCTGTTGTTGATGCCGGTTTAATAGTGCATCCTGATGGCGCATTAGCGCAATTAGAGGGGTCATTATTGTGGGGAGCCAGTATGGCCTTACATGAGTCCAACTCTTACAAAAACGGCCAAGTAGCAGCTACAAACTTTAACACTTATCTGCCGCTAAGAATGCAAGATGTACCAGAAATGGACATTGAGTTTGTGCAAAGCGACGAGTTTCCTGTAGGGTTAGGGGAGCCAGGTGTTATTGGCATTGCGCCAGCAATTGGTAATGCTATTTTCAATGCAGTAGGTGTGCGTTTACGCGACTTGCCAATGAAACCAAGTGCAGTTTTAAAGGGTTTAAAAGCCTAATTAAATGCTTAAAGCGTGTGAACTTATGATTTACACGCTTTTGCAGTGCGATTTATTAGAGATGTTTAATTTTGAGAGAAATTTGCACCCTCAGAATTAGTTTAAATACGAGTCAACCCATGTGGTACTGTGTGAGCATAAAGCAATTCAACGCTCAAGGCTCAATGGGCTCTGTTTAAAAAAGTAAGGTTAAGGTTTATTTATGCTCATCGACCCAGCAGGGCGAAAATTTAGTTACTTACGTTTATCGATCACCGATGTGTGTAACTTCAAATGTGTTTATTGTTTACCCGATGGCTACCAATGTGACCATGATAGAGAGTTCCTTTCACTGAATGAGATCAGTAATACGATCAGTGCTTTTGCACATCATGGTATTACTAAGCTGCGTATTACCGGGGGTGAACCCACCCTAAGAAAAGATTTTATAGATATTATTCGTGCAGCAAAAGATACCTCAGGCATTACAAAAATAGCGGCTACAACAAACGGCTTTTCGATGCATAAACACATTAACAATTGGGTAGATGCAGGCCTTAATGCGATTAATGTGAGTATTGATACACTTGATGCAAGAATGTTTAACACCATTACTGGTCACGATAAATTTAATACAGTGATGAAAGGCATCGACACCGCGTTAGATAGTGGCATTGAATCGATAAAAATAAACAGTGTGCTAATGAAGCAATATAACGGCCAAGAGCTCGATACCTTTTTAGCGTATTTGAAGCATCGCCCAGTTACTATGCGCTTTATTGAGTTGATGCAAACAAATGACAACAAAGCATTTTTTGATGCAAACCATATATCGGGTCAGTCAATTAAAGCGCGATTGCGTGCAGCGGGTTGGCAGCCAATCATTAGAAGTGTCACAGCGGGCCCAGCTGAAGAGTTTTATCATCCAGATTACCAAGGCCGAATTGGTTTAATAATGCCCTACAGTAATGATTTTTGTAGTTCGTGTAATAGGCTAAGGGTGTCGTCTTTAGGTAAGCTGCACCTTTGCCTGTTTTCAGAGCAAGGCATCTCATTACGTGAATACATGAATGAAAGCTCAAACCAAGCACTTATAGATCGGCTCTCTGTTTATATTAAAACTAAAAAGCCAACACATTTATTGCATCAGGGTGAAACCGGGGTCACAACAAACCTTTCGATGCTAGGAGGTTAGCGGTTAAAATTACTACAATATGGCCGAATAACACTCAGTTACACTTGTTATATATTTATTACACGGTAGAATAATCCCTTAGTTCGACATTACTGAGTTAATTGAATGGATATCACTGCTCTAAATAGTACCAAAGCATTAAGAAAGCATGTTCTTGTATGGATGTGTTTGTTTTTTGGCTCTGTGTCACTGTTTTTTAGCGTTTTAAACGTATTTAGTGGTGTGTTCTTCCTCGGTTTTTTAGAACTGTGTTTTTCAGTTTATTGCTTATATACCATTTATCACTTAAACAAACATGCATTACGGTTTTGGCAATCAGTTGTCATGTGCGTGTTGGTGTGCATTATAGTTCTTTACGCTAACCTTATATCCGCCCCCAAATATGGATTATTTGTTTGGTCTTTTGCCTTACCCGTATTGTGTTATCTGTTGATGGGTAAGCGTTACGGTATCTTCTTTTCAGGCACAGTACTTGTTATTCAATCGTTAACTCTATTTAGTAAATATACTGGCGAATCAATTGTTAATTTTAATATGGCAATTAATTTACTATTAGCGTACGTCAGTATCTGGACTGTATCGCATATTTTTGAGGGAAGCCGTGCGCTTTCATCTAAACGTTTAAAAAATCTAGCACTGCTTGACCCACTAACGGGGGCGGGTAACCGGTTATCAATGAATCATTATTTTGAAGTGGAACTTATTGATAAAACAAATACCTATTTGTTTTTACTCGACTTAGATTACTTTAAACAAATAAATGACAAATTTGGCCACGACGTAGGGGATAAGGTACTTACTGAAATTGCTACGCTTTTAAGAATAACCTTAGCAAAGGGTTACGTGTTTAGGGTTGGTGGTGAGGAGTTTGCCGTTATTCATTCGTTTGATTCAAAAGAGAACGCTTTACTTGCTGCTGAAAAACTAAGAGCGACAGTAGAGAAGACGGAGTTTAATATAGACGGTAAAAAAATAAAGCTCACCATTAGTGTGGGTGTGGCAAGTCATCAGGTTAACTCTTCGCTCGAATCCATTTTTATTGCAGCCGATAAACAACTTTATAAAGCAAAACGTTTAGGCCGCAATAAAGTGTATGCTCATTCGAAAGAGCATAAAAATTCTGAACTAATACCTGCCTAATACATTTGCTCAAAGTTTGGAATACCGTGCTCCCATATTGGTTTATCTTTTCCTAAATATTCGCGTACTGCATCAAAAAATAATCGTGTACGTACAGGTAAATCTCTGTGCGGATAAACAGCATACATTGCACTGTAATCCATTAACTTTACATCCGTTAATATAGGTATTAATTTACCGTCGGTAATTTCGTCACCGATTATAAATGCCGGCGCTACAAAATAAGCTGTACCAGAGATTGCTTTCATAAGTAGTGCTTCAGCATCGTTAGCGCGATATACACTTTTTATTTTTTGCTCACATGGCTCACCCGAACTATTGTAATAGTCAACTGTTTCAACTCTCATCGAGTTACTGGCATAACTTGCGGCAGGTAAATCGGCTAATTCTTCCATTGTGGCTGGCATACCATACGTGCTGATAAATTCGGGAGCGGCAACAATTAACAAGCGATTACGGGCAATTTTGCGGGCGATTAGGGATGAATCCTTTGGCTCACCAATTCGAAATGCTAAATCGAACCCTTCAGATACAATATCAACTAATCTGTCATCAAGTCTTAATTCAACTTCAACTTGAGGGAAACGCTTTTGAAAGTCATTAAGTACAGGTTGTAAGTAGCGCCTACCAATGAGTGTTGATGAGGTTATTTTAAGGACGCCACGAGGCTCTAAATGGTAGTTTTCGGCCATTCGCACGGTTTCGCCTAGTAGTTCTCGTAGCTCACCGGCTTTTTTTATCATTTCTGCGCCGGCGGCAGTAAGTGAAAATGAGCGGGTAGTGCGGTTTAGTAATCTAACCCCTAGTTCATCTTCTAAACGACTAATTTGTTTTGAGATCACAGAACGGTCAATGTTACGTAATTCAGCAGCCTTAGCAAAAGAGCCTTGCTCAACCACTTCAAGCAACATCAAAAGCCGACTTGTCGTATCCATAAAACCACCATAAAAACACTATTGATGCCATTTTGGCATTAATGAATTTAAAAATCTATGGTTTTTGTCCGCAGGTATAAGCCGTAGTATGCGTTCTTAATCAATTAAAGGAGCGTCTTCATGAAAAAACACCTTATCGCTGCTGCATTTGCAGGCGCATTTTTAACACTTGCCGGCTGTGCAGATGAAAGCACACCGCCTTCGGCTCAAGCGCAATTTCTTCAACCTATCGATGTTGCTAACGTACTTGTTAAACCAGTACAAAGCTGGCACACCTATACAACTCGCTTAGAGTCACCGCAAGAAGTTGCACTCATGCCTCGAGTGTCAGGTGTTATAGAAGCGATTACATTTAATGAAGGCGACCTAGTTAAAAAAGGCGATGTATTATTTAAGTTAGATGACCGTCCGTTTGCGGCAGTGGTTGCCAGTTTAAAAGCGCAGGTTAGTAGTGCGCAAGCTGCACTTGAACAAGCAAAAAGCGAGGCTAAACGCGCTGAGCGATTAACTGAGCGTAAAGCAATTTCAACGGAACAAGCAGAGTCACGAACGTCTGTATTACGCCAACGCGAAGCACAACTTGCAGCATTACAAGCGCAATTAACCTCAGCCAAACTTGATTTAGAATTTACAGCCATAGTGTCACCAATTGATGGTGTGATTTCGCGTGCCAATATAACTAAAGGTAACAACATTATTGCAGGGCAAAGTGTGTTAACCAGTATTGTTTCTAACGAAAAAATGTATGCCTACTTTGACGTAGATGAGCGCACATGGAACAGCGACTTCAGTAATGTAACCGCACAAAGCCGTCAACCGGTAGTAATGCAAAAAGTAGGCGAGCGTGGGTTTGCTTACAAAGGTTACATTAACTTTATTGATAATCAAATTAACTCATCAACCGGTACGCTGCGTGTACGCGCCGTATTTGACGAAGATAACAGTCACCTACGTGCAGGTTCATTTGCGCGCATTAAGCTTGCTGCTAATTCAGTAACAGAGCAAATAATTGTCCCAGACAGAGCGATAGGGACTGACTTAAAAAACCGATTTGTACTTACTGTTGGTGAAAACAACGTGCTGCAGTACAAATTAGTGACAGTGGGTGAGCGTTATGGCTCTCTTCGCGCGGTCACGTCAGGCCTTTCAGAGGGCGATGTAATCGCAGTAAATGGCCCTGCTCGCGTTGGACCAGGCATGCCAGTGGCACCTAATAAAGTAACCATTGATAGCAGTGATGTTGCATTCACACTGACCAATGACGATTCAAGCTTAGTCGCAAAGCAATAAGGTTTTTAGATGAAATTTTCACATTTTTTTATACAGCGACCCATATTTGCGGCCATGCTGTCGTTGGTCATTTTAATTGCTGGTGGTATTTCGTTATTCCAACTGCCGGTCAGTGAATACCCAGAAGTAGTACCGCCTACCGTGGTTGTAACTGCAAGTTACCCAGGGGCTAACCCAACGGTAATAGCACAAACCGTAGCAACACCACTAGAGCAAGAAATTAACGGCACAGAAAACATGCTATATATGTTTTCGCAAGCAACCAGCGATGGCCGTATGACACTAACGGTGACCTTTGCATTAGGCACCGATTTAGACCGTGCACAAGTACAAGTACAAAACCGTGTAAACAGTGCATTGCCTCGTTTACCCGAGGAAGTGCAGCGTTTAGGCGTAGTCGCTGAAAAATCATCACCCGATTTAACTATGGTGGTGCATTTATATTCTCCTGAAAAATCACACGATACTGCGTACTTATCTAACTATGCAGATCTCTATATAAAAGATGAAATTGCTCGCTTATCTGGTGTGGGCGACATTCGCTTATTTGGCGCCGGTAAATACTCCATGCGTGTGTGGTTAAACCCCGATGCACTTTCTGCACGAGCGCTGACCGCGACCGACGTGGTAACTGCGCTTCGCTCGCAAAACCAACAAGTTGCAGCGGGTAGTTTAGGTGCTCAGCCTGTTTCTAACGAGAGCCAATTTCAAGTATTGTTAAATGTAAAAGGCCGTTTAAACAGTATTGAAGAGTTTGAACAAGTAATTATTAAAGTGGGTGATGAAGGGCAAATAACACGCCTTACTGATATTGCCCGCGTAGAGCTTGGCCAAGACAGCTACTCACTACGTGCTGAGCTTGACTCGCAACCCGCATTAGCTATGCCTATATTTCAGCGCCCAGGCTCAAATGCAATAGAACTTTCAGACCAAGTACGAGAAACCATGGCGCGTTTATCACAAGACTTCCCTGAAGGTGTTGAATACGACATTGTTTACGACCCTACAGTATTTGTTCGTGGCTCTATAGACGCTGTTATTGCTACTTTGCTTGAAGCTATTGTACTGGTTGTTATTGTTGTTATTGTATTTTTACAAACATGGCGAGCTTCTATTATTCCACTTATTGCGGTGCCTATTTCACTCATTGGTACTTTTGCGGTAATGCAGTGGTTAGGCGTATCTATTAACACTTTATCGTTGTTTGGGTTGGTACTTGCTATTGGTATTGTGGTCGATGACGCCATTGTAGTGGTTGAAAACGTTGAGCGTAACATTGAGCAAGGGCTTTCGCCACTTGAAGCAACCCGCGTTGCTATGAGCGAAGTAACAGGGCCAATTATTGCCATTGCATTGGTATTATGTGCGGTATTTATTCCAACGGCATTTATTACCGGACTTTCAGGTCAATTTTATAAGCAATTTGCCTTAACAATTACTATTTCAACTGTTATTTCGGCGATTAACTCCTTAACGCTGTCGCCAGCATTAGCAGCACTATTGCTAAAATCTCACGATACTAAACCAGATGCATTTACGCGTTTGTTAAATAAATTGTTTGGCCGCTGGTTATTTAAACCCTTTAACCGTGTATTTGACCGAGGCGCCAAAGGCTACGAAAAATTAGTTAAAAAACTAATTCGTATGAGCTTTATTGTGATGGTTGGCTATGTGGCCTTAGTTAGCGGAACCATTAAGCTGTTTGACGCGGTGCCAGGTGGGTTTATTCCACAACAAGATAAGCAATATTTGGTTGCCATTGCACAGCTACCCGATGCAGCAAGCCTTGACCGTACAGAAGATGTGCTTAGACAGATGCAGCAAATTGCACTTGAAGTACCGGGTGTTGCTAATACGGTTGCCTTTCCTGGTTTATCAGTGAATGGTTTTACTAACAGCCCTAATAGCGGCATAGTATTTACCCCATTAGACGCATTTGAGAACCGAACAGATCCAAGTCAATCTGCCATGGCGATTGCCGCGCAGCTAAATCAGCGATTTGCAGCAATTGACGAAGCGTTTGTCGCGGTATTTCCACCGCCGCCAATTCAAGGTTTAGGCACTACAGGTGGCTTTAAACTACAAATTGAAGACAGAGCAAACAAAGGCTTTGAAGCGTTATTTAATAGTTTACAAACAGTGATTGGTAAAGCACAACAAGACCCAGCACTCATGGGGCTTTACTCAAGCTTTAGAATTCAAGTACCACAAATGGATATTGATATTGACCGCGAACAAGCGTTAATTCAAGGTATTGCGCTTGACGAAGTGTTTAATGCTTTACAAATTTACTTAGGTTCTGTGTATGTAAACGACTTTAATATGTTTGGCCGAACATACCAAGTAAATGCGCAAGCAGATGCTGATTATCGTCTAGACCCTGATCAAATTCTTAATCTTAAAGTAAGAAATCGCAAAGGGAACATGGTGCCATTAGGCTCAGTGCTGACGGTGACGCCAACAATAGGCCCAGATCGTGTAATGCACTACAACGGCTATCCAAGCGCTGAGTTAAATGGTAGTCCAGCACCCGGGTTTAGCTCAGATCAAGCACAGCTAGCAATAGAAGCTATTTTGGCCGATAACTTACCCACTGGGATTGAATATGAGTGGACTGAAGTAACCTATCAGCAAGTATTAGCAGGTAACACTATGGTATACGTGTTCCCATTAGTTGTACTCCTTGTGTTTATGGTATTGGCAGCACAGTATGAAAGCTTGCGCTTGCCATTAGCAATTATTTTAATTGTTCCTATGACTATATTTTCAGCATTATTTGGCGTGTGGTTTGTTGGTTCAGACAACAACATCTTTACGCAAATAGCGCTCATTGTATTGGTGGCTTTGGCCTCTAAAAATGCGATATTAATGGTTGAATTTGCTAAAGATAAAAACGATACCGGGTTATCCCATATAGATGCCATATTAGCGGCGTGTCGAATGCGTTTACGCCCAATTTTAATGACATCAATTGCTTTTACTGCGGGTGTTATACCGCTTGTACTTGCAACTGGAGCGGGAGCAGAAATGCGCCATGCAATGGGTAATGCCGTATTCTCAGGGATGATTGGCGTAACCGTATTTGGCTTATTATTTACACCTGTGTTTTATATGCTCGTTGTAAAGAAAAAAAACGACGCACAGGAGTTGTCAAATGACTAAACCAATAACTAAGCAATTTAAAACACAGCTAACGGTTGCCACTGTGTTAATGGCTGCATTTTTGTCTGGCTGTGCAAGCAAAATAGATACACGTAGCGAGCAAAATGCAATTAACGAATTTGTTGCAAATGCTGCAGTAGCTGAACAAATAAGCGGTGCAGACGAAACTAACTGGTGGCTGGGGCTTGAGTCTAAGCAACTCAATCAATTAGTAACAGATGCTTTGGCTAAAAACTACGACTTAAAAACAAGTCAGCTTGTGCTTAAAAGCGCATTAGCTAGGCTGGGTGAGCAAAAAGCACAATATTTACCGCAAGGTGGTATTGAAATAGGCGCTCAAAGAAGTGGCTTAGGTAATACAAATACACGCCAATCAAGCGCTAATTTTGCGCTTGATTGGCAGCTTGATTTATTTGGGCGAATTACTGCTTTGGTTGATGCAGCGAATGCATCAGCCATGAGCCAAGCAGAGCAAGTTCGCTTATTGCAAATTGAAGTTGTCTCGTCGGTTGTAAAAGGGTTTGTAAGCTATCAAGGTAATGTTGAAAAACAGCGTATTATTAGCCTGCAAATAGAAGCACTTGAGCAAAGTATTGATGTGCTACAGGCACGTGTTGATGAAGGCGTTGCAAGCGAACTTGATTTAAATCGGACTATGGCGCAATTGCGTCAGCAACAAGCGTTAATTCCCGCCATTGAGTTTGCAAAGTACAGTGATTTATCAACCCTTGCAGTGCTAACAGGTCGTTTAACTCAAAACACTAAGTTGACTAACGAACAGAGCGTTTTAACTAACAAGTTTAACGTAACACTTGCTAAGCCAAATGACGCTATTGCATTGAGGCCAGATATTAGCCGCGCACTTTATGATTTTAGCCAAGCCAACAGCTTAAGTGTGGCTGCAAGTAAAGCTTTACTACCTGATGTAAGCCTAAGTGCTTTTGCAGGTGTACTTAGCTTAGGCAGTAATGGGTTTAACGACACACAGCAGCAGTGGCAAATAGCGCCTCAATTACAATGGTCATTATTAAGTTACCCTGCTCTTTTAGCACAGCGCGATGCGCAGCAATTATTAAGTGAAGCAGCCTACAACGATTATCAAAACGTTGTTCTTAAAGCACTTAGTGAAAGTGAGCTCTCGTTGCAGGGAATGGTTAATCAGGCACAGCAAAAAAACTTTGCAGATGAGCGTTATGACTTTGCTAATAAGGCCTTTTTACAGGCAGAGGCCATGTATGAGGAAGGTCAAATTCCTTATCTAGAGTTGTTAGATGCCCGTCAGGATGTTTTAATAGCGCAAGAAAATGCAGTTGAAACAACCATTTTATCGTTACTTGCAAAGGTCAATGCGTACCAGTCATTTAATGGGCGTTGGAGCTATGCATTAAGTAACACAAATAAGTAGAGTTTAACGATGTCTGATACTGATATTTTAGCACAAAATACTATACCGCAAACAATGCGTGCCATTGTATTAGAAACGCCTAATGAGCAAATAAGTTTAGCTGACATCGAGATACCCGTACCTGAGTGTTCAGATAACGAGCTATTGATAAAGGTAGAATATGTTGGCTTAAACCCTGTTGACGGGCATTTTGCAAAATCAGGTTTTTGCTTGTGGCAGTATCCGCATATTTTGGGGCTAGATGCCGTGGGTGTTGTTGTAAAAGCAAGCAAAGGGATTTTTCCTAATGTGGGTGAGCGTGTTATGTGGCATGCAAACGTAGGTGGACAAGGGGTATTAAGTGAATACACCAAAGTACCTAACTTTGCAGTATCTGTTGTACCGTCAACTTTAAACCCAGCCGTTGCTGCCGTACTGCCTTGTGCCGGAATGGCGGCGCTTATTAGCCTCGATAAAATTAGTATCACAGAAGGTCAAACTGTATTTATTGACGGTGGTGCTGGCGCTGTGGGCCAGTTTGCTATTCAGTATGCAAAACAGCGAGGAGCCGATGTATTTGCAACTGCTTCTAAAAAAAATCACAAACTTGTTAAACAGCTCGGCGCGGATGTTGTGTTTGACTACAACGATAAAAAGTTGTGTGAAAAAATTCGAAGGGAGCTGGGCCCGCAGGGGTTTGATGCCGTTATAGATACTGTGGGTGGCGAGTCTACAGCGCGAAATATCGAACTAATGCGATTTTGCGGCAAAATAGCCTGTTTAAATCCATTGCCATGTTTTGACCAAAATTTAATGTATAGGCGTGCACCTAATATTAGTGTTGTGTCGCTTGGTGGTGCATGGTTGGCTAATAGTTTGTGTGCCCAACAGCGTTTAAGTTTTATGGGCAATTTGTTAATAGAGGGAGCTAATAATGGCGACATTAAAGCTCCGACCCTAACGCCTGTTGAGTTTAGCGCAAGCGGAGTTTCACATGCTCTAAATACACAGTTAGCGGGTGGATTTACCGGCAAGCAAGTCGTACAAATAGGCTGTTAACACGCTTTAGTTAATACAAAACGCAGCGTATTTAAGCTGCGTTTTTTTATGCCTTTTTTCTTGTATATTTATTTTAATAAGCCCAATCGTGCTGTGCATTTTTATAAAAAACGAATGATCTCATAGCACATAATTAACGTGTTAACTTTCCTTGTTTCATCCAATAAATCAGGCTTATATTTTTAAAACTAAAGCGCGCTTTATATCACAAAACAATTCAAAAAAGCGGGCATTATTCTCATGATCTATTATTTGATGCCTTAGCGCGGCGTTTTATTCATCAATTTTTAAATAAATACTATTTTCAGCGTACAAGTGTAAGCCTTTGTGTTTCAACAGTTTACGTTCGGGTAAAGAAAATAATTTGAAAAAACTGTTAATTAATTGGATAGAGTAATTGATCTAAAGCGATTTTTATGACGTAATGTAGGTATTATTTATCTGGTCGGATGAGTTCAATCATGAGTTTACGTACAAAGTTAAAAAAAGTTTTACCAAGTATTTCTATCACTGAGCAAGAAGCGCTAGACGCGGGTGATGTATGGCTTGAAGGTTCTATCTATCAAGGTAAGCCTGATTTCAGTGCATTACGTGATGTTCCAGCAGCTACTTTAACAGCTGACGAGCAAGCATTCCTTGACGGCCCTGTACAAGAGCTATTGGGCATGATTGATGATTCAGTTATTCAAAATGGCATTCACTTACCAAATGACATTTTAGAATTTTTGAAAAAAGAGCGTTTCTTCTCGCTTATCATTCCTAAATCGTTTGGTGGTTTAGAGTTTAGCCCTTACGCTAATTCAACAATTGTTGGCACAATTGCGACTAAAAGTTCTGCGGTTGCCGTAACGGTAATGGTACCTAACTCGTTAGGTCCGGGTGAACTACTTCTTCATTTTGGTACACAAGAGCAACAAGCGCATTACTTACCACGCTTAGCAAACGGTACAGACATTCCATGTTTTGCATTAACTAGCCCAGAGGCGGGTTCTGATGCAGGCGGTATTCCAGACGCTGGTAAAGTTACTAAAGGTATACACAACGGCGAAGAAGTACTTGGCCTTGAAATTACATGGGACAAGCGTTACATCACACTTGCACCAATTGCGACTGTTCTTGGTTTAGCTTTTAAAGTTGTTGACCCTGATGGTTTACTAGGTGGTAAAGAAAACTTAGGTATTACATGTGCACTTATTCCAAAAGAGCACCCAGGTGTAGAACTTGGTAACCGCCACGATCCAATGGGTATCCGTTTTTATAACGGTACTACACGTGGTAACAAAGTATTTGTACCAATGGATTTTGTTATCGGTGGACAGAAAAACATCGGCCGTGGTTGGCAAATGCTGGTTAGCTGTTTAGGTGCAGGCCGTGGTATTTCATTACCAGCGCTAGGTGTAAGTACAGCGCAAGTTGCACTTAAATCTGCATCTGAATACGCAGCAGTGCGTGAGCAGTTTGGTTTATCAATCGGCCAGTTTGAAGGTATTCAAGAAAAACTAGCTGACATTGCGGGTAAAACATACCTACAAGAAGCAATGCGTGTACTGACAACTGAAGGTTTAGGCATGGGCTTAAAACCATCGGTAGTAACAGCAATTGCTAAATACCACATGACAGAGCTTGGTCGCGACGTATTAGACTCTGCGATGGATATTCAAGCAGGTAAAGCGATTCAAAATGGTCCGCAAAATACACTTGCAAGTGGCTATGTTGCACAACCTATTGCAATTACTGTAGAAGGCGCAAACATCCTTACTCGTAATCTGATGATTTTTGGCCAAGGTGTTATGCGTTGCCACCCATATTTACAATCTATGGTTGAATCAATCCACAGCGACGACAAAGGCGCTGATGCAGAATTCAACGGTATTTTACGTAAAACAATTGGTTACAGTACAGCAAACAGCTTACGTGCATTTCGTTTAGGTGTATTACCATTTACGGCTGGCGCAAGCTCAGCATTACCAGAAGTACGTGACTACGAAAAAGCAGTACACAAACTATCTGCAAAACTTGCAGTATACGCTGACTTCTCGTTGTTAGTACTTGGCGGTAAATTAAAGCAAGCTGAAATGCTATCAGCACGTTTAGGCGATGTAATGAGCTTTTTGTATGCAGCTATGGCATCAATCAAATACTACGAGCAAAAAGTAGCGAGCAGCGAGCGCGAGCAAGCAGCACCTTACTTCCACTATGCAACTCGCTTTGCACTACAAAGCGCAGAAGAAGCATTGCACAAGTTCTTAGATAACTTCCCTGCAAGTGGTACTCGTAAGTTTATTCGTTTTATTACGATGAACTACTCAACTAAAATGCCAAAAATCAGCGATGATTTAATTCGCGAATTAGCTGAACAAGCACAGCTTGATACAGCCTTTAAAGCGCAAATAACGCATTTAGTTAAGCCTATCGAAGGTGACGGTCATCACATCAACGAGCAAGCTTACAAAGCTAAAATTGCATCACTAGCTGAACTTGCAAAAGTTAAAAAAGCACTACGTGCAAGAACTATCAAGCCAGGTGCTCGCTTTAGCATCACCCTTGAAAACGCACTTGCTGCAAATGTAATTACAGACGCTGAGTTTGCTCAGTTAATTGATTACAACAAAAAGCGTGAAAAAGCGATTCGTGTTGATGAGTTTGATTTTGATATGAACATATTAGATGACAACGCACAACCAGTTAACCCACTTAAAAGTGTTGTTAACCAGTAAGCTATAAAGCTAATTCAATGATGCAAAGCGCCAGCAAAATCGGCGCTTTTATTTTTGAGCAAATAATTAGTGTGGAGCCCCGTTTGATTAAAACTAAACGGGGCTTTTTTGTGTGTTATTCAAAGTAGCAATAGATAGCGATATTGGTTTGAAAGCAAATATGTAACGGTAGAGGATTAAAAGAGGCGCTCATAATCTTGAAAAAGGGCTAACAACCCCATTAGCAGCTTGTGTTTTAGCTGACATGTTACGTTTTAATACAGTATGTTCTAAAAACGCTTCGACTTCTGAATTTCCCATTGAGCGTGGGTGACGTTTGTTGTGAAAGTAAATAAAGTTTGGACCCAACTCAAATAAGCATTAATAATTATTAATGAATACTGTCGAGTGAGCATATAGTCGGCAATGTAATTTTAAATACGCATAGCGAGTTTTCATTTTCAATCCGTCGAGTTTGTGCTGTATATATGTACAGTTATGGCTTGGTCGCTCGTTTCATACTATGAAAAAAAGCGAGCACAGATGAATTTTAATAACACTGGCAATTAGTTGACAAGTTTGTTAAAAATAAACTAATAAGAAAACGAGCTGCGCAGTGGTAGAAATACGCGCGATTAGCTCGCTATAAACATGTTATGTTTTCAAGGATGATTCGAGATTAATATTTGCCGTACGCTAGTAATATCAATTATTATCCCGAGTGTAATCGTCATTTTGGGTGTTCAATCTACCTACTGGTTTTCTTTGCGTAGTGTGCTAACTAATATCGAAATTTTTTATTCTATTATCGCAATCGTTAGTGGTATTTACCTGTTTAAAAGCATCAAGTTTCATTCTAAGACTAAATTTATTATTGGGTGGTTAACTTATTTATTTGTATTGGCACAAATCATATTTTGGGGTAGTTTACTAACAGCATGTGCAAATGGTGACTGTCTCTAGCACGAAAACATAACAAGTCACTCAAAAGGACAAATAACAGTTGGCTGTTGCTCCTTCGTCGCACATTATAGCCAACTATTATTTGCCTCTTAGCGGGGCGTTATGTTTTACAGGAAGTATCGTGAGTGATTTAGATAAGTTCATTAAACAAATAAACCAATTAACAGAGCCTGCACGCAAGATCTCACAGCAAATAGATAAAGTTATTCCGCCTTATGTTCAAAAGCTTAACCAAACCTTTACCCCCCTACGCCACCAAGCAAACGCACTATCTAAATTATATAGCCCCTTCTTTGAACAAGTTCACTCACTAATTCAGAAGACAGCCACAGCTGCGAAAGAGTGGCAAACAGCAAGAAAAGCTGATGTTACGGTAATGGCGGAAAATGGTTGGTATCCGAATTGGTTTACTTTTTTTTATCAGCCAGCTCAAGAACCAAACTCTTTAGATGAGTTAATGGTAATGCACTTAGAAGAAAATTGGGATGAGTTAACAGTAAAAATAATAGAGCTTTGCCCTAATCGGGAACATCTACTAAAAACTGCTTTCAAGTTACATGAAGAAGGAAATTATATTGCAGCAATTCCTTTATTTTTCTCTCAAGCGGATGGCATATGTTGTGAAGTTTTAAAAAGCTTCCTATTTACCGGAAATGATACAAATGAAAAGCTTGATACACTGATAGAAAATGGGGAACTGGAGGTTAATATGCTACTTGATGTTTTTTTAGAGCCTTTTAAACTTACAAACCACCATAATGCTGGGATCTCAAAAGCAAGTGTGGCTCACAAAAAGAAAGCACCAAATAGAAATGGTATTTTACATGGACATCGCAAACATTTAGATTACGGAACAAAAATAAATTCTTTAAAGTGTTTTTCGTTGCTTGCTTTTACTGTTTATACAGTTAAAGAAATGGTCAGTGGTAAGTAAAACATAACAAGAACATCAAACGGAAAAATTACAGTTGGCTTTTTTCGTTCCTCAAAAATTATAGCCAACTATATTTTTCCGCTTATGTAAGCGTTATATGTGTCTATGAATAAAAGTATCTTGAAAGTTTTGTTATTTATTTCATTTGCTTCATTGGCAAACGAGGAGTTGCCTGTCTGGGAATTTCCAGTTTTGGGCTCGAAGCATATAGGGAATTACTGTTCTGAAGAAACGAACAATGTAATTTTTGAGCTACAGCTTTCAAATAACGGTGTAATTGAACAAATTATTTTTGTAAAAAAGAGTTCTGTTGATGAAGTCAATAAAGAAGCTAAAGCAAATGTCATGGCGTTGTCACCATTTGAAGAATTTAAAAATATGTCAGTTGGTGATGTGGTTAAATATAGTAAAGTAAAAATGACTTATTCGATTCCGTGCAAACACATATAACAAGTGACTATGGTGTC
>NZ_PNDY01000011.1:0-214900 GCF_005886645.1 Pseudoalteromonas sp. S408 | reverse complement strand
ACAACATCTTCACACACAATACAGATTCGATTACTGCCAAAGGCAGGTTTTAATATTATGTGGCCGTTGGGAGGGAATAAAAACAGCCCAAACTAGGTCACCACCTAACTTGAACTGTTTTTCACACTGACAACATCTTCACACACAATAAAGATTCGATTACTGCCAAAGGCAGATTTTAATATTATGTGGCCGTTGAAAGGGAATAAAACAGCCCAAATTAAGTCACCACCTAACTTGAACTGTTTTTCACACTGACAACATCTTCACACACAATATAAAGATTCTTTTCTATATTTATATGAGTCATAAAAACTAAATTGGTTTCAAATTTAGTCTCTTTATATAACAACTCATTCGCCATAAATGCTTTCGTTAAACAGACTTTATGTTGTTTCCTAAATTCAAACAAACGATAAAAATAAAACTGATAAGTGAAAAAATTTAAACCATAAAAAAATTAAATAAAAAAGCCAACCTATTGATAATAAGTTAGCTTTTTCATTAATTTTATGTGAATTTTTTATTAATTATACAGCTGAAGAGTAATTATATTTATGCTGAAAAATGATTATTCTTGTGTTTTTCTAAAAGTATCAACTACCCATTTAGCAAACAGATCGAGAGGGTGATTGGCTACATTCGAGTCATGTTGAACCAAGTAATATTTATCTTTTGTTGTTAATGGCTGTTCAAATAACTTATACAACCATTGCTCGTCTAACCAGCTTTGGCTTATTGGTAAAGGTATTAGCGCAATTCCCATACCTTGCTGTGCAGCTCGTGCTACACCAAACATACTATCTATTTGAATAATCTGCGTAGGCGAGAAGTCATCTATGCCTACTTTTTCAGCCCACTGGTGCCAAGCCCAAGGACGCGCTTTATGGAGAATAAGCGGAACTTGGTTTAATGCTTGTAAATCGTTATTTTTCCATTGTTCAAGTAATTTTTTATTACATGCAGGGATGTATTCTAAATTAAACAATTCAGTCACTGCACCCTCCGTTGGCTTACTCGAAGAAAGCACAATAGATAAATCACTATGGCGGGTAAGTTCTTTGCGTGTTTTGAGCGTATCCATTTGTAAATTTATATTTGGATGCTGAGTAGTCCACTCACTTAATTTTGGCATCAGCAATTCGCTGGCAAAAAATTCTGGCAGAGTAATTGTGATATTCGTGTTTTGTTGTAATTGACTAAACTCGTTAATGGTTCCCTCTAGCATGGTAATAATAGGGGAGATCGCATCAAAAAAGTTTTTTCCAGCCGTAGTTAGGCTTATAGAGCGAGTTTTACGATGAAATAGCTCTATACCAAGTTGTTCTTCTAATTGTTTTATTTGGTGGCTTACCGCCGACGGCGTTAAGTACAGCTCATTAGCTGCATGCTTAAAACTTAGGCTTCTTGCTGCAAAGCAAAAAGAACGAAGACCACGAATAGGAGTTTGCATGTGTTCCAGTATTTAATTGTTAGGATTGCCTGTATAGGCAAAAATCGAACCAGATGTTATTTGCCAATATTATCAATAACTTAATTTTATTGATAGAGTAACTTCACAAATTTGGTGCATCACAACGACAAAATAGTGCAATAACTCTAGCCAAATAACACAGTATCTATGCATCTACTATAGATAAAATTTCATTAAACGTGTATTAATTAACCAAAAAAATAACATTGAGGACAAAAAAAATCCCTCTTACGAGGGATTTTGGGTAACTCAGCGCCATTGGCACTGGGAATGAGGTCGGTACAGGGTGAAACTAAATAAGCTAAGCTTATAAAACCATTTCTGGTACTTCACCGTCAACAAGTAATTTACCTGCTGTTTTACTAATGATTTCATCTACAGATACACCTGGTGCACGCTCTATAAGATGGAATGCGCCGTCTTTAACTTCTAAAACGGCTAAATCTGTTACTATCTTTTTCACACAATTAACACCGGTTAGCGGTAAACTGCATGACTCTAGTAACTTAGACTCACCATGCTTGCTAGCATGAGTCATTGTAACTATTATATTTTTTGCGCCAGCAACTAGGTCCATTGCGCCACCCATGCCCTTAATGAGCTTTTTTGGGATCATCCAAGATGCAATGTTTCCATTTTGGTCTACTTCAAATGCACCTAGAACGGTTAAGTCTACATGACCACCCCGTATCATGGCAAAACTATCTGCACTATTAAATATGGCGGCACCTGTGGCTGCTGTCACGGTTTCTTTACCCGCATTAATCATATCAGCATCAAGTTCTGCTTTAGTCGGGTATTGACCCATTCCTAGCAGGCCATTTTCTGACTGTAGCATAACTTCAATATCATCAGGTACATAGTTTGCGACGAGTGTCGGAATTCCTATGCCCAAATTAACGTAGTAGCCATCTTGTAGCTCTTGCGCAACACGCATTGCAACTTGTTCACGTGATAATGCCATTTTTATGCTCCTGCTTAATCTCGTGTTGTTACACGTTCAATGCGTTTTTCAAAGTTGCCTTTGATCACGCGATTTACATAAATACCAGGGGTATGGATTTGGCTTGGTTCAAGCTCACCTGGCTCAACGATTTCTTCCACTTCTGCCACCGTAATTTTACCTGCAGTTGCAGCCATTGGGTTAAAGTTCATTGCGGTATGTCTAAATACTAGGTTTCCATAGCGGTCAGCCTTCCATGCTTTAACAATGGCAAACTCGCCAGTGATCGACTCTTCTAAAATGTATGGGCGGCCATCAAATTCTTTTACGTCTTTGCCCTCAGCTATTGGAGTACCGTAACCGGTGGCGGTGTAAAACGCAGGAATACCCGCGCCGCCGGCTCGCATTTTTTCAGCAAGTGTACCTTGAGGTGTTAGCTCAACATCTATTTCACCACTTAGTAATTGCTGCTCAAATAGGGCGTTTTCGCCTACATACGAGGCAATCACTTTTTTTATTTGTTTGTCTTGCAATAAAATGCCTAAACCAAAATCATCAACACCACAGTTGTTTGATACAACGGTCAACTCTTTTGTGTTCATCTTTTTAATTTGCTTTATTAACCCTTCAGGTATTCCACATAAACCAAAACCACCGGCGATAATGGTATCACCGTCTTTTAATCCTTCCATTGCAGCTTCGTAGCTTGCAACTACCTTATCAAAACCGGCCATGAGTCTCTCCTCATTGTGTGTTATTTGTTGTTAATCATCATCTCATAAGATAGCTATTTAACCTGAACTCTGGTTAAGAGATTTACTAACATATGAATTAGGGTGATATTTAAGTTTATTTTCTCTAGTCAGAGATTTTCAGTGAAAACAAGGCGAATTTACGCGTCAATAGCTGGCCTATTGCAAGTAAATTCAACGCAGTTAGTGCTGAAAATAGCTGCTAGAGATAGATTTATTATCCAGAGCTCAGGTTATTTTGTGTGTAGTGCCACAGATACTTTGCTCACAGGTTGCTTACCAAGTGCTTTAGTTATTTCCCAGCCAGCATCACTTAACCTTTGTAAATCAATTCCGTGTTCAATGCCAAGCCCTTGCAGTAAGTAAACTACATCTTCGGTGGCAACATTTCCTGACGCACCTTTAGCATATGGGCACCCACCAAGGCCCGCAACTGCCGCGTCAACCGTTGAAATGCCTAGGCTTAGTGCTGCGTAAATATTTGTAAGCGCTTGTCCGTAGGTATCATGAAAATGCACTGCAAGCTTGCTGCTATCTATATGCATCAATAGTAATTCTATAAGTTGAGTTACTTTTTTTGCTGTGCCAACACCAATGGTGTCTCCAAGGCTTACCTCGTAACAGCCCAAATCTAATAGCTTTTGTGTTACGTCAAGCACAGCCTTGGGGTCTATGTCTCCTTCGTAAGGACACCCAACTACACAGCTTACGTAACCACGAACACGAATATTGTGCTGTCTTGCAAAATTCATCACTTCACTGAAACGCGTGATACTTTCGTCAATTGAGCAGTTGATATTTTTATTACAAAACGACTCGCTAGCGGCGGTAAAAATTGCAAATTCCTTAATACCAGTACTATGGGCCGCGTGCGCACCTTTTAAATTAGGTGTTAGTGCACTTAAATTAACATTTGGTAAGTCAAGTGCGTTAATAACATCTGCTGAGTCAGCCATTTGTGGCACCCACTTAGGGGATACAAATGCACCGGCCTCTATATCTTTTAAACCAGCTTGTGCAAGTGCATTAATAAGCAAAATTTTATCTTGAGTGGTGACTATGCTCTCGTTTTGTAGGCCGTCACGCGCACCTACCTCAACAATACGAACTGAGTTAGGAAAGGCGCTCATTAGGCACCTTCCTGAACTGTTGTATCCTCAACAATTGCGAGTAGGGCACCGTGTGATACTAATTCACCTTCACCAAAACAATAGCTTTGTAAAATACCATCATGGGGTGCATTGAGTGTGTATTCCATTTTCATGGCCTCAATAATCACAACAGGATCGCCTTTAGTAATAGTACTCCCAACGCTAACTAAGTGTTTAACCACAGTACCATTGAGTGGTGCAGCTAATGGCAGTGCATCACTTTCGTGTGAACTTATATAATGCTTATTCATTAGCTCAAGTTTGGCTTGCAGTGCTTTATTCATAACAGTGATGGCATCATTACTTTGTGATACATGCGCAATATGCTTATCACCATCAATAAATACAGTACAACCCCCATTGACCACAGTACCTTGAAGGCTAAATACCGTGTTGTTATGGGTAATGTCGTACCCTTTTGCGGTTTTAATTGCACTTAAATGTAAATCTTTAAAGGGTACTTTAATTACGCTTGGAGAATTTAATGTAAATCCGCTAAGTTGCTGCCATGGGCTCGCGTTCTTTTCCTCAGCGTGTTTGTTATTTAATGAACACAAATACGCAAATGCGCCAATTAGCTCGCTAGATTGCACAAGCGTATTATTAACAGCAACTAACGAGTCGCCTTGTTCTGCGATAAAGTGTGTACTCGGTGCGCTTTTATTAAAAGTAGGGTGCTGAGCTAAGTTATTTAAAAAACCAATGTTGGTGCTAAAACCAGCTAGGTGAAACTGCTCGAGCGCTTGGCGTAAGCGCCCTAATGCTTGTTCGCGGCTATCATCATGGACTATGAGTTTAGCAATCATCGGGTCGTAATATGGGCTAATTTCATCCCCTTGCGCAATGCCTGTATCAATACGTACAAACTCATTTTGGTTTGGAGTATGCATCGCCTCAATCGTACCTGAGCAAGGTATAAAATCATTAGCAGGATCTTCGGCATAAATTCGCGCTTCAAAACTATGACCCTGTAACTGAATATCTTCTTGGGCTAAAGGAAGTGGAAGTCCGCCAGCAATATTTATTTGCCAGTTTACTAAATCAACGCCCGTAACCATTTCAGTGACAGGGTGCTCAACTTGAAGGCGCGTATTCATTTCCATAAAGAAAAACTCATCGCCACACAATAAAAACTCAACAGTACCAGCGCCGCGGTAATTGATAGCCAGTGCACAACGCACTGCAGCTTCGCCCATTTCTTTTCGTAGTGCACTACTTAAACCCGGGGCAGGGGCTTCTTCAATTACTTTTTGATGACGACGTTGTAAAGAGCAATCTCTATCCCCTAAATAAACGCAGTTACCGTGGTTATCTGCAAATACCTGCACTTCAACGTGGCGAGGTTGGTTAACATAGCGCTCTAGTAGTACTAAGTCGTTACCAAATCCGGCAATGGCTTCACGCTGTGCACCTTCAAGAGCGCTTATAAAGTCACTTGCTTTTTCAACAACGCGCATTCCTTTACCACCGCCACCAAATGCGGCTTTAATAAGTACAGGGTAGCCAATTTTTTCAGCTTCACTTTGCAAAAAACGAGGGTCTTGATTGTCGCCATAATAACCCGGTACTAACGGTACATTGGCTGCTGCCATTATTTCTTTAGCGCGGGTTTTTGACCCCATGGCTTCAATGCTGCTAGCTAAAGGGCCAATAAACGCAATATTGTTTGCTTCGCACGCTTTAGCAAATTCACTGTTTTCTGATAAAAAGCCATAACCAGGGTGAATACAATCGGCGCCACTATTTTTAGCTACTTGCAAAATTTTATCGGTTACAAGGTACGAGTCTTTACTTGGAGCAGGGCCAATGTAGTAGGCCTCATCAGCCATTTTTACGTGTTGAGCATTTTTATCAGCGTCTGAGTAAACAGCAACAGTGGTTAACCCCATCTGCTTTGCACTTCTCATAATGCGACACGCAATTTCTCCACGATTGGCAATGAGTATTTTTTTTAATGCTTGTGTGTTCATAATTAATCCTACAGTTGCCATTGTGGTGGGCGTTTATCAAAAAAGGCACTCAAGCCTTCTTGGCCTTCTTCAGATACGCGTATGTTTGCAATCCGCTCGGCAGTAAGCTCAATAAGCTTGTCATTAATCGGTTTGTTAGCTACATCGTTAATTAAAGCTTTCGCAGCTTTAACTGCAACTGGGCCGTTATCAATGAGTGTTTGAAGCATATTGTCCAGTGCACACTCCAAGTTCCCCGTTACTTGATGAACTAATCCAAGCTGTTTAGCGGTATGCGCGTCAAACACTTCGGCAGTTAAAAAGTATCTGCGTGCAGCACGCTCACCTATGGCTTTTATTACATAAGGGCTAATAACTGCAGGAATAAGTCCAAGCTTCACTTCACTTAAGCAAAATTGTGCATCGTCTTTACTAAGGGCAATATCACAACAGGCTATTAAACCTAATGCGCCACCAAATGCCGCGCCTTGCACAGCACATACCGTAGGGTGTGGGCTTGTAGCTAATACTTGCATTAGTTTTGCAAGTTGCATCGAATCAGCAAGGTTATCAGCATAATCATTGTCAGCCATGGACTTCATCCATGCTAAGTCAGCGCCTGCTGAGAAGTGTTTACCTTCTGTTTTTAAAACTAATGCTCTAATATCAAGCGTATTAGCATGTTCAATACATTGAATTAATTCGTGTATTACTTCGCTATTAAATGCGTTTCTTTTTTCAGGGCGGCTTAAAACAAGTACAGCCACATTAGATTTTGTTATTTGTAGTGTTACTGACATTTACTGCGCTCCGTTACATTCTAAATACGCCAAATTGAGATTCTTTCGCTGGTGCATTTTTAGCAGCCGACAATGCAAGCCCTAGTACGTTACGTGTGTCGGCTGGGTCAATAATGCCATCGTCCCACAAACGCGCGCTGGCATAATAAGGATGGCCTTGCTCTTCGTACTGGTCGATAATTGGCTTTTTAAATTCGCTAATTTGCTCATCGGTCATACTTTGGCCTTTGCGTTCTAAGCCGTCTTGCTTAACTTGGGCCATAACACCAGCTGCTTGCTCGCCGCCCATTACTGAAATACGTGCATTAGGCCACATCCACATCATGGTTGGTTCGAACGCGCGGCCACACATACCGTAGTTACCCGCGCCATAAGAGCCGCCAATTAATACTGTGAATTTTGGAACGTCAGCACACGATACTGCCATAACCATTTTTGCGCCGTGCTTAGCAATACCTTCTGCTTCGTACTTTTTACCCACCATAAAACCAGTAATGTTTTGCAAAAATACCAGTGGGATATTGCGTTGTGCACACAGTTGAATAAAGTGAGCGCCTTTTTGTGCTGACTCACTAAATAAAATGCCATTATTAGCGACTATGCCAACAGGGTTGCCGTAAATGCTAGCAAAGCCCGTTACGAGTGTTTCGCCAAAGTAGCGTTTAAATTCATCAAACGATGAATCATCAACCGTTCGGGCAATGACTTCGCGTACGTCAAATGGTTTTTTAAGATCGGTACCCACAATGCCGTACAGTTCATTTATATCGTACCGAGGCGCTTTTATATCTTTTAATAACGGCGAAGTAGGGCGTGTATAGTTAATACGCTCAATACATTGGCGTGCAATAGACAGCGCATGCTCGTCGTTTTCGGCAAAGTGATCAGCTACCCCTGATGTTTTACAATGAACGTCTGCACCACCAAGTTCTTCAGCCGTTACCTCTTCACCTGTTGCCGCTTTAACAAGCGGGGGACCTGCTAAAAATATCGTGCCTTGCTCTTTAACAATAATGCTTTCATCTGCCATAGCAGGTACGTACGCACCACCTGCGGTACATAATCCCATTACAACAGCAATTTGTGGAATGCCTTTGCCTGACATACGCGCTTGGTTGTAAAAAATACGCCCAAAATGTAACTTATCAGGAAATACATCATCTTGTTCAGGCAGGTTTGCACCACCAGAGTCTACAAGATAAATACATGGCAAATGGCATCGCTCTGCAATATCTTGCGCTCGTAAATGCTTTTTAACTGTAAGCGGAAAGTAGGTGCCGCCTTTAACCGTCGCATCGTTTGCAATGATCATGCATTCAATACCTTTTACACGGCCAATACCAGCTACGACACCTGCACACGGGATAGCTTGCTCATATACGCCAAATGCCGCAAATTGAGAAACTTCTAAAAATGGTGAACCTTCGTCAATTAATGTACTTATACGGTCTCGTACAAATAATTTACCGCGGCCTTCATGGCGCTCTTTTAAAGCAGCGCCACCACCTAAACTAATTGTTGCTACTTTATCGCGTAAATCATCCACCAGCATCGACATGTTTTTATGATTTTGCACAAAAGTAGGATCGTGTGGATTTACGCTCGATTTTAAAATCGTCATAATCTAATCCTTAGCGGCTTTCAGTGAATAGTTCGCGGCCAATTAGCATGCGGCGAATTTCAGACGTGCCGGCACCAATTTCATATAATTTAGCGTCACGTAGTAATCGGCCCGTTGCGTATTCGTTTATGTATCCGTTACCACCAAGAATTTGAATCGCATCAAGCGCCATTTTGGTTGCAAGCTCAGCGGCGTATAAAATGGCACCCGCGGCATCTTTACGCGTTGTTTCGCCGCGGTCACAGGCTTTAGCTACCGTGTAAACGTATGAACGGGCAGCGTTCATTTGTGTGTACATGTCGGCAACTTTGCCTTGAATAAGCTGGAATTGCCCAATAGGGGTATCAAACTGTTTACGCTCATGAATGTAAGGCACTACTATATCCATACACGCTTGCATAATACCAAGCGGGCCCGCGGCAAGTACAACACGCTCGTAATCTAGACCGCTCATAAGTACTTTTACGCCTTCGTTGAGGTTCCCTAAAATATTTTCTTCTGGTACTTCGCAGTTTTCAAATACTAACTCACAGGTGTTTGAACCACGCATCCCCAATTTGTCGAGCTTTTGCGCTGTAGAAAAACCAGGGAATGTTTTTTCCACAATAAATGCTGTTATGCCTTTAGCGCCGGCGTTTAAATCAGTTTTAGCGTAAATAACCAGAGTGTCTGCATCCGGGCCATTAGTGATCCACATTTTGTTACCGTTTAAAATGTACTTATCGCCTTTTTTCTCAGCTTTAAGTTTCATCGATACCACGTCCGAACCCGCATTTGGCTCGCTCATTGCTAGTGCACCAATATGTTCGCCGCTGATAAGCTTTGGCAGGTACTTTTCTTTTTGCGCTTGGTTACCGTTACGATTAATTTGATTTACACACAGGTTTGAATGTGCGCCATAACTTAAGCCTATAGACGCACTTGCACGGCTAATTTCTTCCATTGCAATTACGTGCTCTAAGTAGCCTAAACCAGCACCACCAAACTCTTCAGGCACAGTCATACCTAATACGCCCATTTCGCCCATTTGCGGCCACAGTTGATTTGGAAATGTGTTGTCAATATCGGTCTGTTCAGCAAGCGGCGCAATTTCTTGGCTTGAAAAACTATTTACATGGTCGCGTATCATATCGGCGGTTTCGCCAAGACCAAAGTTCATCTCTTTATAAAGTGAAATAGTGCTCATGATTCATTCCTGTGTGAGTGTGTGTTATCAGTGTGTTTTTGTTTTTAAAATAAACTACTCGTCTATTTTATTAAGTGTGTCTCTGCAGCGTCTTTCCGCGGTAACGAGTTCCATTAAAACAACTTTAATGTCGTCCATTTGTTGCGAAAGGTCGGCCTTTTTCTCTGAAATCAGATCAAGCATTGTGACTAGCTGTTTAGCGCTTGATTTATCAGCGTCATACAATTCAAACAAACGGCCTGTTTCGGCAAGCGTAAAGCCTAAACGTTTACCACGTAATATAAGCTTTAGGCGTACTTTGTCGCGCTTAGAATAAATACGGGTTTGGCCATTACGATCGGGTGATAAAAGCCCTTGGTCTTCGTAAAAGCGTATAGAGCGCGTTGTAATGTCAAACTCTTTAGCTAAATCGCTAATGCTAAAAGTTTGTTCATTACTGGTTGGTATAGTGGCAGAACTTGCAAAGTTTGTTTGATTATCTGGTTTCATAGTTGAATTTACCTCATTCGAATAACTCCAATATAAGTGAAGTTTACGTAAAGGTAAAGTGCTGGCTGATATGAAATAAATACAAATGCGGTGGTTAACAGTAAATGCAATTTAAATAGTTAAATTACAAACATTTATTGTGCGTGGGGGCTGCATTAACTAAAAGTGGCAAAGAAACCTTACAGTTTAAAAAGTATAATTTTAACTGTTTTTAGTTGACGTTAGCGTAAACGTTAGTATTGTGTATGCTTATTAAATAATAATTTAAAACACAATTAATAGAGTAAATATTCTAACAACTATTTACCTTTAAATACAATGGAGTTAGCAATGTCTTTAGAATCAGTGGTAATTGTAGCTGCAAAACGCACGCCTATGGGTGGTTTTATGGGCGCGCTAAGCGATGCTCAGTCTACTGAATTAGGTGCAACGGCTATTGCAAGTGCATTAGCGCAAACCGGATTAAATAGCGACGCAATTGACGAAGTGATTATGGGCTGTGTACTTCCCGCTGGTTTAGGCCAAGCGCCAGCTCGTCAAGCCATGCTTAAAGCAGGTCTCGCACTAAGTACGGGTGCGACTACAATTAACAAAGTTTGCGGTTCAGGACTAAAAGCAGCCATGCTGGCTAACGACTTAATAAAAGCCGGCTCTATACAAACAGCTATTGCTGGTGGTATGGAAAGCATGACCAACGCCCCTTACTTTATTCCAAAAGCGCGTGGCGGTATGCGCATGGGCCACGGTGAAATTAAAGACCATATGATGAGCGATGGCCTCGAAGACGCTTACGATAACAAAGCAATGGGGTGTTTTGCACAAGGCACCGCCGACGAGTATGGCATTGGCCGTGAACAAATGGATAATTTTGCATTAAGTTCGTTAAGTAAAGCGAATGCTGCAATTGAAAACGGCAGCTTTGAAAACGAAATAGCGCCACACATATTACAAACACGAAAAGGCGATGTAACCGTATCGGTTGATGAGCAACCGGGTAATGCACGTCCTGAAAAAATCCCAAGCTTACGTGCCGCATTTAAAAAAGACGGCACAATCACTGCGGCTAACTCATCATCTATTTCAGATGGTGGTGCCGCACTCATACTCATGAGCGAATCAAAAGCCAAGGCTGAGGGCCTAACACCCCTTTGTAGAATTGTTGCTCACAGCACACATTCTCAAAAACCTAGCGAATTTACCGTAGCACCTGTAGGCGCAATGAATAGTGTGCTTGATAAAGCCGGTTGGACAACGGATGACGTTGACCTTTGGGAAATTAATGAAGCGTTTGCCATGGTAACAATGCTTGCTATTAACGAGCTTAAGCTTGACGAAAGCAAAGTGAATGTAAACGGTGGAGCGTGTGCACTTGGCCACCCAATTGGTGCCAGTGGCGCACGTATTTTAGTTACGCTTATTCATGCACTTAAAAATCGTGGCCTTAAAAAAGGGGTTGCTTCTTTATGTATTGGTGGCGGTGAAGCCGTTGCAATGGCAGTAGAAGCTTTCTAAGTACCAATCACATTAAAAATACGCAGCAACATAACAATAATAAAGCTGCGTTATTTTTAAAACTAACACACTAATATAATAGGATTTACCCATGCACCAAGTTCCACTATTAATAGATGGCGAATTTATTAAATCAACTTCCAAAGAGCTAATCGATGTTATAAACCCAGCAAACCAAGAGGTTTTAGCACAGGTTCCTTGTACCACCGATGCAGAAATGGATGCAGCCATTGCTTCAGCCTCTGAAACATTTAAAACATGGAAAGATGTTCCAATCACAGAACGCGCACGCATCATGATGAAATACGCTGCGCTTTTAAAAGAACACCATGACGAGCTAGCCACTATTATTTGTCACGAATTAGGCAAAACCTTTGAAGATGCAAAAGGCGATGTATGGCGTGGTATAGAAGTTGTAGAACAAGCTGCAAATGCGCCTTCGCTGATGATGGGCGAAACAATGGAAAACGTAGCGCGTAAAATCGATACGTATTCATACATGCAACCATTAGGTGTGTGTGCGGGTGTTACGCCATTTAACTTTCCGGCGATGATCCCACTTTGGATGTTTCCGCTGGCAATTGTGTGTGGTAACACATTTATATTAAAACCATCAGAGCAAGACCCTCTAACACCAATGCGCTTAGCTGAACTATTTATTGAAGCGGGTGCACCTAAAGGCGTACTGCAAATTGTTCATGGTACAAAACCACAAGTAGACCGCTTATTAGAAGATAAAGCCGTTCGTGCTATTTCGTTTGTAGGTTCGTGTGGTGTAGGTGCGTACATTTACTCTAAAGGCACACAAAACCTTAAACGTGTACAAGCGTGTGTGGGCGCAAAAAACCATATGGTTATTATGCCTGATGCGAGTAAGTCGCATGTTGTCAATAACTTGGTTGGTGCATCTGTTGGTGCTGCAGGGCAACGTTGTATGGGAATTTCGGTTGCTGTATTTGTTGGTCAAGCGAGTGAATGGGTAGATGAAATAAAAGCAGGCTTTAAAAAAGTACGCCCAGGTTTATGGGACGACAAAGACGCTGCCTACGGACCGCAGACATCAAAAGCGGCAAAAGAGCGCATTTTATCACTTATCGAAAGCGGTAAAGAACAAGGTGCAACCTGTTTAATAGATGGCTCTCACTTTACAGTAGAAGGTTACGAGCAAGGTAACTGGGTTGGCCCAACTTTATTTACAGACGTTACAAAAGAAATGGACTTATATAAAGAAGAGATTTTTGGTCCTGTTTTAGCGTGTATGTTTGTAGACACATTAGAAGAAGCCATCGCCCTAATTAACGAAAGCCCATATGGCAATGGTACTTCACTATTTACTTCAAGCGGTGCAGTTGCACGTAAATTTCAGCACGAAATTGAAGTTGGCCAAGTGGGTATTAATGTGCCAATTCCGGTGCCACTGCCGTTTTTCTCATTTACGGGTTGGAAAGGCTCTTTTTATGGCGATACTCATACATATGGTAAGCAAGGTATTCGTTTTTACACAGAAACAAAAACCATTACCTCACGTTGGTTTGAAGACGATATCGCTTCAGGGCCTAATATGAGCATTAACTTAAAATAATTAATAATCACACACTAAAAATAATAACAAAGACGGGCGCGAAGGTTTTTCACACACACATAAATAAGCCTTCGCCGCTCTTCACTCACAATCCCGTTACGGGAAAACTGACAACACACAACTAAAGAGGTCTACCATGGACTTTAACTTATCAGAAGACCAACAAGCCTTTGCACAAACTGCTCGCCAATTTTCCGAGTCAGAGCTTGCACCTCATGCGGCTAAATGGGATCGCGAGCATATTTTTCCTAAAGACACAATTAAAGCAGCCGGAGAATTAGGCTTTTGTGGTTTATACACACCAGAAGAAGCCGGTGGCCTTGGTTTATCACGTTTAGACTCAAGCATTATTTTTGAGCAGCTTGCGCTAGGCTGTACGGCAACTACCGCCATGCTTACTATTCATAATATGGCTACGTGGATGGTTGCCAGTTTTGGTACCGACGCAATAAAAGATCAATACGTAGAACAATTAGTAATGGGTGAGTTATTAGCATCATACTGTTTAACCGAGCCAGGGTCAGGCTCAGACGCTGCATCACTTAAAACCAAAGCAGTACGCGATGGCGACGAGTACGTTATTAACGGCTCTAAAATGTTTATATCGGGCGCGGGCGAAACAGAAGTGCTCGTTGTAATGGCGCGTACTGGTGGCGAAGGCGCTGCGGGTATTTCTGCGTTTGTAGTACCTGCTGATGCAAAAGGTGTTGAATATGGCAAAGCAGAAGAAAAAATGGGTTGGAATGCACAGCCTACACGCTTAATTAGCTTTGAAGATGTGCGTATTCCCGCACATAACTTACTAGGGGCTGAAGGCGAAGGTTTTAAGTTTGCAATGCAAGGCCTTGATGGCGGGCGAATTAACATTGCCACCTGCTCAATTGGTACAGCACAGGCCGCTTTAAATACAGCACGCGAATATTTAAAAGAACGCTCACAATTTGGTAAACCGCTGGCTGCTTTTCAAGCGTTACAATTTAAAATTGCTGATATGAATACAGAGCTTGTAGCTGCTCGCCAAATGGTAAGGCTTGCGGCATTTAAACTTGATACGGGCGACAGCGAAAAAACCACCTATTGTGCCATGGCAAAACGGTTTGCAACCGATGTTGGCTTTACAGTTTGTAATGAAGCGCTTCAAATACATGGTGGTTACGGTTACATAAAAGAATACCCATTAGAGCGCCACGTACGTGACGTGCGCGTACATCAAATACTGGAAGGCACAAACGAAATAATGCGTGTGATTATAGCGCGCCGAATTTTAGCTGAGTCTGCAAGCGAAATTTTATAAGGAGCACGGTATGTCTGAATCAAAACCAAGTATTGAGTTAACCACCCAAGGCCATGTTGCTATTTTAACTATGTCTAACCCGCCAGCGAATACCTGGACAAAAGACACGTTAATTGATTTAAAAAATAAAGTTACTGCGCTTAATAATGATAAAAATATTTATGCGTTAGTACTAACCGGTGAAGGCGAGAAGTTTTTTAGCGCAGGCGCCGACCTTAATGTATTTGCCAGTGGCGATAAAGGCATCGCTGCAGACATGTCACGTGTATTTGGCGAAGCATTTGAAGCATTGACTAACTTTAGAGGTGTGTCGGTTGCAGCAATAAACGGGTATGCCATGGGCGGCGGTTTAGAGGTCGCTTTAGCGTGTGATATACGCATTGCTGAACAACAAGCACAAATGGCACTCCCTGAAGCAAAAGTCGGTTTATTACCGTGTGCGGGTGGCACCCAAAATCTCGCTTGGTTAGTTGGCGAAGGCTGGGCAAAGCGTATGATTTTATGTGGCGAGCGATTAAAAGCTGATAAAGCATTACACATTGGTTTAGTCGAAGAGGTTGTTGGCCAAGGTGAGAGTTTTTCTGCTGCGCTTAATCTTGCAAACCTAGTGAGTGAGCAAAGCCCTAGCTCGGTTGCGGCATGTAAAACATTGATTCAAAAAGGGCGCCACCAACCCATGGCGAGCGTTTTACCATTTGAGCGCGAACTGTTTGTTGGTTTATTTGATACTGACGATCAAAAAGAAGGCGTTAATGCCTTTTTAGAAAAACGAAAAGCAAAATGGGTCAATGGCTAATGAGTAATTTAACCTTATTAAATAAAGCGGATGATTCGGTACTTTTTGAGACGGCAACCGCGGCCAATGGCCGTTTAATTGGGCTTATTACACTTAATGCACCTAAGTCGTTAAATGCGCTTAATTTTAACATGATCAAATTGATTACCCCTCAACTAAAGGCATGGGCAAACGACGATGCCATCGCAATGGTCATTTTAAAAGGCGCAGGGGACAAAGCGTTTTGCGCAGGTGGCGATGTAGTCAGCTTATATCATGCAATGGCACAAGGTGAGCCCACAAGTTTAGTTGAAGATTTCTTTACACAAGAATATAAGCTTGACTACCTAATACACACCTACGCTAAACCTATTCTTGTTTGGGGTAACGGCATTGTAATGGGCGGCGGATTAGGGCTAATGGCTGGCGCAAGCCACCGTGTTGTTACCGAAACTTCACGTATAGCCATGCCTGAACAAACAATAGGGTTATACCCCGATGTTGGCGGTAGCCATTTTTTGCACAACATGCCTAAATGTGTTGGCTTGTTTTTAGGATTAACGTCAGCGTCTATTAATTGCGATGATGCATGTTTTGTATCGCTTGCCGATCACTTTATCGACAGCAGTCTATATAACACTATGCTAAATACTATTTTAGCTACCAGCTGGGCTACTACTGCAAGCGACAACCACACGGTATTAACTAATTTATTAAATCAGTTAAATGCGCAGTCTGCAGATATGCCAAAAGGCAACGTTAAGGCTAATTTAGACACCATTCAACAGTTAGGTGATTTAAGTACTTTACAACAACAAGTAGATTACTTATTAAATTTAAACACCGACGATAAGTGGTTGCAACGTGCACAAAAATCGTTAAAACATGGTTGCCCACTAAGTTGTGCGTTAGTCAGTGAGCAACTAAAAGCAAGTAAAGATAAAAGCCTTTTAGATTGTTTTAAAATGGAACTAGGTATGTCGGTTAGAGCCGGTGAAGTTGGCGAATTTCAAGAAGGCGTAAGAGCGCTATTAATAGATAAAGACGGCGCGCCTAATTGGCAATACAAAACACTTAGTGATGTACCACAAACAATAATAGAGAGCTTTTTTGCTAACAGATTTGGCGAAAACCACCCACTTGATGACCTAGACACGGCAACACAAAAATAAAGGAAAGACGATGAGTAAACTTAACATTGGTTTTATCGGTTTAGGAAATATGGGCGGCCCAATGGCGGCTAACTTAATTAAAGCCAGCCACAGTGTTACGGCATTCGATTTAAACCAGTCGGTCTTAAATGAACTTGCAAGCAAAGGTGCACACGTAGCTGAAAATGCAAAAGCATGCGCAACCAATGCCGATATACTTATTAGTATGTTGCCAGCGGGCAAGCATGTTAAATCGCTTTATTTAGGCAATAACGACGATAGCGGCTTGATTAATGTGCTTAGTAAAAACACCTTAGTGATTGATTGCTCCACAATAGATGCAGAGTCGGCCCGTGTGGTTGGCAGCGCACTTGGCGAGCAGGGCATTAGCTTTGTAGATGCACCAGTATCAGGCGGTGTTGCAGGTGCAGCGGCTGGCACGTTGACCTTTATTGTTGGTGGTGAACAAACAGCATTTGAAAAAGCACACACCGTATTGGTAGATATGGGTAAAAACATATTTCATGCAGGCGATATTGGTGCAGGCCAAGTTGCTAAAATATGCAACAACATGCTGCTTAGCATATTAATGGCAGGCACAAGTGAAGCAATTCAAATGGGTATTAACAATGGGTTAGATCCAAAAGTACTTAGCGACATTATGACCGCAAGTTCTGGTCGTAACTGGACGCTTGAGCTTTATAATCCGTGTCCTGATGTAATGGAAACAGCACCGGCTAGTAATAATTATAAGCCAGGCTTTATGGTCGATTTAATGGCAAAAGACTTAGGCCTTGCCATGGAAGCCGCACAGCAAAGTAATTCATCAACCCCTATGGGTTCTATGGCAAAAAACTTGTACACCATGCTCCAGCACCAAGGTGCAGGCAGTGATGATTTTAGTGCCATATTTAAATTGTTTTCAAAGTAGGAAAGTATTGTGGAAATCAAAAATAATACCGTCGTTATTACCGGTGGCGCACAAGGTTTAGGTTTTGCAATGGCGCAAAAGTTTGCCTTAATGGGCGCTAACATTGCGTTAATTGATATGGCGCAAGATCTATTAAATACAGCGTGCGAGCAGCTAACACAGCTTGAAGGTGTATCTGGCACTATAAAAGGCTACGCTGCAAACGTAACCGCAGAGAGCGAAGTAGAAAACGTATTTAATACCATCAACAACGACTTTGGCTACATTGGTGTACTTATTAACAACGCCGGCATTTTACGCGATGGCATGTTTATAAAAGCCAAAGACGGCAAAGTGGTTAAAAAAATGTCGCTTGATCAATTTCAATCAGTGATTGATGTAAACCTCACTGGCGTATTTTTGGCAGGGCGCGAAGCTGCAAGCCACATGATAGAATCAGGTAAAGGCGGGGTAATTGTAAACATGTCGAGCGTAGCGCGTGCGGGTAACATAGGCCAAACAAACTACGCTGCTTCAAAAGCGGGTGTTGTGGCACTCACCACCACATGGGCAAAAGAGCTTGGTCGCTTTGGTATACGCGTGGGCGCAATTGCACCGGGTGTTATTAGCACCGCTATGACCGACGTAATGAAGCCAGAAGCCAAACAACGCATGCTAGCAGTAACACCCGTAGGACGTTTAGGTGAAACAACTGAGATAGCTCATACTGCTCAGTATATTATCGAAAACGACTTTTTCACTGGTCGTGTAGTAGAGATAGACGGCGGTATTCGTTTGTAAACTAATGTTTATAAACGTATGCGTGTTAGGTGATTAAAAAGCACAGCCTTTTGGGTTGTGCTTTTTTTATTTTAAGTTTGGACCTTTATAATCTTAAAAAAAGGGCTAACAACCCGGTTAGCACCTTGTTGTCGTACATGGTATATATTTGCGTAGTCCGCACATCGCTTTGACCTAGTTGTGTTTGTACTGTGTTTATATCAGAGCCCCTTTGCAGCAAATGTGTAGCGAATGAGTGGTGTAAAGTATGGGGGGCAACGTGTTTACTTATATGTGCATCAAAAGCAGCTTTTTTAACCGCGGGTTGTATTTGCTTTTCATCAATATGATGGCGCCTTAATTGCTTACTCTCTGGATCAAGGCTCAGGGCCTGTTTATCTTTCGAAGTTAAATTTGCAGCAGTGTGTTTGGTATTTAGGCAAGGCAGAGTCTATGTAGTGTGGTTATTCCCCATAAATAGGCGATAACGTGGAATAAATGCCAAACATGCGCTGCCCGGAGGGTTCTGCCTAGGGGCAATTTACTATTTATTGCTCAGTTTTTACTTAGCCCACTAGGTTACAAACCTCTCGCCGCTATTAAATAGCCCTAGATTGAACAAATTTTAATCCTGAAAGGTCAACAGGCCCTAGTTTTATAACATGAGAATAAATATTGCCAGCCCAGCTGTTTATTTTGGTTTGGCTATTTTTTCGTAACAAATGCGGCATATACGCACCGCTATACAAAGGGTTTCTAAGATCTAATTGTAGGTAACTATCAACTAATTGTATTTGAGAACGTAATTGCGGTATGAGTTCTGCGGCAAGCGTTACAACACGATTTTTACCTCCTTTTCCATCCCAAATTCGAATGCAGTTATAGTCAATGTCAATATCGTGTACTCGTAAACGCAGTACTTCCATTAAGCGCATACCACTGCCATAAAGTAGTCCACAGGGTAAATAATGCTTTGCTACACAGTGTTTAAATAGTTCTGAAACTTCTGTTTGAGTAAGCACAACAGGTAGCTTTCTTGGGCGTTCACTTTTTACAAAGTTTAATGATAATGAGAGGGGGGTCTTGATTATTTCTTTATATAGGAAGCTTAGCGCATTTAGTGCCTGCGCTTGTGTGCCTTGCGCTACGTTTTGCGAGTTTACTAAATGGTTTAAATATAATTCAACTTGAGTGTCCCCCATAGAGGTTGGGTGCTGCATATTATTAAAGCGGATATAGCCACCTATCCAAAAAAGATAAGCTTCAATAGTGCTCTTTGCATACCGCTTTTTATACATAAGGTCTTTAATCATGGTTAGAAAGGGAGATTTCATAAATGATACTCAACTTTTAAAGCGTACTGTATATATAGACAGTTATTTGTATTATGTCCAATAACATTATTAAAAGTCGTTTTGGTGTATTTTAACGACAATAACTTTACAATATACGTAATCACTTGTTTACATTGAAGTTGTTTAGTGGAATTATTAAGAAATGTAATATACGCCGTTTTGGGGTGTTATAAACCCCCAAAGTGGTGTTCAATAAGCTGTTATATACAAAGGAAGTTTCGGTGTATTTAAAGGGTTTTATATTTACTTGCCTTACGTTCATGTCATTCTCATCTTTTGCGTGTAAGTGCGAGGGACTTGAATTAAATGAGGCTTTTGAAAACTCAAAATCTGTCATGTTAGTCGAAGTTATAAGTCTATCTCTTAAAGAGGCAGAAGATGATAGAGGCGTAGATATTTTCAAAAGAAAACTCATCGAAGCAAAGTTTAATGTAATCGAAAGTTTTAAAAACAATGAACAGGTTAGTTCTGTTGTAACTTCTTCTGGTAATTGCGGTATTCACCTATATCCTGGTCAAAAGTTTGTTTTGTTTGTTCCAAATTCCAGTTACTTTAAAAATTATGTTTCAACTTGCACTGGCTCTTATGGCTACAGAGGAGAGTTAAGCTTTGATGACAAAAGGTTTCGAAAGCTCAAAGAGTTTGTATATAACAACACGTTAAAGCAGGACAAATAACAGTTGGCTTTTGCTCCTGCGTCGCTTATTTTAGCCAACATATTATTTGCCTCTTAACGAGGCGTTATATGTCAAGGAGTGTCTGCCGCAATGTCAGGTTATAAATTTTCAGGTTACGACTTTTGTGGTGGCTATGATGATGGAAGCACCATCTTTATGTTTGTTGATCCAGAGGATGAATCAAAAGGTTTTACTTTATCGTTGAGAGACCATGAAGGATTTGATGATCATGATGAGTTACTTTATGAAGATGAGGGTGATGTGCCAGAAGAGTTAAAAGGTTTAATCCTATCTGAACTTAATCAAGTACTAACCGAGCATAAAGATAATACAGAGGCATGTGGAATTGTTAGTCGTTGCATTGCAGCTATTGGCATATAACACATATGAGCCTTAACTCTGTCAATAGGCATTAGTGTTCTTTTTGACCGTTTTTATAAATTGACGGTCAATTCTAAACCAATAAACAAATTCGTTTACTTCGTCTGTCGATACGGCTGTTAAGCAAGTAGCTTACGGCAAACACAAATAGGGTGCGTTACGCAGTAATCTCTTATTGCGATCTCATCGCAGCCAGGTTTTTCCCATATCCTTTTGGGGTTGCTGGGGCACTAGACATTCATCGGTTAACCTCATCATGGCACTATTCAAGGCGGCTGGTTTCATCATTATGATCCAGTTAGATTAAGGTGCGTAACGCAGTTATCAAGTCAGGTGTAAGCGACTTTGTTTATTGTATTAATGCACGCGTACTGAGCGTCTAATCAAGACAAGTGGCTTAGGTTTGTAGGCATATAATCAGGTTAAACGTTGTTGGTTATTAACTCACCCAATTGATTGATGCTCAGCCTTATATCCAGTTAGATGTTCAGCTCACTCAGTACCGTGACTAACTCTTTAAGAATTTTACTTCATCGAATACCGTCTCTTTTTTAAGCATATAATAAACACAGCGACCAAGCTTATGCGCAAGCGCTGACAGTGCTTTGGCTTTGCTCATTCGTTTTGTAGTTTTTCGAGGTATTTGTTGGCGTTGTGATTGTGACGCAGCAGCAATACAGCGGCTTCGGAGAACGCCCATTTTAGATGTGCGTTGCCAATTTTGTTGCCTTGGGTGCCATAGGTTTTACCGGCAGACTCTGCTTTACATTTGACTAACCGACTATATGAAGCGAACTTTTGTACGCTTGAAAAGCGATTGATGTCACCAATTTCATAAATAATGGTAAGTGCGAGAATGCGGCCTATCCCATTAATTGTTTGCAAGATATTAAGGGGGACAGGATTGTGTTGCTTGGCCATTTGTTCAATATAATGCTCTAAAGGCTTAAGCTCATTGTGGTAGCAATCGAGTATGGCCATGTTTAAATTAATAGAGCGTTGAACAACGGGATCAGGAAAGTAATAACGCATCTTTTCTCTGTCGCAGACGTTCTTTAAATTCACGTTGTGGGCAGGTAAATTGTACTGGCTGGCGGTATTGGCGACATGGGCTTTTAAATCAGCCCCGTGGCGAACAATTTTAGTTCTTCGGCGTAATAAGTCGCGCGTAGCACGCATATCTTTGTCATAGACATAAGCAAGCGGAAAGTTCCCCCCACGGATGAGTTTGGCAATTTTATATGAATCTATTTTATCGTTTTTGGCTTTACCGCCATGAATTGCTTTCATATACAAAGCATGACCGAGGATAAAGTCGATAGTGTGTTCTTTACAAAAATCAGCGACCCAATACCAACAGTGCATGCATTCTACGCCAACCACAATGTCACCGATATACGGTTTTAGTAGTTTTAATAGTGCTTCTGGGTCATCTTTAATTTTCTTGTGAACAAGGATAAGTCCTGTATTATCAATGATACAGACGTAAAGTAATCGGGCGTGTAAATCGATTCCACAATAATATGGATGCATGTTATTGTAAAAGTTCATTGAGCTTTCTCCTGTAAGGTTGGTTGCCTTTTCAGCGTAGCGAATAATCGCGATGCTGGGGAGGAGGCTCAATGAGTATCAAGCTAATTAATAAGGACTAAAAACAGTTTGCTGTTTTCGTTCCTCAACATTTTTGCAAACAATTTTTAGCCCCTTATTGGGGCGTTGAGGCTGTAGAATTACTCTTTTTAGAAACATATCCTACTATACAAAACTGATTGTTTTTCAACCTTGAAACCACAGGGTTGCTGTGATCTAATAGATATTATTCACCTACGGTAAATTGTTATGGCCAACTACAAGCCTGACTTATCCTGCCAAAATAAATTCATTCCCATCAATTTCGCTGAGCAAATTTTGCCAGGTACCTTTGAGTATGCGCTTTGTTATATTGTTGAAAATAAACTCGATTTAACGGGGTTTGATGCATGGTACAACAACGATAAAACGTGTGCTGCGGCGTATCCGCCCACGGTCATGTTAAAGATTATTTTACTCGGTTATGCGCATGGGTTAATAAGTAGCCGCCGAATAGCCAAGGCCTGTGAGAACAATATTCTGTTCATGAGTGTGACAGGGATATTCAGCCGCATTACACATCAATAGCGGGTTTCGTAGCCAAAATGCACGAACAGATTGAGCTACTATTTACGCAAGTATTGATGATATGTGATGAAGAAGGCTTGATAGGCCGTAACCTATTTGCCATTGATGGGTGTAAATTGAAATCGAATGCGAGCAAAGAGTGGAGCGGCACATTTGATGAACTAGGCCGCAAACAAGAAAAACTAGAGCGCGCAAGTAAACGCATCATTGAACGCCATCAAGCCCAAGATGGCCTAGGTGAAGAGCTTGTCACTCACGACTTAAAGCAAAAAGAAAAACTCGAAAAAAGCGCCGCTAAAATCACGGCGTTTCTAGCCACCCATCAAGAGAAAACAGGCAGTAAAGGCAAGCCAGTTAAAAGTAATATCACCGACCCAGACAGCGCAAAAATGACGACCTCCAAAGGCACCATTCAAGGCTACAATGGCATTGCGATAAATGACGACAAGCACCAAATTATACTGCAAGCACACGCATGGGGCTCAGTGGGCGAGCAACAAACACTCCAGCCAGCCGTTGAGCAATTAAAACAACAACTTGATAAATTAAACACCGATAAAATCACAGACGAACGGACAATTAAGTTCACCGCAGACAGTGGATTTAACAGCGAAGCAAACCTAGAGTTTATGGCGCAAAGTGGCTTTGATACATACATAGCCGATAATCAGTTTAGAAAACGAAATCCGCGATTTAAAGCCAGCGAAACCTATGAAACAGAGCAAGAAAAACGCCGATTAAAACGCAGAAAAGGCAAGCCTCGGTTATTTACCTCAAACGACTTCCACTATGATGAAGTAACCCAAACCTGCCGCTGCCCCGCAGGCAAAGATATGTGGCGAAGCGGAGTTAATGTAAACAGCCACAACCAACAATACACCCGATTCTGCGGTTACTTAAGAGACTGTAAAGTATGCCCACTGCAACAGCAGTGCATGCGAAAGCCACCGATAAAAACGGGGCGACAAGTTCAGTTTATAAATAATGAATCGCGTAAAAAGCTAAGCTACATCGACAAAATGAAGGTCAAAATAGACAGCCCGATGTGGCGACGACAGCTTTTTATTGAAGGAATGGCAAATGACTAGGTTGTATAGAGCCTGCTTTCCTTTAAATAAAAGGCGGAATATTACAGTGAATAAAGGCATGAATAAACTGACCTTACGGGGTCAAACGAAAGTGAATGCGCAATGGCAACTGTACTGCCTTGTTCATAACATAGAAAAGCTGCAAAACAGGCTGCATTAAAAAAGGGGAGCCCTTTTAAGCCAAAATGTGCCAATCAAGCACCTGTAACTCCCTCTAAAATAGCCATTAAAATAACCGTACATTCTCTTTTTCTATTTTACGTAAAATAGCGATAACTGATTGAATCAAAATAGGAACTCGGCTATGGTTGATTCATCAATAAAAATAACTTTAAAACGAGTTAACCTACAGGCTCGTTATGTATCAATCGTAGTGAGGATGTCTCCATCAAATTATCTATAAGAATTGCAGTTGTTCTATTCGCTCTGATTGGCTTTTCTGGTTCTGCTGCTCTGGGGTATTTTCTGCTAACTGGACACAAATCTACTGAGTTAGTTTCGAGTAACGAAATCAACCGTTTCAACGATAAATTGAGTGTGGACCGTAAGCACCCAATCAACGTTGCGATCCACTTTATCCAGTTTAGTGAAAGTAATCCTACCTCGGACTATGTCGATAACGTAGACACTGAGATCTCTATGTTGTCTGAAGCTGAGCGCTTCGAAGTTGCTGAAGTAGAGGTAGAACAAAGTGGTTTTTTAGATGACAGCCTATTCTATCGCGCTCACACCTTCACAATGACCAAAAGAAATGAGAAGTGGTACATTGGAAGTGTTAAAGTTACCTCTAAGTATTCGCATTAGAACATAACAAACTAATCCAGCCGACTCCACAACGTCGCCCTTTTTTTGCCAAAAAAACACAGCAAAAACGGGCCACATTACTCCGCGGCTGATTGGGGCGTTAGGCGACCATAATGTCTGGTTGTCGTCGACAAAACTATAAATGTCGCTATTTCGTCGTGTTTATTCTCTTGTAAGTTTGCCATAAATTGGTATCAAACAGCAAAAGAAAAAGTGATGAGTATTCAACAGCGTCGTTTAGATAAAGGATGGACTCAAGAAGAGCTTGCTCTTCATTCAGGCTTAAGTGCTCGTACTATTCAACGAGTCGAGAGTGGACAAAGTGTTGGTTCGGAATCTTTAAAGTGTCTTGCTGCTGTGTTTGAAACGTCAATTAACAATATAATTCAGGAGAAGAATATGAGCACAGTAAAGCATGAAGAAAAATTGGAACAGTTACAACTTAATGCAATGGAAATATCTGCAATTAAATATGGTAAGTCTTTATTTCAATCACCTAGAAAAGGTCATTCAGATCCTTTAACTAAAATTGAGCGTAAGGCTGTAGATTACGGGAAAAGTTTACTTAATAAATTTCACCAGTAGTAGGTTCGCCTAACAAACGCATCAACGCATGGACTAATAAAGCTTGGCTTGGTTCGTGCGTCACCAATTTTAGCCAAGCTCTATTAGCCTGCTATGCGGGCGATAACTTGCATAGGATAGCATGTACCAATTATCTGAAATTAGAGCCAAAGTCGAAGAGTTAGGAAAATTAATTGGGGCAAACCAGGATCAATTACCAACATACGGCAAAAGTCGTGATCTTGGTTACTCACATGTTGAGGTAGATAAACTCTCATATCATTTGGTTACCGTTGAGCGTGGGCAAGAGTTAGCAAGAAGATCAATGGCTGAATTTGATGAACTTTTGTTTTACATTTTCTTTGATGCTACTAGCGATATTGCGGGCAACTTCGAACTAAAAAATAGAATTGAAGGTCAAGATAGCAGGCGAATAGCTTTTTCAAAGCAAATTGAGTTAATGCATACTTTAAGCCCTGACTTCGGTAAAAAGGCAGAGCGATATCTTTCAAATGTGCTAGAAAAGTCCCCATACGACGATGAGCTTATACAGCTGCTTAAGGCAACTTAACAAGCAATCAGTTTGACGAATACAGTTTACTTTTTTACGTTATTCAACTTTTTAGATAGCAATTATGCCCAGTACAAAGGGATAATGTTTCAAGGATAAAATATGAGTATTGATTTTTCTAAATACAGTATTAAAGAGCTTCATGAGGCGTGGATATCGATTGATGATCGTGCATATCCAGATAGAGCTATAGAGATATATCAGCTATTGAAAGATCACGGGGAAGAAGCTCATATTGAGGTGGGGGATAGTACTTTGGATGAGATTGCCCATCACTTTTTTGGCCTTAATATTTCAGGAGGGATTTTTGGTGCGGAAGTGATGCTTGGAAATGACCTTGCTCGAATGAAAGAGCAAAGGGTGTTGTCACTCATTAAGGCCTCAGCTAGGAGGGAAGTCGAACAAGCCAATAACGAACTTTATTTTTAATTGGGTCTTTGTTTTTAAACACACTTACCGTTAAATTGCTCAAAGGCCTTATTTAGAACGCTTTATATTTATCTTGCGTATTTAGTATTATTAACGTCCTTATAAACTTTATTTGTTTTGTGAGTGCTTAAAGATTTTTATTTGCATAATTTTTTATTATGTCGCATAAACAAATTACCAAAAACAGGCCCGCGTTCTTATTTAGTTACTAAATATTAATAATACTATTAGGGTATCTATGCTCTGTTCATTTTTGTTTGGCTAAGCTGTTGTAACTAACTTCATAATAATAAAGTGCATTTGGTACTTATAAAGCAGGCAAATGAACAAATTAAAATCCTTGATTACACAATTTATTAATGCAATGCAAAAACGCCCGGGGTTATTGGCTGTTTTAGCTTTTTTATCGGGCGTTGCAAGTTATGTGCTTGTTGATAGAAAGGAGTCGTTTGCGCAGGTTGTTGCTGTTGTCTTACTTATAAGCTGGTTGTGGTTAATTGTAGATAATTGGCTGCGTGATAAAGTTGAAGAACGATTTGGTGTAAGCGTTTCACCCAATGTAACGCGTTTTGCATTACAAATGATTCAGCAAGAGAGTTTGTTTTTTGCACTGCCATTTTTTTTAGTTGTGACCCAGTGGGACCACCCTCAAGCAGTATTTACATCGCTGATTATATTGTGTGCGGTTGCATCAGTTATTGACCCGTTTTACTACAAAAAATTAGCTAAAAATAGAACGCTATTTACGGTGTATCATAATTTTGCTTTGTTTGTAGTTTTACTTGTTACATTGCCTATTTTGTTTAGCTTAACAACCAGCCAAAGTTTAGCTGCTGCGCTAGTTATAGCCGTGGTGTTAACATTACCTAGTCTTACTAATTTAATGCCTAATGCGCCGTGGTGGCGTTTACCTATCTTAGCGATTATTTTATTTAGTTTGAGTGCAGGCGTATGGCAATTAAAAAGCTTTGTACCACCGGCTGCTCTGCACTTAACAAGCATTGCATTAGCGCATGAGGTAAATGAGCAAAGTAAAAAACCGATAGGAAATATTAACACGTTAGATGTACGCTCCTTACATGCAAAAGGGCTTTATACATGGACAGCGGTTAAAGCACCACGAGGGCTAAACGAAAAGATATTTCATGTGTGGACACACAATAAAAAGCAGGTAGACAAAATAGCGCTTAATATCAGTGGAGGGCGTAAAAGTGGTTATAGAGCCTGGACACACAAAGTAAATTTTCCACATAACGCGGTAGGAAAGTGGCAAGTTAAGGTTATGACTGAATCAGGCCAGTTAATTGGTTTAACTAAATTTAGGGTGACGCCTTAAACCAAGTTAAATAAAAATGGGCTAAAGCATAAATAATTAATTGAGTCAGTGTGTATTAAAAAATTATTGTTAACTATCAAAGGGGTTGATAGGCTGTAGTGGTAAATTTATTATATTTATTAAGCAAGGAAGATCGATGAACAGTGATGTTTTAATACCTCATTTACCCGAACCAACAATTTCTGCTTTAGTTACAAAAATATATGTGACTGAGGGGCAACACGTAAAAAAAGATGACACATTACTTGATGTGGAAACGGACAAGATAGTACTCGAAATTGTTGCCACGGCTAACGGAGTTGTCACTAAGATAAATATAAATGAAGGTGAACAGGTTAGCTCAAATCAAGTGGTGATGCTGTTTGAATATGACGAAATATACGAGGTGTTAATACAAGCCCCTTTAAATGACAAACCAGAATTTCAAAATAACACCAGCAACACAGACCAAGTTAGCACCCATGATATTCAGAGCTTGGTCACTGAAACACCCATTCATAATGAAATAAAAAGTCTAGAGCCAACTATTGATGAACCCAAACAGGCTTGCTTGGTTAAACACAATGATACAACACAGACAAAATCTTCAATAGATGCAGGTGCAGAGCTATCTAACATAGCCAGCCCTAGTGATGAGAGTAAGGGAGTGTTTTATACGGTTGCTGTACTAGTGATAGGTATTGTTATTGGTGTAACAGCGAGCCGGTTTTTATTTAATTAGTGGAGTAAACGCCAAAAGCATGGACTTTTGGCGTTTTGATACAATTAGTTAGCTAATAACCATTCGCTTAACAAGCGTACACCATAGCCTGTACCGCCTGGTGATAGTTCGCCTTTGCCTTTTTTAACTAATGCATTTCCGGCAATATCAATATGAACCCAACGCGTTTCCCCTGCAAAATGCTCTAAAAATGTTGCTGCAGTGGTTGCGCCTGGCCCGCCAGAGCCTACGTTTGTTATGTCGGCTATGTCTGATTTAAGCATATCCTTGTAACCTAGTGGTAAACGCCATAGGTTTTCGTTTACCTGCTTACCAGCAAGTGTTAACTGATTTACGAGTGTGTCGTCTTTTGAGAACACGGCCGCATACTCGTTACCAACCGCACGAATTTTAGAACCGGTAAGCGTGGCTACATCAATCATTATGCTAGGGTTAAAGTGCTTACGTGCATACCACATTGCATCACTTAAAACTAAACGGCCTTCGGCGTCTGTGTTGAGTATTTCAACACTTAAACCTTCTGCGGTGCGAACAACATCGCCAGGGGCTACTGCAAACTGCGAAACCATATTTGCCGCCATGCCCATTACTGCTACAACGTTTTTGTCGGCTTTGGCCATGGCCATTGCTTTAACTGTTCCAAGCACTGCAGCAGCGCCTGCCATGTCCGATTTCATACGTGCGATAGACGCACCTGTTTTAATGCTATATCCGCCCGAGTCGAATGTTATTCCTTTACCTACCAGTGCAATAGGGTCGTCGTTAGAGCCTTTATAATGAGCAACTACCAAACGAGCACCCTGATCGCTTCCGCGGCCAACGGCCTCTAGTGCGCCCATACCAAGCTCTTTAAGTTGCTCTGGTTTTAAAATTGTAATGGTAACACCTAACGATTCAAGTTCTTTTGCGGCATTTGCAAAATCAACAGGCGTCATTTCGGTGGCGACTTCAGAGGTAAGGTCGCGTGCCAAAAATACACCTGCTTGAATACTTTCTAACTGTTTATACGTTGCAGTTGTTTTTTTTGTGCTGTCGACATCAAACGTGTAAGTCACTGTTTGTGTGTTGGGAGTTTGTTTGTATTTTTCAAAGCGATGATCTCGCAGGTTTGCACCGTGTGCAAAGTTTGCCGCAAGTAAATGGTTTGCATCTACACCCGTTACATCGTCAAATAGTACATTGGCGGTATCGGCTTTGTATTTAACTAACTGAGCGTGAATGTTTCCGCCTAGTTTAGCTATGCGAGCTTTGTTTAAGTCGTCTTGTTTGCCTGTGCCAACAACTAATATACGTTTGTAGTTACTGTTTAGTGGGGCAATAAGCTGTGCTGTTTTAGCGTATTTACCTTCAAAATTTTCAACGTCAATGATGCGTTGTAGCTGACCATTGAATTGTTTGTCGAGATTTTTAAATTGGTTGTTTTTTCCATCTTGGCTATAAAACACAATTAATGTGTGTGCGTCGCTGTCTACTTTAGAAGAAAACGAAAACTGTGCTGCTTGTGTATTTAAACTAGCGCTTAGCGCCAGTGTTAAGAGAGAGGCCTTAATTATGTGTTTCATTGTTCACCTAAGATTAATTTAAAACTGTTTTTTACCTATTTTTGCCTGTTTAGTTAAGTGAGATAAGCTGAAACGGCAATTAAGAGCGACGTATAACGGCATCAAAAATACGTTATAAATATGTTTGCATGTGAATGATACTAGGCTTAATGTAAAACATAGTGTTTACATGGAGTTATATTATGAAGTTTTTATTGTTCTTGGGTACTGTGCGTGAGAGCTCACCACCTAAACCAGTGCGTCTTGGAAATAGAGTAAGTAAAGCATGTTTATTTTGTTTCCAGTCACACTTTAGTGAACATGAATTTGAAATAATTGATGCGTTAGATTACCCAAACGATCCTGTATTCAAACCTCACTTTGCATATACACAGCAAAATGCACCGGCTAAACTTAACAATTTGGCCGATAAAATTAAATCTGCTGATGGCTACATAATGATCAGTCCAGAATATAATCACTCGATGAGCCCTGCATTAGCTGATCTACTCAATCATTTTGGTAGTTCACTGTTTTCATATAAACCCAGTGCTATTGTTTCTTATTCTGCTGGGCAGTGGGGTGGGGTTCGAGCTGCGATTAGTATGCGCACTTTTTTATCAGAACTTGGGGGTTTGCCAGTATCGTCGATGATTCATGTTCCAAAGGCACAGGATGTGTTTAACGAACTTGGTGAGTTTGCTACTGAAGATGACCAGACATCGTGGTTTAACTATTTTTCTCGTACATTTAATCAATTAATATGGTGGGCTGAAGCCGCTAAAATACAGGCTGAATGTAAAAACCCCCATAAATGATTGAAAGCTTTAAATCAGATCCCGCGCATCGAAATGCGCCTAAAGCAACTACTAATTAAGTTGTTGTAATTTCAATTGTTATATTTTTACTGTTAGGTTCATCAAAGAGTAGAGAAGCCGGTTAGGCGTAATGTAGCAAATAAGACCCCAATTTTACCGGTACTATATTTATATACAGTACCGGTGTAGCGTTAATAAATACTAGAACAATAAACTGAGTGTTAATCGCGTTGTTCTAGGTTCTATTGGGTGAAAGTGATTATCTTCAACGCCTTGTGCGGGCTCACCGGGTAAACGCGATGCGTAATAATAGTCTATATCGTGGTCGGTACTGTTGAAAAGATTAAGTAATTCAAAGTCTACTTTCCAATGGGTTTGCTTATAGCTTACTGAGCTATTAACAACCGTTAAAGGGTTTGATCGTTTATCTCCGTCGTCAGTTAATGTACGCTTGCCAATATGACGGACTCTAATTGATGATTGCCATTGTTCAGTTAAGTGCCAATTTAAACCAGCACTTGCTACAACAGGTACAGCGCCTTCTATATAATTATTATTGTCATTTATATCTAAGCGCGAATGTGTAAACGAGGCTTCTAAATCAATACTAAATTGGTCGTTAACCCAGTAATACGCACTCATTTCTAAGCCATAGCGTTTAGACGCATCACTGGGTTCTGTGTTACCAGCATCACCTACAAATAATAATTCTGAGTCGAGTGTTAGCCACCATAAAGCGGCGGATAAATTAAAGTTGCGATCATCGGCAAAACGCAAACCTACTTCAGCACCTTCACTTTTTACCAATAAATCTACTTGCTCAGCCAGCTCACCTGTAACTGGGTCAACATTAATTGTAGAGCCACGCGCATCATTTGAATGAAAAGATTGCCCCCAATTAGCATATGCGGCTAGTAAATCAGTAAAGCGATAATTTACACTCCCTTTAAAACTGACTAAATCATCGTTTGCTTTACCTGAGTTTGCACCAGTATTACTGGTCACGTTTGTATCAAAATAGTCGTACCTCACACCAGCAGTGGCCTCTAATTTTGGGGTAAATAAAAATTTAGATTCCCAAAAGCTTGAGTAGCTTGTTTGTTTTAGTGCGTCTTGCCTTACCGTGCTAAGTCGCTCTCTTGCTTGCGTGTTATAAAGTCCTACGTTATCTATGTTGTCGTGTCGAACCTCAATCCCTGTGGTGTGTTGCATGTTTATATCTGATGTTTTAGTTTCAAACTGATAGCTTATATTGGTGCCATAAATATTGCGGCTATCTTGCTGATTAAACTGATCGCCATTAATGGGATCATTTAAAAAATAGCTAAAATTTGAGTACAGGTTTAAATCGTAATTAATTACATATGCGCTGGCTTTAACATGTTCTCCTTGCCAATTACTTGATAGGCTATAACGGCTAGAGTTGCCCCCTAGTGTGGTATCAAGAGAACCTAATTGTGTTATTAAACTTTGCGAGACGGCACGCTGTGGAATTTGGTCTGCAGAATTCCATGTATTGTCGTATGCCATAGCACTTAGTGATAGGTCACCATTAAGGGCTGTACCAACATAGCGTAGCAGGGCATTTTTTTTATTTACGTCTTCGTTTATGTCATCCCACGGGCCGTCGTAGCCTTGCCATTCTGCTGCTGCAATAATTTTGCCTTTTGTTAAGTTAGTAGAGCCCAAGACAACAGCACGTTTATAGTTGTCATCTCCTATGCTGAGTTCTATTTGTTGATGCTTTAGATTGTCAGTCAATTTAAACTGTGCACTACCTGCGGATGAAAAGTCACCTTGGCTTGCGCTATAGGAGCCTTTTTTATAATTAATTGTGGAAATAGACTCAGGAATTATAAAGTTTAGGTCGGTATAGCCTTGGCCGTGGCCATGGCTTCGCATATTTATGGGTATACCGTCTATGCTGGTGGCAAAGTCGGTGCCATGGTCTAAATTAAACCCTCTAATAAAGTATTGGTTTGCCTTACCTGAACCACTGTGCTGAGTTACCGCCATACCGGGTATTAGCTCTAACATTTCGGCGCTTCTTAACATCGGCCGTTGGTCAATTTCACCTTGGCCAATAATACCGCTTGATGCACTGATGGCTTCGCCTATTAAGCCGTCTCGGTGGCCATATACAGTTAACTTTTCTATGTTTGCATGACCATAGCCGCTATATAATGTGCCGACAGTTAAAATTGCTAATGTTTTCATCCTTAAAGTTCCTATTTATTATGTTTGCTATTTAGTGCAGTAGAATTAAATACGGCTAAGTAAATCTATTGGATGCAACATTTAGTGTTTTAATTATTTAAATAAGGGCTTAAGTTTGTAATTTGAAAAACTACGTTGGCGCTATTGTAATATCGTTATATAAAACTAATAATCAGCGTGTTTTAAAAAATTCACCACACATCACTCTATTAGCGAGCCTGTATTGAAAGCCAAAGAAATTCGCAATTTTTACATTAACGAAGAGCAATCTGTGTATTTGCTGTCGCACCGCGATGCTAAAAAGCACCGTCAATGGCTTAACATTTGTATTAAACAATTAACGCTGCTTGGTTATAAAAATGTAGAAATGATAGGCTCTGGAGCCTTTGGCTTTGTATTTGCCGGTGAGGACGACAAAGGCTTACCTTGGGTTTTTAAGTTTTCACGTATTACACTTGCCCAAAGTGTACGTGATCGCCTTGAAGACGAGGCGTACATGCTGTCACAAATTGACAACCCACTGGTGCCTAAATTTTATGCCTTTGAGCGTATTAAAAAACAAGGTATTTTAATGATGGCGCGCGCCATGGGAGAAGACCTTGAAAAAGTGTCGCTTAAAGAGGGGCGATTTAGCGCGGCAAAAATAATGGCATTAGCCGTTAGGCTTCGAAATGTGTTACTTGATTTAAGTAACCATAAAAATGGTTTAAGCGCACAGCCCATAGTGCATGGTGATATAAAGCCTTCAAACTTGGTGTGGGATGCACAAACAGATGCTTTATCCTTAGTTGATTGGGGGAGTTCGGTGTATGCCCAGTTAGATAGTAAAGGTGAGCCTGTTGCCAGTAATTTTATGGATCTAATGTCGGGGGATTTAAGCACGACTAATGCGCGAATGGGGGATGTGTATTTTATAGGTGAAGCGCAAATGTCGGGTGAGCAATCGTCTCCAAGGTTTGATGAGCAGGGGGTTGCGGCTACTTTATATGCGTTAGCGTCTGCACAGTCTTGCCGATTTGGGGCGCAGGCGATTCCTGCAAGTTCTTTAGGGTTACCTAGAGAACTTGCTAAAGTTATAGACGGCATGCTCAGTAAATCTAAGGCAGTTCGTGATGCTGCTGGCGATTACTTTATGCGCAATATAACCACAATGGCTAAAGCTTACTTACCAGAGCTAAATTTAAAACAGCCCAAAGCTGCTATTCCATTTTGGTACGGTAGTGATGAAGCTCCAGATACGGTTGTATATAGCTCGCGCAAACAGTTTTTACGCCAAGCTGACCATAACCAGCAGCTCCTAGATGTAAACGATGCCCAGTTAGACCGATACTACAAAGAATTTTTATTTGATACTGGCGACACTGAAAAAGCATTTTTAGCCTCTATAAGCCGACTTGCAAAATATCCAGCCGTAGGCGGGCTTAGTTTTCATTGGAAAGATGAATCGTTATTTATTGAGTCTTCATTAATAATGCATGATGAGTCACTAGGCGATGCCTTCAGTGATGCAATAAATAATACCGTTATGTTAGCGCAAGCTATTAATCAAAAAGGGCTGTTTAAATGTTGTTTGTTTGACGCGCGTAAAACGATTCAATTAGAGCGAGACGGCACCGGCGCATTTAAGTTTGACAGCCTACCAGAACTTGATTATGAAGTGGTTAGCGTTAAAGCCAACGAAATAACACGACCTCACTCTTATTTTGAAGATGGGAAAGACCCTGATGAACAATTACAGTTACCTAAAAAAGTGATTAAATGTGTATTTGAGTTAAACCAAATACACCATACTGGGTGTATTATTTTTGAAGCCTTACCCGATAGAATGAAGATTCACCACTACTACAGGCTACTCGACTCTTCAAAAGAAGCTGATTTTAAACGTCTCTTAAACAAATTAATGCAATATGCTGTAAATATCACTGATGTAGGTGTTGCGGGCTTTATGAAACTTCCATACAAAAATACCCGCGAGTTTGAATTGTGTGCACAACAAGCAGAGCAATACTTTCCTAAAAACCCCAAACTTGTTTAAATGTAACTAAAATAATTTAATGTAAGGAGATAGCGGTTTTAGCTCAAATTGATGAACAAGTTGTTGCTGTTTATTGCTTGCTGTAATTTTATATGTTTGCTTAGTTTCGTCATGACTAAATAAATTAATATTAAATTTTATCTCTTCAAGTACTCTTGGTGTGTATCTACCCGTAATAGTAATTTGATCAACAATTTTGCTATTTACCGAATGCGCTAATTCTGGATTTAATAGTAAGCCGTCAATATTAAAACGATATTGCTGATCAGACATGTACACGTGCTGTTTAACTTGTTTACTAATGTGTTTACGGTATTTTGTAAACTCAGCGAGTGACATTAATCCATCGGTGTTATCGTCTGCTCCTTTTATTGATGACGCAGGGATAGAGAGCACTACAAATACATGGTTGTTTACTATGTTAAGTGTGCCATGCTGAGCAACCATTAAATGGGCATGTGCATTTTGCGATGCACTAAATAATAAACTAATTAAGCCGATGCTTTTGATTGATTTTAAAAGTCGCATAGTTCACAACGCACCTTTTACACATCGTTGAAAGAACGGGTAAGTGTCGGTTGCATAATAGTGATATATACCATCAGGGAATTCAGGGGTTACGCCAAAACGGCCATTACATTCATCTAGATCTCCAGAGCCTGCAACATATTCCCAGTCTTGCGCAAATGTACCTAGTGGGTAAATGTCGGTAGAGGGTCTATTAGCACTGACAGAGGTAACATGTTGATAACTACCAGTCATTACAACTAGGTTAGAGTTTGCATCAGTTGAATTTGAATAGCCATAACGTGCATAAATAGGAAAACCATCGGCCGCCCAACCTATTAAGGTCATTGTTGTTGCATTGCCGCCTAGCATGGTTATAAAGCCCTCTGGCATCCCATGGTAATGGTAGGTACCGTCCGGCTGAACATGCGCATTGTTACTATCTGTTCCAAAGCTAAACGTGGTTTGGCTTAAAGCTTCTATATTCCAGTTTCCGCTGTTATTGGCTAAATCGCAATTGTCACCTGAATCATCACAACTGCCACCTGTGCCCGCATCAATTTTAACGCCATTTAATACAAGTCCGGTTATACCGCGAGGACCGCCCATCAATGTGGCTGTTGAGGTTTGTATGGGTGTTAATGTAAAGCTTTCATTCACTGATTACTCAGCAATGGTGTTGGGGTTTGCAGGACTGGGAAAGGTGCCTACATCGTGGTCTGGTATCCCATTTGCAATTATGTCGCGTGTTGTTCCTGTGCATGTCCAATCAGCCGAGCTGGTAGTTTGTATAGAGTCACTATCATTATATTCACTATAAAAGTAATCGCATAAAACATTTTGTGTAGAACCATTTGTTTCTACATTACTATTGTCGCCAGTGGAATTGTCGGTTGCTATTTCCGTTTGCGTGCCGCTCTGCTCAGAACCACCACATGCAATCAACGTGGTAGTTATAATAAAACAGGTAATAATCTTTAACTGTTTAACCAAATTATTAGCGCTTAGGTTTAAATTTAACGTGTGCATTTTTTAATCTCACTATCTAAGATATTAAAATAATATTCTGAAATTGTGCAAACAGTGTGCAAATATAAATGAAGAATATGTAATTGAAGGGTATGTATAAAATGTTTTTACAACGTTTTATAATAAAAAGCAGTTAAAAGTAAGCAAGGGCAGGTGTGTTATATGGCTAAGTCAAAACCCATTGTTACATTACAAAGCTATGGTATTTATTCAACATGGGACAGTAGTAGCAAAGCGCTGCCACAAATTGAGCAATTTACTACCGATGTAATAGCTAAAATAGACGTAGAATTTGGGCTAATAATTAATATAAAAAAAGCAAAAGGTGAGAAATTACATTTTTGTATTTATCATCCGGATATACCTAATGAAGAGGGTGAGATAATGCCACCCTTCGAAGGTGTTGAATACGTAAAGGATAACGACTGGCAGTTTTATTTAGGCGACACGTTGTGGGAACCCATTCACAATAAACTCGGCCCTTGGCGCATGACCTTAACGCTTAATAATAAAATAATTGCAGATAAGACATTTAATGTTGAAATGGAAGCACAAAAAACAGAAATTGATTTTTGGAAAACCCGAGGTTACTAAATAGATTAGCTAACCGTGTTTAAAATAAATAACCCCTAGCTAGAGTTAGTGCATTTAATACCGCGGTTAGGTACTTTTCACAATAAAAACCAAGCAACGCTTGCTTACAAAAAAAAGCCAATGTAGATTGGCTTTTTGTGAAAGTATTTAACTAGGGCATGTTTATCTTTGATGGTTGAATTTGCAGCAGTGTGTTTGGTTTTTAGGCAAGGCAGAGCCTATGTAGTGTGTTACTTCCCATAAATAGGCGATAACGTAGCATAAATGCCAAACATGCGCTGCCCGTTGGGTTCTTTCTAGGGACGATAAACTCTTTGTTGCTCGGTTTTTACTTAGCCCACTAAGTTACAAACCTCGCGCCGCAATTTAATCGCCCCTAGATTGAACAAATTTTAATCCGCAAAGGTCAACACGCCCTAGAATTTAGTTACCCCAAGGGTTGCTTGCATTAGAACGTTGCTTACGATCACGGGCACGTTGTTTAGTTTCTTTCTTTTCTTTGATACGTTTTGCATCACTAAAACTTAGCTCACAGGGTTCACCTGGTTTATGATCCTCTGGGATCACTCTATCACGAGGAGGAAGCTCGTACTGAACATCGTCTGGCTTAGGTAAGTTTTTAAGGCGGTAAAGGTAAAAGTTGTCTACTTTTTCTTGAGCCCATTGGGTTTTACGCAAAAATTTTACTGCGGATTTAATATCTGGATTATTTTTAAAACAATTAAGCTGCAGGTATGCGTGTAGGAGTTCCCACCCATATTGCTCAACCAGCTCTTCAACCACTTGTTCTAATTTTACGCCTTGCAGTGGGTTATTACTGAAAAGTTCTTGGTTGCTCATAGGTGTTGCCTCGTTATTTAAATACAAACTGTATTATAAATTTAATAACGAGGCTTTAATAGGGGAAATAGCTTAACGTTGGCAATTAACTACAACACGGCCTCTAATTTTGCCTTCCATTAATAAGTTAGCGTTATCGATTACATTTTCTAAACTTATCTCAGTTGAAATTTTATCTAAATAGTCGGCTTTTACTAAAGTGGCTAATCTATTCCATGCTTCAACTCTATCCGCTTTTGGTCGCATTACACTATCAATACCAATTAACGATACACCACGTAATATAAATGGCGCAACTGATGCGGGTAAGTCCATACCTTGGGCAAGGCCACATGCGGTTACAACGCCTCCATATTTGAGTGATGCGCAAATATTAGCAAGCGTATGGCTGCCAACAGAATCAATAGCGGCAGCAAAGCGCTCTTTTTGTAATGGTTTGCCTGGGTTTGAAAGCTCATCTCTGTTAATTATTTCTGTTGCGCCGAGTTCTTTTAAATATTCGCTTTGATCAACTCGACCCGTGGCTGCGGTGACTTGATAACCAAGTTGATTAAGTAAATATATAGCAAAGCTACCAACGCCGCCGTTTGCCCCTGTAACTAAAATTTCACCAGCGTCTGGTGTAATGCCTTGCTTTTCAAGTGCTATAACGCTGAGCATAGCGGTATAACCCGCAGTACCAATTTGCATTGCTTGTTTTGGGCTAATAGCAGCAGGTAAAGGAATTAACCAGTCACTATTTAGCGCTGCTTTTTGTGCAAGGCCGCCCCAATGTTTTTCGCCAACACCAAAACCGTTTAAAATAACGTTATCGCCATTTTTAAATTCATTGCTGGTGGAGGTTGTAACAGTACCGACTAAATCTATACCTGGCACCATAGGAAAGCTTCTTACTACTGGCCCTTTACCTGTAATTGCTAAGCCGTCTTTATAGTTTAATGTGCTGTATAGGACATCTATTTGGGTGTTCTCTTCAGGTAAGTCATTTTCGTTAAGCTGCGATAAAGAAGCGCTATAATTATTATCTTCTTTATTAATAACAATGGCTTTAATTGGGTTATTCATAATATATCCTTTTAGACCGATCGTCTTTTAATTGGTAAATAAAAGTGCATTAAGTTAATAATGCACGTAAAAACATTTCAGTGTACAACGTAAGCGGTGTGCTTGATTTAGTGAGCTTTGCTCGCATTACTGCGCCTTCCCAACCAATCCAAAAGTACTCACTCATTAATTGTGTATTAACCGTTTTAGCAATTGTGCCTTGCTGTTTAGCTTGGTTTAAACATTTTTCAATTTGTATTTGCCAAGAGGTGTAGCTTTTCATTAATCGATCTTTAAATTCATCGCTTAAGTGATTTAGTTCTTGGTTTAAATTGCCAACTAAGCAACCGCGTTTGTAGTCGTACTTGCTCATGCCTTTAATGGCACTTTGAGTAAAATTGACTATTCGTTCAAGCGGTGGAGTATTTTGTTGCTCAAGGTAATGGCTTAGCTTTGCAATAAAGTAACTGTCGTAGGCATCGACTAAAGCAATGCCATAAGCTTCTTTACTTTTAAAGTAATGGTAAAAAGAACCTTTAGGTACCGAGGCTTTTTTTAATATTGTATCGAGTCCTGTAGCACTAAAGCCAAACTCAGTTAACGTTTCTAACCCCGTGCGTATAAGTAACGCTTTAGTATCGGCGTTATCTCTGGCTATTTTGGGTGGACGGCCACGTCTTACGGTTGTTGTATTTTTGTTCATTAAACTATATTAGACCGATCGGCTTTTAATGTGCAAGTATTAAATTCGTTTGTTTAAAAATAATAACGACTTTGTCTGATTATGTAACGCCTACTATTTGTGAAATTACATTTATATTTGAACTTCACTTATTTTTACTAGTCAATAATTGAGGTTAATACACAAATTGTGCGACTTAGTTAGTTATGATTTTAAATCGATGAGTAGGTTACATATCAGCGTGGTATGACCAGGTGAATTGTTTAAATGTTAATTCATTTTTGCATCAGCAGCTTAGTTAATGTCAAACAATTTAATTGCTTTTGTTATTTGAACTTTACATTTTTATTAACTATTCATTAATTGTAGATTTCACTTATGCTACAAAATATATAATTAAAAAAGGTGAGGATAATACCGATGAAGAGACAGAAAAGAGATCGTTTAGAAAGAGCTCATTCTCAAGGTTTCAAAGCAGGTTTAGCAGGTCGTTCTAAAGAGCTATGCCCTTATCAACAAATAGATCCAAAATCAGAGTGGTTAGGTGGATGGCGAGAAGCGATAGAAAATCGCAATATGTATAAAACCTAATTTATAAACAAATTAAAGCAAAAAGGCCTCCATATTGGAGGCCTTTTTGTATGCAGTTTCTGAAAGTAAAACTGTATATAAGTAGATTAAAAAGACGTGGTGTCTTGAAATAACCCTACTTTTAAATCTTTAGCTTCGTATATTACGCGACCATCGACTTCTACTGTACCGTCTGCAACGCCCATAAAGAGTTTACGTTTAATTACGCGTTTCATTTCAAGGCGGTACGTTACTTTTTTAGATGTTGGGAGTATTTGGCCTGTAAACTTAACTTCACCTACACCTAAAGCACGGCCAAGACCAGGACCACCTGACCAGCCAAGATAAAAACCGACAAGCTGCCACATCGCGTCAAGGCCTAAACATCCAGGCATCACCGGGTCACCCTTAAAGTGGCAATCAAAAAACCAAAGGCTCGGGTCAATATCAAGCTCAGCGATTATTTCGCCTTTACCGTGGCTTCCACCATCAGCATTTATAGAGGTAATGCGGTCCATCATTAACATGTTATCGCTAGGTAAACGACAATTGCCTTCACCAAACATTTCACCTTGACCACATAAGATCAGTTCTTCTTTTGTATAGCTGTTTTTAGGTTCCATAACTCATTATCTTCGCTTAGAAATTGCCAGTACTTTAGCGTACACTTGTACGCTAAACAACTCGGAGCAGTTAAATATCCACTATATTGCGTATTAAATCATCAATCAAACAATGGCTTGGCTTTTTGCTTTATAAAACCGCGCAATTACAATCAAAAATCATTATAATTACCGCTGTCTTATAACTAGTCTAAAGGAAGTTTATGATCCTTTTTGTTAATTCACTTACTGTGATAGATTTTTCTTACTTATGTAACGAACGCGGCGCCGTTGGCGAAAGCTGGATTGTTGATTTAACTTTGCACGGTAAACTTAATGATGAGTCGATGGTGTTGGACTTTGGATTAGTTAAAAAACAAATTAAAGGTATTATTGATGAATGTATTGATCACCGTTTAGCTATTCCTAATAGCATAAATGGTTCAGTGACAGAATTTGATGAGTATAAAACACTTGATTGTACCTTCGGTGAAAACCACCATTTAGCAATGAGTGCACCACATCAAGCCTATTGCATGATTGATGCTAATGAAATTAATGTAGAGTCGGTAACTGCATTTTTAGTTGATACTATTTTGCCTAAACTGCCTTCAAATATTGAAAAAATAGAGTTGGTACTAAAACCAGAACATAGCCAAAGCTTTTATTACCATTATAGCCATGGTCTTAAAAAGCACGATGGTAACTGCCAACGGATAATTCATGGTCATCGCTCTCAAATAGGTATTAGCCTAGATGGTATTTCTATGCCTCGTTTACAAAAAGAATGGGCTATGCAGTGGGAAGACATATACCTAGCAACAAGTGAAGACCAAATAACATCGGAAAGTTTAAAATATATTACTGCAAAAGCCGATGATGTTTGTTTTGCTTACACATCAGCTCAAGGTTATTTTGAAATGGCAATTAGTGAAGCACGCTGTGATATTTTACCTATTGATACAACCGTTGAATGTATTGCTGATTATATTGCTGGGCAAGTTAAAGCCAAATACCCTGAACAAAATGTAAAAATAACAGCGTATGAAGGGGTTGGCAAAGGAGCAATCAGTTATGCTTAAGTCACTTTTATCTACGTTGGTTGTCGCTTTAGTGAGTGTAAATTCGTTTGCTGTTGAACTAAAAGGGCACCTTACTCAAGGCGGTTTAGTGACCGGGAAGCTGAGTGATGTACAGTCTGTTAGTTTAAACGATACACAGTTAAAGCTGTCAGAAAATGGTGACTTTGTATTTGGTTTTGGTCGCGACGCAAAAGCAAATCATACACTTAGCTGGGTTGATGCAAATGGAAAAAAACATACTCAGGAATTAGTGATTACTAAACGTGATTACAACATTGACAAAATTACGGGCGTTGCAAAAAAGTATGTTTCTCCGCCTAAATCTGTAAGTGAGCGTATAAGCAGAGAAGCGGTTGCTGTGAGAAAAGCGCGTGCTGTGAATTCAGATCTTACCTTCTTTTTAGACCCTGTATTAAAACCAGCGCAAGGTAGAATATCTGGTGTTTATGGTAGCCAGCGATACTTTAATGGTGAACCACGTCGCCCTCATTTTGGCTTAGATATAGCAAACAAAACAGGTTCTCCGGTGTATGCACCCATTGGTGGCACCGTTGTATTTGCAGAACCTGATTTATATTATTCAGGCGGTACGCTTATTTTAGATCATGGCCATGGAATTACCTCTACTTACATTCATTTAAGTAAGCTAGATGTAAACGTAGGTGATAAAGTTAAACAAGGTAATAAAGTTGCTGAAATTGGTGCAACCGGCCGTGTAACTGGCCCGCATTTAGACTGGCGTTTTAACTGGAAGGGTGAACGCTTAGATCCGGGTTTATTAATGCAAGATACGTTAGCAAACAAAAAGTAGAGACTATGACAGACGTAAATCGCGATGCAATTATTGCTCAGCGTATAAAAGATTCAACTACATCAGTTACAAAAACAGTGTTTCCAGGGCGCACTAATCACCACAATACATTGTTTGGTGGTGATGCATTGGCATGGATGGACGAAGTTGCATTTATTGCTGCTACTCGTTTTTGCCGCAAGCCTTTGGTTACTATTTCGTCTGATAGGGTAGACTTTAAAGAAGCCATTCCTGCAGGTACATTTGCTGAACTAATAGCTAAAGTAGTGCATGTTGGTAATACGAGTTTAAAAGTAGACGTAGATATACTGTTAGAAACAATGCATAAAGATGATAAACACTCAGCAATAAGTGGTAGTTTTACGTTTGTTGCTGTAGATGATAATCATAGGCCAACCCCCGTAGTATGCGATAAAATGATTAACGGGTTTAAGTAAAAGCTATAAATAAAGATAAGCATCTATTAAGGTGCTTATTATTTTACACACAAAGAACACATCATACTAAATTTTGTTTTAAAGTTATCTTTGCATTAGCTATATTGATAAAGTAACTAATAACCAGGTAAGAGGGCTTATTAAGAAATAAACCCTATATGAATGATTTATAATGATTAAAGTACCATTGCTGCAATCCAGCCGAATATTAATAATGGAATATTAAAGTGTAAAAAGGTTGGCACAACCGAATCCCAAATATGTTCATGCAGACCATCAGCGTTTAAACCAGAGGTGGGTCCAAGTGTTGAGTCAGAAGCAGGGGAGCCTGCATCGCCTAAAGCGCCAGCAGTCCCTACAAGTGCAGCAGTTGCCATCACTGAAAAGCCAAGTTCTAAACACAAGGGAACAAATAAAGTTGCAATAATTGGTACCGTTGAAAAAGAACTACCGATTCCCATTGTGATTAGCAAACCTACTAATAAAATTACCGCCGCGGCAATGGGTTTATTTCCATCAAATAAATTTGCGCCGCTGTTAACTAAGCTTTGTACATCACCCGTCGCTTGCATAACCGATGCAAAGCCTTGGGCCGATATCATAATAAAACCAATCATGGCCATCATGGCAACGCCTTTGCTAAATACGTCGCCATTTTCTTCCCATTTAACAATACCAAATAGGCTAAATATCATGACACCTACCAAGCCGCCAAGTATCATTGAACCACTAATATTTTGTGCAATTAATGAAGTGAGCACAGCGAATAATCCAACCACCATTACTTTTTTAGGATTTTTGATAGGCTCAGCTTTGCTCTGATTATTCATCGTGCTCGCTGTATAATGTCGTTTCTTTTTATACGTGACAAACACAGCAATCAGTAGGCCAATAAACATACCTAACGCGGGAATAAGCATTGCGATGGGTACACTGGTATTTACAATTTCAAGTCCATTATCTATAAGGTTTTTATGTAAAATCGAGTATAAATATATCCCACCAAAGCCATATGGCAACACCATGTAAGACGTTGCTAAACCAAATGTTAAAATGCATGCAATAGCGCGTCTATCCAGTTTTAATTTATTAAATACAACTAATAAAGGCGGAATTAAAATAGGGATAAATGCTATGTGAACAGGCACTAAGTTTTGTGAAGAGATAGCGCAGGCTAAAATAATCATCAAAATAAAATAACTCAATAATGTTTGGCTTCCTTCACTCTTGGCATCAACCTTGGCTAAGAGTTTTTCAGCCAATATGCGAGTTAGTCCAGACTTTGATATTGCCACTGCAAACGCGCCTAACATGGCATAGCTCAGTGCAATTTCTGCGCCTGCGGATAAACCTGAATTAAACGCATCTAAACTTTGTTTTATTCCTAAGCCAGCAGTTAATCCTGCCACTATAGCGGATAAAGTCATTGCCACAATCACATTGACACGAACTAAGGTAAGCGCAAGCATTAAAATAACGCCAACAACAACAGCATTCATAGTTTTCTCTATTTTGAACTTTTAATTAATTTTATCAGATCTTTAGCTTGGGTTTTGCGCTCTTTGGTAAATGGTTTGTTAGCATAGCGACTGTTTTCAAACAAATGTTTAAATTCTATTAGCTCTTTAGAGGCGCTTGGCTTTTTCTTTGCCATAAACTCAAGTTGTTGTGATGGACTGAGAGAGTCGGTCGATGTAATATTTTTTTTATTTCCCCAATGCAAAATCTCGTTATACGCTTTAACAATGGGTGGCAGTTTAGCCGTTTTTGTTTTTGGCCAGTTTAAGTAAATAAAATAAACAGCAAAACAGAGTGCTGCGGTTATTAATACAAACAACGGAACCAACCAACTTGTTTTATTACCGAATAGCGACTTTAAAAAATCATTTTGTTTTTCTTGATCAAAACCAAGTACCCAGCTTGACCATTGATAATCTAATTGCTCGAGTTCCAGCCTTAACCAGTTTATTGCGGCAAAGTTACTTAAGCTGACTAAGCCAAAGTCTAAATTATTTTTAAACTCTTCGTTTAACTCTTGGTTTTGAGAAAGCGATCCATTTAATCGCTCTGGAGCAACAACCGCCGTGGCATCAAAAATAGTCCAGCCTTTATTTTGTAAATAAACTTCTACCCAAGCATGGGCGTCGTATTGGCGAACAGTGAGCGTATTGTTGTCGTTATTATATTCACCACCTAAATAACCACTCACTACACGAGCAGGAATACCTGCAGATCTAAATATATACGCAGCAGCACTGGCATAATGACCGCAAAAGCCACGTTTATTTTCAAATAAAAATTGATCAAGAGTGTTATTGCCCGACATTGGGGTAGGGGTTAACGTATAGGTGAAATTTTGCTCTACGAAGTAATTAAGTAACGCGTTATAAAATGTTTGTTCATTACTTACTTGCTCTTTTAACTGCATGGCAAGTTTATTAGTTTTAATATTTTGCTTAAAGCCTAAATAAGTGTACCTGTTTTGCTCAAACTCATTGAGGGGATTCACTGAAAATTGATAGCTTGCTACATTGTATTGCAGGCTTTTGGCTTGATAACTTTGTTTTCTGAGCAAACCAAGCGCATTAGCGTCTACATTTTTACTGTTACTAGTTGAGTAGGTTAATCCATAAAGCCACTTTTGTGTTGCAGGCTCTGCAATGACTGAGTAGTTGGCAATAAGCGTGTTTTGCTCGGTTGCTAAATTTTGATTTGATTGTTGATTATTATATTTTAAAAAGTCAGACGTAAGCCATGCATTACCATTAAATTCATCATGAATAATTGCACGCCAATAGTAAGGCGTTAGAGGAGGTTGTTTACTAAACGTTGCTCTAAAAACAAGTTCATCTGAGTTAGATAATTTAGCAATATCAAAAGGGTCGACTTGTTCAGAAAGTCCAGTTTTAGCTAGTTTTGGGCCGGGCAACTGCCAAAAAGCAGGCATTTTTGGTAAAAACAAAAGTAGAAATATGGCCAGCGGTAATGCCATTAATAACAATTTTGAGCTTTGTTTAGCGCTTATTTTTAGATTATGTTTAGACTCAAGTAGTCCAAGAACAGCAAAGTTTAATATATATAAGCCACTTACCGTTAACGTAGTTACTATTGTTTGGCTAAATAAATAAACAGAAGACAAAGAGAAAAACGTCAGTGTGGTTATAACATGATAGTGCTTTTTGTTTTTTGCTTGTAGTAATTTAAATAAACTTGATAACAAAAGCATAGCAACAAACAGTATTACAGTATCGGACATTCCGATTGTAAATACCATTAAGCCCAATGCGCCTGCGGCAAGTATATTTGCCAGCCATGCATTAGGCTTTGCTATGTTTTTTCCTGTTATAAATGCATTCCAAAGGCATAACCCAGCCAACACACTAATAAATGGAAGCGGCAAGTGGGATGTAAAAAATATAACTAAGCAGGCGTAAATAAAACATAACGATAAATTAATTACTTTTTCGTTTTTAAGTTCAATCATTATTATCACCAGCAAAAGAACTTAAGCTTTCTAAACATTGTTGCTTATGTGCTTGCCCAGTGTTGATGTTAATTAATGTGTTTGGCAATTTTAACATGAAAGGGGTGTTGTGTTCAGTGGCTTCACACACTAAATAACATAGCTGACTTAAACGTTGCTCAGTGGCGCCAGTCATTAGATTAAAATCAAATAATGCATTCGTTGTTTTAAAATCAACAAAGTCTTTTACTAATAATTGTTTGGTTTTGGCATAGTGCTTCCAAGATATTCTGTTTAAGCCCATTTCAGGCTGATGAATTAATAGGTTTTCGAATTCTTCTGTACCAGGCTTTTTTGCCATTCCATTTTGTGCGTATTCGTCTTGCGAAGAAATATGCGCATCACTAAGCACATATTCGTGGGCTGGGTAAACATAGGTTTTAGTTTGTATTTGTAAGTAGCTCCACACAGATACCAAACCAAAAGGATAATTACTGGCTATTTTTATTCGTTGGAGTTCATAACTGCCTCGGTTTTCATAAGGAAGTGGCAAACTACTACTAATCGACTTATTTGAAATTGTGTCGTAATGAGTATGTGCTTTTAGGTCATTGTTGTAGGTAATAGAAACCGACTGACATATAGAGTTACTTTGTAAACTCAATTTTAAAATTGGCTTTTGCGGAGAAAAGCTCGGCAATACTTTATCAAAAGTAACTGTTAACCCTTTTGCGTTGCTGTACCCCATAAAAACAGCCAGTACAATGACTACAAACATTAAATAAGACATTACCAAAATTAAATTATTTTGATAGTTAATACCCATTACAAAATTTAAAATAGCAACAATAACAAAATACCACCCTAAGGAAGACGGCAGTACATAAATTGTATTGTGTTCAAGCGTAATAGAATTTTTAAGGTGTTTGTTTTTTAGAAACTTTTCAAAAATTATCCGTTTAAAAGATGTAAATAAACTAACTCGTTTTGCTTTTTTAGCTGGCATAAAGGCTATACCGGAACCGGCACTGCTTGTAACAGCTCTCTTACTTGAGCTTCGCCCGAGTCGCTATGCAATCCCAAACGGTGTAGGCAAACACTTGAAAACACCGCCTGCACATCTTCAGGAATTACAAAGTCGCGGCCATCTATATATGCCCATGATTTAGCGGCTTTGGCTAATGCAATACTTGCACGAGGTGATAATGAAGCTGCAAATGAATGACTGTTTCTCGTAAAGTTTACCAATTCAATAATGTAATCAACAATCGGTATACTCAGTGTTACACCGTTAATTTGTGTTTGAATTTGTTTTAATTGTTGCTCATCAATTCGCTTAGGTAATTGGCTATAGTCACGTTTTTGTAAATTTAAAATTAAACGTTTTTCTGCATCTTTTGTTGGAAAGCCCAAGCTAATACGCATCATAAAACGATCTAATTGTGATTCTGGTAGCGGGTATGTACCTGACTGATAAAGTGGATTTTGGGTAGCAATAACAAAAAATGGATCGGGGAGGTTATACTTTTTACCATCAACCGTGACTTGTTGTTCTTCCATCGCTTCGAGTAAAGCACTTTGTGTTTTAGGACCGGCACGATTTATTTCATCAGCTAATACAACTTGGCTAAAAATAGGGCCTTTATGAAAAGTAAAACTATGTTCATTACTATTAAAAACATTTGTTCCAAGTATATCTGCAGGTAACAGGTCGCTGGTAAATTGAATACGTTGGTAAGATAAGCCAAGTACAGTAGCTAACCCATGCGACAATGTTGTTTTGCCCATACCGGGTAAATCTTCAATTAATAAGTGGCCTTGACTAAACAGGCAAGTAAGCGCTAATTTTATCTGCTTTTGTTTTCCAAAAATAACATTTGATAAGTCGTCTATGATCGCGGTAACGGTGCTTTGCATGCTAACCTTTTATTATTTTATGAGTTCGAGACGTTTCATTACTGTGTCTACTTTTTTGGCATTAAAAGGTTTTGCTATAAATCCTTTAGCCCCTAGCTCCCATGTATTCTGTACATTTTCCAAACTGTTATGTCCAGAGCACATAACTACATGAGCGTGAGGGTAGGTTATATTAATAAATTCTAAAATATCAGTCCCATCAGAGTCGGGTAAATCCACATCTAAAAATATAACATTAGGGGATTTTTTATCGATAACCGGTTTTGCAGAGCTAAAATCAGTGCTTTCTAAAATGTCTTCATAACCCAGTTCGGTTAAAATTTGATTTAGATAATCTCGAATTTCTTTTACATCGTCAATGATGAGGATAGGCTCTAGTGGGCGAACAAATTCCATATGTAAGTTACTTCTTTTAATACTTCTCAAGTATTTTAATATTAAGCTAAGGCTTACATAACCTCAAGAATGTTGCACAAAAAATCACTCTATAACACTACTTTAATCAAACTATATGTGTTTAATAATGAGGGTCTGTTGATCTTTCAAGATTTAATCTCATCAGTCTATTTGGTATTCAGGCAAGTTAGAGTCTAAAAAGTGTGGGGATTACCCATAAATTGACCATAACACAGAAGTAGTTATCGAGCCCACTTGGTTACAAAGCTCGCGCCGCCATTAAATAGCCCCAGTTTGAACGATTTTTAATCCGCAAAAAACAACAGACCCTAGGCCCTGCATATAAAAAGTATTAACAACCCGTATAAAATCAACACTATATTCCTACCTTTATCGTCATTAAATTTAAAAACATGTTTAATCATACTTTTTTCACTTATTAATTTGATTACACAAACTATTGATATAAATACATTTAATTAACAATTTTAAATTTGTAAATGTTTTGTAATAAAAAACCGTTGACCTATCAAATTCATTCTGTGATTATGCTCATCAGTTGAGCTTATGCCCATTAATGAAATTTGTTACAGTAATTCAACTTAATGCTCGCATAGCTTTTCTACACACTCACACTAAACACTACACAAAACGAAGAGCTTATTATGTTAAAAAACAAAAATACAAAATTCGCAATTTCACTTTTAACTGCCGCTATGGCTTCATCTATGCCCGCACACGCTGACATGTCTGACTATTTAGACCGCATTGATGTTGATTTTCTATTAATGCAAAACTTTCAGTCTATTCAAGCTAAAGACGGTGCATTTCGTCCAGATGATGAAGTACAAGAGTCTGGTTTTGGGCGTATAAGAGCAAATTTACAGCTTAAATTTCACATTAATGAATTTATCACGGCAGATATAGATATAGCTGAAGAACCAAATGATTTTGGTGGCGGCGATCGAGACTTTTCATTTCATAATGACTTTGCTGGTGTAGAGTTTGACTTACTTGGCTTATATGGCACACCAAAAGATGATGAAAACCTAACGCTTAGATTAGGCAATATTGGTGCAGCGCCATTTCAGTTTAAAGGCTTTCAAGATGGTGCAGATAACCAAGGTAATGCACTTATTGGTAACGGCATAACCGATTACGCAACTGCGGAGAACGGCGCGCAGCTTAGTTACACTAAAACATACGATAGCGGTATGCTTCGTTCATATAATGTTGCTGGTCATATAACAACCTCTAGCTTTGGCGAAGCGTTTCAGCAAGACCGTGGTTATAATTATCGTTTTCAAGGTACTTTGGAATTTGAAGGTGGCTTCAAAGCTGGTTTAAATCTTTTCAAAGCCAATCAAGGCGACCAATTGAATTTTGAAAATGGCGTAGCTAGTTTAGATGGAGTAACTACAACAAACTATCGTTTTGGCGATGGTGAAAACTATAACTTTTCTGCCTCACCATCAAATGAGCGTGACACGCATGTAGGCGCAATGCCTGGACTTGAGCAGTCAATAATACAGCTAAACCTAGCATACCAACCATCTGATGAAACAAGCCTAGTGTTTATGGTTGGTAAATCATCAGATGATTACACATTTGCAGATGCAGCGGGTAATGCAGTAGCAGGTATCACTTACTTTGGTACCGATGGCGTAGCCGACGCTAATGGCACAACGTACGATTCAAACAGTGTAATAAAAGGTGATACATCAGTAGAATATTTTGTGTTTGAAGCACAACAATACCTTATCCCTAAACAGTTATATGTAGCGGCTCGTTATTCGGATGCAGAAAATACATCTGATTTAATTGAGCAAACAGACAATACAGTAGAGCGTATTCAAGTTGCTGCAGGGTACTGGTTTAACGATAAGACGTTATTAAAAGTTGAATATGTAAATCAAGAAGAGGGTGTTAATTCTGCAGGCCAAATAGGCGCAGGTTTTGACGGTTTCACATCTGAGATTTCAGTTAAGTTTTAACTTTTATTCAGTGGCTTTGTACTTAATTCAACTAGTTTAATCTGTTAATTAGGTACAAGCACACTATTTAACGTGACAAATAAGGTATTTACGATGAAAAACAAATTATTAATGCTTGCCTGCGGCATCATGGCAATTAGCAACGCGTACGCTAAAGAAACTATTACAATAGCTACTGTGAATAATGGTGACATGATCACCATGAAAGAACTGAGTAGCGAGTTCACAAGCCAACACCCTGATATCGACTTAAAGTGGGTAACACTTGAAGAAAATATACTTCGCCAGCGAGTAACAACCGACGTTGCCACAAAAGGGGGTCAGTACGATGTTATGACCATCGGTACTTATGAAGTACCAATTTGGGGCAAACAAAACTGGTTAACAGAGTTAGATAACCTAGGTAAAAATTACGATTTAGATGATTTAATACCCGCTATTCGAAGTGGGCTTACCGTAAACGATAAGTTATACGCTGCTCCTTTTTATGGTGAAAGCTCAATGGTAATGTATCGCACTGATTTGATGGAAAAAGCCGGTTTAACAATGCCGAAAGCACCGTCTTGGGATTTTATCCGCAAATCGGCTAAAGCCATGACAAACAAAGAAGACGGTGTTTATGGATTGTGTTTAAGAGGTAAAGCAGGATGGGGTGAAAACATAGCTCTTATTACTTCAATGGCAAACTCTTTTGGTGCACGTTGGTTTGATGAAAACTGGAAGCCTCAATTAAATACTCCAGAGTGGGAAGCAACACTGCAATACTATGTTGATGTTATGAATGAATCCGGTCCAGCGGGTTCATCAGCGAATGGATTTAACGAAAACCTAGCGTTATTTCAAACTGGTAAGTGTGGTATTTGGATTGATGCGACCGTAGCCGGTGCTTTTGTAACGAATAAAAAAGACTCTGAAGTAGCGGATAAAGTAGGATTTGCACTCGCACCAGATAACGGCTTAGGTAAACGCGGTAATTGGTTATGGTCGTGGACACTTGCTATTCCTTCAAGCAGTAAAAAACAGAATGCAGCAATGAAATTTATCAGCTGGGCAACATCTAAAGAATACACACAACTTGTAGCCGATAAGAAAGGCTGGGCAAAAGTACCGCCAGGTACACGTAAATCTCTATATAACAATCAGCAGTATATTGAAGCCGCACCATTTGCACAAATTACGCTTGATTCTATTCAAACTGCCGATCCGAAAAACCCAACCGTAAAACCAGTTCCTTATGTTGGTATTCAGTTTGTTGCTATTCCTGAGTTTCAAGGGATAGGAACAGCAGTAGGGCAACAATTTTCAGCCGCTTTAACTGAGCAAATGACCGTTAAACAAGCGTTAAACTCGTCTCAGCGTTTAGTAGAAAGAGCAATGCGTAAAGCACGCTACCCTAAGTAATATCACATATGGTGGGCAAGCTCTCAACTTGCCCTATATTTTATGCCAATTCTACTTATGTTCTTAAATATATTATTAAGGGTTTATGATTTTCACTTAATAGTTAGTAAATAGAACTGGCTTTTTTAAGGTCACCGTTATGGCAACAACTAACTCGCGTACGCTTGCTCGGTTCATGCTTCTTCCTAGCGTAATATTGTTACTCGCTTGGATGATTGTTCCGCTGTGTATGACATTGTATTTTTCATTCATTGATTACAATTTATTAGTTCCGGGTGATAAAGAATTTGTAGGATTTTTAAACTATGAGTTTTTTCTTACCGACCCGGCATTTTTTGAATCTTTCTTTAACACGCTGTATTTAGTAACCGGCGTTCTGTTAATTACCATTTGCGGTGGCATAGGTTTGGCTATTTTATTAGATCAAGCAATATGGGGCCGTAATTATGTTCGCATTATGGTACTTGCGCCATTTTTTGTAATGCCTACGGTATCTGCATTAGTCTGGAAAAATATGCTTATGAACCCTGTAAATGGTTTATTTGCTCACTTTGCTATTTGGTTAGGGTTTGAGCCAATAGACTTTTTTGCCCAAATGCCGCTGTTCTCAATCATTATCATTGTCTCTTGGCAGTGGTTACCTTTTGCTGCACTTATTTTGCTTACGGCGATTCAATCACTTGACCGCGAACAATTAGAAGCCGCAGATTTAGATGGCGCAGGTCCTTTTAGCAAATTTTTCTATATTGTTTTACCACATTTATCACGCGCTGTTACAGCGGTTATATTAATAGAAACTATATTTTTACTTTCTATATTTGCTGAAATATTGGTTACAACAAGCGGTGGCCCAGGTTACTCATCGACAAACATTACCTATTTAATTTATACCCAATCATTACTGCAGTTTGATGTAGGCGGTGGTTCGGCAGGTGGCATTGTTGCCGTGATCATTGCAAATATAGTCGCCATATTTTTAATGCGCTTAATTGGCAAAAACTTGGAGGGGTAAGAATGAGTATTAAAAATAACACACGTTCAACACTTATTTATACCATAGCTGCATGGACTGTTAGCTCAATGATTTTCTTCCCAATTTTATGGACGTTAATCACTAGTTTTAAAACAGAATCTGAAGCTATTTCAGCCACACCCACTCTATTTGCATTCGAGTGGACGCTTGTAAACTACTCAGATGTTCTGTCGAGATCACCATACTTTACTCATTTTTGGAACTCGGTTGTGATTTCATTAGGGTCAAGTTTAGTCGGTTTATTAATTGCTGTGCCAGCAGCATGGTCTATGGCTTTTGTACAAAGTAAAAAAACGAAAAACCTTTTAATGTGGATGCTTTCTACCAAAATGCTTCCGCCGGTAGGGGTGTTAATACCTATTTACCTTTTATTCAGAGACTTTGGTTTGCTCGATACAAAATTAGGTTTAGTTATTGTGATGACCCTAATAAATTTACCCATTATGGTGTGGATGCTTTATACCTATTTTAGAGAAATACCCGGTGAAATTTTAGAAGCATCACGCATGGATGGTGCAACTATTGGCGAAGAAATATTCCACGTGCTATTACCTATAGCCTTGCCTGGGATTGCCTCAACACTATTATTAAACGTTATTTTATCGTGGAACGAAGCATTTTGGACCCTGATTTTAACAGCAGCAAATGCTTCACCTTTAACCGCATTTATTGCCAGTTATTCAAGCCCAGAAGGGTTATTTTACGCCAAATTATCGGCAGCATCTGCTATGGCCATTGTGCCAATTTTAATTCTTGGTTGGTTTAGTCAAAAACAATTAGTACGTGGCTTAAGCTTCGGCGCAGTAAAGTAGGAGAACACACATGGGCAGCATCACACTAAAACAAGTAACTAAAAACTTTGATGACGTAAACGTTATTAAACCGTTAGATTTAGAAATTAAAGATGGTGAATTTATTGTATTTGTTGGGCCATCTGGTTGTGGTAAATCAACATTACTACGCATGATTGCTGGGCTTGAAGACACTACAAGCGGCAATATAGAGATAGACGGGCAAGATGCAACACATACACCGCCAGCCAAAAGTGGCTTGGCGATGGTATTTCAATCTTATGCGTTATACCCGCATATGAGCGTGCGTAATAACATTGCTTTTCCACTAAAACGTGCAAAAGTGAGTCCAGCTGAAATAGAGTCTAAAATTGCAAATGCCGCTAAAATTCTTAATTTAACAGATTATTTAGACCGTAAACCGGGCCAGTTATCGGGGGGACAGCGTCAACGTGTAGCAATAGGGCGTGCAATAGTTAGACAACCATCGGCATTTTTATTTGATGAACCACTATCAAATCTTGACGCTTCATTGCGTGTAAATATGCGCTTAGAAATATCTGAGCTACATAAAAGCTTAGCTACTACAATGATTTATGTAACACATGATCAAGTTGAAGCGATGACAATGGCCGACAGAATTGCTGTATTTAATGGTGGCATTATTGAGCAAGTCGGCACTCCATTAGAGCTTTATCAACACCCAGTAAATAAATTTGTTGCAGGTTTTATTGGTTCACCAAAAATGAATTTTATTGAGGTTCCAAATACCGAGACTAACGAAACAACAAGCTTAGGTGTTCGACCAGAGCACTTTATAATTTCACAAGATGCAGGCACATGGGCAGGTAAAGTTGGAGTAATTGAGCACTTAGGATCAGAAAGTTTCTTACACGTAACACTGACAAATGGCACCACTGTAACAGTTAAAGCCGATGGTGATTGTCCGCTAGAATACGGCGATTCGGTATTTTTAACTGCACAAAAAAATAAAGTGCACACGTTTGATACTAATGGGAATACTATTAAAGTTAACAACTAAATTGTAGGCTTACCAATGCCTTGTACTATGAATATAGTATAAGGCATCCGTTATTTCATATTATTGACTTCGGCATTATATAAATAAATGATATATTTATATTAAAGTTGTAGGTTTAAGCCTTTAAATTATATAAATAAATGTTATTCCTTAAATAAAAGAGGTTTAAGTGGCAAAGTTATCGAACACAGAAATTAGAAAGCTCGATGATGCAGCAAGAGCAGGGTGGTTGTATTACGTTGCGGGAAAAACCCAAGATGAAATAGCAAAAAAGCTTAATGTATCGCGTCAATCAGCACAACGAATGGTGGCTTTATCAGTTAGCCAAGGATTAATAAAAGTAAGACTTGATCATCCCATTGCCAAATGCATGGATTTAGCGCAAAAATTAAAAAGTCGATTTGGTTTAGTTTCGTGTGAAGTTGTACCAAGCGATCCTTCAGAGCCTTCGTCGACAGTCGGCTTGGCACAAGCTGGCGCAGCAGAAATACAACGCCATTTGAAATCAGAAACACCTAAAGTATTAGCGATGGGAACCGGCAGAGTTTTGCGAGCTGTTGTTGATGAACTACCAACACTTGATTGCCCACAACATAAAATAGTTGCTATGTTAGGTAACATGGCGTTAGATGGTTCAGCTTCGCCTTATGATGTTGTGGTAAGAATGGCCGAACACACTAATGCAAAACATTATCCGATGCCACTACCAGTTTTACCGCGTAGTATTGAAGAAAAAAACCAACTCCATGCACAACATAATATAACAGCCAATTTAAAACTCGCTAAAAATGCAGACGTAACCTTTGTTGGCATTGGTAGCTTAGGTGAAAAGTCACCATTACATATAGATGGGTTTGTTGACGCAGAAGAATTAAAAGAACTGCAAGGCTTAGGTGCCGTTGGGGAAATGATAAGTTGGGTTTACGATAAAAATGGTCAATTATTAGATTGCACTGTAAACCAACGCGTTGCCAGCACGCCATTAGTAACTAATGAAAACAAACAAATTTATGCTATAGCTGCAGGTGAAGAAAAAGTGTTGGCAATATTAGGTGCAGTGAGATCTAATATGATTAGTGGTTTAATAACGAACGAATACACAGCAGAACGCTTACTTAGTATTGATTAAACAATTAATACATAGGCTATTTATTTAAAAAGATTTAAGTTAAATAAAACCATGTAATGTCCGATACCGTCTAGTATTGGACATAGTAAGAGTGCAATTATGCGCTCTTGCTATTTAATACATTACTACCTATAATTTATATTATGTTAAATAGGTTAATTTACTTAGTTAGTAAGGTAAAGTACTTACCTATTTAACGTATATAACGCTCTATTTAACTATAATTTGGTTTCAAGTGGTAATTAGCGGTATCCAATATACCGCTAACCTTAATGAGTTTTTAGTTACACCCTAGCTCGTTTGATAAACCAAATAAAGATGACTCTATCGTTTGCGCCTGATTACTCGTTAAATTAGGTAATACATTAATTCCAGTTCTACTCTCAACTTCATCAATACTGACTTGGGTGTTACAGAAATTGTCTCTGCGGCCTGCAGTTTGCTGCATAATAAATGCTGATACTTTAATAGTGCTACCAGATTGCTTCATTACGATTTTAAAATAACCACTGGGTATTGTGTGGTTTTCGTTAGCACGCGGTAAATCTGCAAAGTAATATTCGTACATTGGGCCTGTTACTACATAAAGGTTATTACCATCCTCAACATGATTTCTTACAGCAGTTTCAAGCCTAACCCATGGACCTTGGTTTAATGCAGAAGATTGAGGTGTAATATTAGAAAGCAAATTTGTTAAACGCCAATCGGCTGTATTACTAAAAGATGCTAATGGTACTTGATGCCCTCGGTCGGTATTAATTGTTGCGTATGCATCTGTGTAATCACTGGGTTCAAGCGTGTAATGTGAATATAAATCTGGGTCTGCTTTCCAACTTCTTGATCTTGATGGGCCACTCATTGTATCGGGTGTAACTTGGTATGCTACCCAGTCTGCAAATTTGGTATAACGATTATTTTTTAGGGTATAAATACTACGTTCAATCGTTTTGCCGTTATTTAATCCTGTTGGACAACCTTCTAAGCAATTTGCTGCATTGGCTGTTGAAGCGATAAATAAGCTTGATACGGTTAATGATATTTTTAATAATGCTTTCATTGTTGTTTTATCCTGTATAAATGAGGATAAAAAACTAACAAGCCTTTGTTACAGATATATGTAAATTTATAAATATATTCAATAAGTTAAATAGAAATCATGCATTTAAGACTTAATCATTATGTTTTAATGTTAAAACTTTAGCTCTATTTAATCGCTTAATAAAAATACGCTAAGCCCCCTATTATATTTATTAACGCGTTTGACTTAGACCTTAATTTACAAACAAAAAAACGCAGGCAAATGCCTGCGTTTTGTCATTACATAAAATATAGTTAATGCAGTGCGGCTGTAAATGGGATGCTTTTACAAATTTCAGCTTCAGCAATTAGTAATTCTTCCAAGCGTACGTCTACTTCTTCTTTATCAAAGTATTCGTAAGCTAATTCAACAAAAAGGTTTTTATGTTTTTCTTCTGATTTAGCAATGGCCACATAAAAATCTTTTTCTTTACCAGCTGGTAATGCTTGGGCAACTAATGAAAAACGCTCATGCCCACGAGCTTCAATTACGCCGCCCACTAATAACCTATCCATTAAAAAACCATCACGACCGTGTCTAAATAAAGCGCGAATTTGTTTTATGTACGGGTCTTTTTGGTCATCACCTAGCGTTGTATCGCGTTCAGTTAATAGTTTAAGTACTTGTTTAAAATGTATTAGTTCTTCAAGCGCTAGGTCTGTCATCGCTTTAACAAGTTTACGCTTGTCTGGATAGTGCGAAAGCATAGAAATAGCCATGCCCGATGCTTTTTTTTCTGCAGCAGCGTGATCTTGTAAAAAGGTATTAAAGTCGGCAAGTACCGCTTCGGTCCATTCAAATGGAGTATGGTATTTTAATTCAAACATAATAAGTACTACTTAAAAAATAATGCGAGGATTTTAGCGTATTTTGTATTAAAAATCTTGATGGAGTCGCTAAAATTAAATCTGATAAGGCAAATGTTTATCTATACGCCCTTTCGCTGTCGACTCTATTTTTAAGGCGTGCTTTATATCATTCCACGCAGTGACTTTTCCGCCCATATTCATTTTTTCAAAACCTGTTTTATCGCTTGTTAATTCTAAAAAATCACACAGTGCTTTATAACTTGCAGGTTTAGCTATATCAATAGATAAAAAATCTTGCGGGCGGTGTTTAAAGTAGCGCTTGGCTGATTCAAAATGGCTGGTGTAACAATTTACTAAATAACTATCATCGTTAATATTTTCAAGCGACATTTCACTAAAGGTATTTAAATAACAGCGCTTTATATGAATATTAAAACCACCATCGCCGCGCGTTAAATTAGTATGCATACGCGTTAAAAGCTGTTTAATAGAAGGTAACCATGCACTTAGTTCGCGCTCTAGGTAAATAAATTTAGAATCTGGGTAGTGCTTATCAAGTACTTGGTAGTCGTTAAATATGGGGGTGTCGGCGATCGCCATTGCATTTTTAAAACAAGCCTGTGTGTAGGCAGTATGCGCCGTTGCAATACTCAGTTCTAAAAACGCATGGCACACACTTGTTGTGCCAGTACGCGGAAGGCCGATTATAAATAGTTTACTCATTTAGCTATTACGGGTAACAAGCAATATAAATGCGCTAATAACCATGACTAAAAATGTGGCTACAGCACCTATTTGACGATACTTTAATTTTGCCTCTACTATGCCTAAATTATGAAACACGCGCCCTATTAACAGCGCGGCACCCAATATGTTGCAGTAATGGCTAGCGAGGCCTTGGTATTCAGCTAAAAAAAGCAAAATAATTGTAAAAGGTACATATTCCATAAAATTTGCATGAGCGCGAACTGCACGCTGTAGTTTAACATTACCGTTATCACCGAGTGATATTTGCTCTTTTTTACGCACTTTAATTACATTAAAGCTCAGGTAAATGTAATAAAACGCAAGTAAAGCAGCATAAGTTGAAATGATCACAGTGTATTCCTGTCATTTATTATTTGAATATTACATTAGCCGTTAGGCACGTAATTTTAATTTGGAATAATAACATATATTTTGATAAGCATTATCAGAAGTTTAGTGCTCAACTATGCTAATGTAGTTAAATAGATTTTAAGCTCACATAAGGATTTTATGTTTGTACCTCGTAAAGTAGCCGATAGTTATCGTGAAATGATAAACAGTATTGGTTTTTATCCCTCGTTATTTTCTATTGGGTTTTTACTGTTTGCCATTATTACTATGTCGCTTGAATATGTAGCGCCGGTTGAACAAATAAAATCATTTATTTCAGTGGTTTTAGTTGATAGTGCTGAAAACGCACGTACCATTTTAAGTACCCTTGCGGGCAGTATTATATCGCTTACCGTGTTTAGTTTTTCTATGGTTATGGTGGTTTTAAACTCCGCTAGTGCAAGTTTATCGCCACGTGTTGTGCCTGGACTTATTACTCGTAAGTCTCACCAAATGGTGCTTGGCTTTTATTTAGGTAGCATAATTTACTCAATTATTATGCTTATAAATATTAATAAGCTTGAAGGTGGCGATACAGCTATCCCCTCTTTGGGGGTTTTATTTGCGCTGGTATTTGGTTTGATATCGCTGGGGTTGTTTGTATTTTTTATTCACTCTATTTCTAAAGCAATACAGGTTGATAACGTATTAAATGGCTTGTTTAGACAAACAAAAGCAGAAATAAAAAGCATACAAACTAGACAAGCAGAGTGTCCTTTTAATGACTTTCCAGATTTTACGCAGTGGCATTCAATTAAAAGTACAACAGAGGGTTATTACAAAGGCGTTCACACCGACAAGCTGTGTGCGCTTTTAGAGCAAGAAAACATCCGTATTTATATCTCTGTAAATCAAGGTTACTTTACAGTTAAAGGGTATCCGTTTTTAAAATGCGATAAAGACATATCAGCCGATGAAGCGCTAATAGCTAAAATTTTAGACTGCTTTATTTTTTATATAGAAGAGTATATTAGCGATCATTATCGTTATGGCTTAACGCAAATTTCTGAAATAGCGGTCAAAGCAATGAGCCCAGGGATAAACGATCCGGGTACTGCGGTCAAATCTATTGATATGCTGAGTATTTTACTTATTAAGCGCCTTGAAATAAGCGACACAAATTACTCGTTTAAGCACACCGATAACGAACCGCTGTTATTTATACACGAGACAAGTTTTGATGAGCTATTACACGATAATTTTACGCCACTGCGTAATTACGCTAAAAGCGATGCTTATGTAATGACTAACGTACTTGAAGCGTTTAAAAACATTTTGTTTGTGGCTCATGACGATGAAGATGCGCGCAATAGTTTGTTTAACTACTTAAACGCCATAGTCGATGACATTAATGAGCAAGTGACGAATGAGTACGACAGGCGCGAAATTAAAAATATGCTTAATTCAATTGCGCGAATTAGTGAGCAACAAGGTGAGGAATTAGTGGCACGTTTTGAGCGCCACCAAGATTAATCACAATTTTAGCGACCGTTAATATAGTTACTCTATAAAGTATACTGCATAGCTTGAAGCAGTCACTTTTATTTCTCCGGCATGGTAGGCATCGGGTACAAAGTTACCTGGTGCAGTATCTGCTTTCATCATTGTTTGCTCGGCGCGCATATAAGGCTGAGATGGTACATTCATTGGGCTAAGCGAAGCTGTATAAAGCCCTTTAAGTTCCACCCCGTAATCTTCACTAAACTCTTTTGCTGCATCGCGGGCATCTTTAATAGCAAGCTTTTGCGCTTTTTTATGAAGCTCGTTGTAATTACTTGCTAAAAATTGTGTGTGATTAATTTCGTTAATACCGTTGTTTACTAAGCTTTGTAATAGCTCTGGGTATTTTTTTATATCACTTAGTTTTAAGGTAAGTGTGCGCGACACTCTGAAGCCTTTGAATTCTTGCGACCCCGATGTGCGGTTATACTGGCTTTCACGATTTATTGAAATATGGCCTGCATTAATATCCCCTTCCTTTACACCCACTTCTTTAACTAGCTTAATTGCTTTAGCCATTACGGTATCTGTTCTGTTTTTAGCTGCAATTAGGTTTTTATCAATTTCACTAATACCAACACTTAGTTGAACATAGTCAGGCATTGTTGTTAAGGTTGCTTCCCCTTTAACATAAATATGAGGGGCGTTTGGTGTTGATGCCGCAAACGTATTAAAGCTAACAGCTGTTAAAGCAAATGCGCTGCCTAAAAAGAGTGTGAGTGATTTCATAGCGTTATCCATTGTATTTAATTAACTCTATTAAAGAGCCTACTTGGTTAATAAAAAATGAACAAGCACAAAAAAACAGGCAATTGCCTGTTTTTTGTTATTAGCTGTAACTTAACGTACAGCCTGAGTTACTTTAAATTACGACTACCGTAATTAAACACTGCAACGTTTGTAGTTGCGGTATTTTGGCAACCAGTAATTTTTATCTATTGCTGCCCAAAGAGCATCGTCAGAAATTTCTAATGCTACGCCCTCTTCTATCGCTTTTTTAGCAATAGCAAATGCAATGCGTTTACTTAGCGTTTCAATTTCTGTTAGCGCAGGTAGTAAACTACCTTTTCCGCTGTTTGCACGCGGTGAAGACTCAGCAAGCATTTCACTCGACACGCTAAGCATAGCATCGGTAATACGTGTCGCTTTAGCAGCAATAACGCCTAAACCAATACCAGGGAAAATATAACTATTGTTACACTGTGGAATAGGGTAAGTTTCACCATTGTATTGAACAGGATCAAACGGGCTTCCTGTTGCAACTAATGCTTTACCATCGGTCCATTTAATTACATCTTCCGGGTATGCTTCTACCTGCTTAGACGGATTACTTAATGGGAAAATTATAGGTTGTTCACACGTTGAATGCATTGCGCGTATTACTTGCTCTGTAAACAAACCTGGCTGACCCGATACACCAATCAATATATCTGGTTTTGCACAGTGCATTACATCCAGTAGCGACGCATATTCACCGCTGTAAGTCCAATCACTTAACGCATTAGTTGGCTGTGCTAAAGCTTGCTGGAAATCTCGCAAACCTTCCATTCCATTCGTTAATAAACCAAAACGGTCCACCATAAATACTTGGCTACGTGCTTGCTCTTCAGAGATACCTTCAAACACCATTTGGCTAATAATTTGCTCAGCAATACCACAACCGGCAGAGCCAGCCCCAACAAACACCACTTTTTGTTGGCTTAATGTTGAGCCTTTAACACGACAGGCGGCTAATAAAGAGCCAACCGTGACTGACGCTGTGCCTTGAATGTCGTCATTGAAGCTACAAATTTCTTCACGGTAGCGCTTAAGAAGTGGCATTGCATTAGGCTGTGCAAAATCTTCAAACTGAAGTAAAACACTTGGCCAACGGCGCTTAACCGCTTTGATGAATAGATCTAAAAACTCATCGTACTCGTCTTGCGCAATACGCTTATGGCGTGCGCCCATGTACATTGGGTCGTTTAACAGTTTTTCGTTATTGGTACCTACATCAAGCATTACAGGTAAGGTGTATGCTGGGCTAATACCCCCACATGCGGTGTAAAGCGATAATTTACCAATAGGAATACCCATGCCACCAATACCCTGATCGCCTAAGCCTAAAATACGCTCACCATCAGTTACCACTATTACTTTTACTTTACCTTTTGTCGCATTACGTAAAATATCGTCAATTTGGTAACGATCTTCATACGAAATAAACAAACCGCGTGCGCTACGATAAATATCGGAGAACTTTTCACAGGCATCGCCCACCGTTGGGGTGTAAATAATTGGCATCATTTCTTCAAGGTGATCGCGCACTAGGCGGTAATAAAGCGTTTCGTTGTTATCTTGAATTGCACGTAAATATATGTGCTTATTAAGATTGTCGGTAAAGCTTGAATATTGTTGATAACAACGCTCAACTTGCTCTTCAATTGTTTCAAAGCGTGGAGGAAGTAAACCTGCAAGGTTAAAGTTTTCGCGCTCTTTTTTACTAAATGCACTGCCCTTATTCAGTAAAGGCGTTTCAATAAGGCCAGGGCCAGAGTGATGAATATATAGGTAATTAGGATCAGTATTTGTTGTCATATTTCCAGGCTTTAATGGAGTCTTAAGTTATGATCTGTCATTATCAATGCTCAGAATTTAAATGCAATGAACATAGTACTTGTCAGACCATTGAGAATATAAACACGCACATAGGTCGTGTTTGTATTATACATAATTTAAAATTTGAAAGTGGCGTTATTATCAGATAAATCAGAGAGCGCAACGCCTTCGCGGCGCGGATCTGCTGCACCATACAGCTTATTATTTTTTACTTCTACGCCATGCAAACCCGAGTTTAGATCTAACACACGTACTTTATGACCTCGAGCAGAAAGTGCTGGTTCAAGTGATTCAAGAGCGGTGCCTTTTTCAAGACTGGTGTAGTCATTACGATTAGTCGTACGCGGCAGGTTTATTGCCTCTTGCACAGATAAGTTCCAATCTAAAACGCCAACAACGACTTGAGCAACGTAATCAATAATACGGCTGCCACCGGGAGACCCTACAACTAAACGTAAGCTGCCATCTTCATTAAACACCATAACAGGTGACATAGAACTACGCGGTCGTTTGCCTGGCTCTACACGGTTAGCAACTAATTTGCCGTTTTTACGAGGTGAAAGTGAGAAGTCAGTGAGTTGGTTATTTAAAATATATCCATTAACCATCACCGTTGAGCCAAATGCCATTTCAATTGAGCTGGTCATTGATACCGCATTACCAAAGCTATCAACAATAGATACATGAGATGTAGAAGGCAGTTCATACGAATCATCTTGTGCGTAACTTAAAAAATTAACAGGGTTGCCAGCAACCGCTTGCTGATCTTTTTCGGTTATGAGTTTTGCACGTGATTTAATGTAGTTTTTGTTTAATAATTCTTGTGTAGGTACCTGAGTAAAATCTGGGTCACCCATATATACATTCCTATCGGCAAACGCAATGCGTGACGCTTGGCTAAAGTAATGAACAGCCTGTTCGCTATTAGGTGTTAGAGCCGAAATATTTGTATGCTCTAGTAAACCTAACATTTGCAAAACAGCCACACCACCACTACTAGGTGGTGCCATAGAACACACATTGTATACGCGGTATTTTATACATACCGCGTCACGCTCTTTGCTTTTATAATGTGCTAGGTCTTGCTGCGTTAATGTGCCGGGTGCAATTTTTGATTTTTGCACTGCTTTAACTATTTGTTTAGCATTTTCGCCTTTATAAAACGCATCTATTCCTTTATGAGCGATGGCTTTGTATAAATCAGCAAGCGGCTGGTTTTTTTTAATGCTACCCGCTTCAATGAGTTTACCTTTTGGGTAAAAATATTCATGTATCACCGGCATACTAATAACACCTGGATTTAATTGACGCGCTAATAAACCATGCAATCGAGGCGATACCACAAAACCTTCTTGGGCAAGTTTAATAGCGGGTTTAAATAGCTCATCCCAAGGCAATACACCATATTGCTTATGCGCATTAGCAAAGGCATGTAACACGCCTGGCACACCTACAGAACGTCCGCCAACAACGGCTTCAATCCATTTAACCGCTTTACGATGTTTATTTAAAAATAAGTTTTCATCAGCATTTTTAGGGGCCGTTTCTCGTCCATCAAAGCTGGTTAACTTATTATTTGATTTGTTGTAGTACATCATAAATGTACCGCCACCAATACCCGATGATTGTGGCTCAACAAGCGTTAAAATAAGTTGAGTGGCGATTGCTGCATCAACGGCACTGCCGCCTTTTGCTAATATTTGCCTCCCCGCTTGTGACGCATACGGATTGGCTGCTGCCACCATATATTTATCACCTTTAACAATTTGCTTAGCATTGATTGAGGTAGTGGCTTCTGGTTCACGAACTTCTATTTTTGTGGGTTCTTTTGACAGTACCGGCAAAGACAAAACACCTAAGCCAATAGCAAATAATGAGTTAAGTTTAAAATGCATAAAAAATACTAAAAACACTTAATTACAATGGGTAATTGGCATCTTAAAGTTAAACAGGCACAATATGCAAAAATTAATACTAAAAAATACAATAAAATGCTTAATTTACCTATTCAGCCTCGTTATATTTTACCGCCCCTTTGCCTGATACTTTTTAGCACTATTTTTGCTGCATTTGATTTAAATTATTTACTTGAATTTAACCGCAACTTTGTTGAACAAGGTGAAGTATGGCGAGTGTTCACCAGCCAGTTTGTGCACGCTAATTGGGCACATTTAGGTTTAAATTGCGGGGGGATATTTCTAATTTGGCTATTGCACGGCGAATATACGACACCTACACATTATACAACTAATATATGTTTGCTTGCTCTTTGGTGTGGACTCGGTGTTTATTGGTTTTGCCCTAATATACATATTTATACAGGGCTCAGCGCCCTACTACACGGTGTAATTATTTGGGGGGCAGTGAAAGATGTCACGTTGGGGCTAAAGTCGGGTTATTTGTTGTTTATAGGTGTATGGGTAAAAATAGCGTTTGAGCAATTTAGCGGTCCAAATGCCGACATAGGTAAGTTAATAAACTCTACTGTTGCAATAGATGCACATTTAATAGGTGCTATAGGTGGCACACTGCTTGGCATACCTTTGGCAATTGCATACTTAAAAAATAACGATTAAGCTTTCCAATATTAATAAAAACGCCGCGTTAGTAAACGCGGCGTTTTTTTATACTTAAATTTAAAAATTTAAGATTAAAGCGTTTCTTTAAATAGCTTATAAATACGGCGGTATTCATCTAACCAACTTGAAGGCTGCACAAAACCATGCGGTTCAACAGGGAAGATAGCCGTTTCAAAGTTTTCTTTTTCAAGCTCAATTAAGCGCTGTACTAAACGCACTGAGTCTTGAAAAAATACGTTATCGTCTACCATTGGTGCATTTATTAATAACGGCTTATTTAACCCTTCAGCAAAGTAAATAGGTGAGCTGCGCTCGTATGCAATGGGATCCACATCTGGGTGGTTTAATATATTACCCGTATATGCTGTATTATAGTGTGCCCAATCGGTTACCGGGCGAAGCGCTGCACCTGATTGAAATAACTCTGGTGCCGTAAATAACGCCATAAAGGTCATAAAGCCACCATAAGACCCGCCATACGTGGCTACTGCCTTAGTATCCACGTTAGCATTTTCAGCCATCCATTTAACACCATCCGCTAAATCTTGTGTTTCTGGCGTGCCCATTTGGCGATAAATTGCTGCACGCCAGTCGCGTCCATACCCTTTAGATGCGCGATAATCCATATCCATTACCACGTAACCTTCATCAGCCAATAATGAATGAAACATAAACTCTCTAAAGTAAACAGACCAACCCATGTGTGAGTTTTGTAAATACCCTGCACCGTGATTAAAAATCACCGCTTTACGGGTTTTACCACTTTCGCCTTCTACGTAATCAGCTGGGTAGTATACCTTGGCGTATATTGGCTGATCTGTATGGCTTGATGGCACTGCAACTATTTTAGGTGCCGTTAATTTTTTAGCTAAAAACGCGTTAGATACCGTATTAGTTAAACGTGTTGCCGTCGCATTAGCTTTAGCATCTGTTACATATAGCTCAGCAGGCATGGTAATTTTAGAGTGTACTAGCAATAATTTACTTTCATCTGGGCTTAACGTGTAGTCGGTCATGCCATTTAAATCAGTAATTTTTTCACTTACAGCTGTTTGTGGATTTACACGAAAAATTTCGTATAAGCCTGGGTGTTCAACATTTGCTTTGTAATAAATAGCAGAATCGTCACTTGTAACTGTTGGGTTTGATACCTCAAACTGACCTTGAGTTAACGCAATGGCTTTACCGTTTAATGGTTTTTTATAAAGTTGGCTGTAACCTGACTCTTCTGAAAGGTAATAAAGAGTATTTGTGTTATTTAACCAGCCAAAATTATTAAATGCATAAGCAATCCATGCATCGTCATGTAAACGATGCTGCGACTCGAGTGTATTATTTTCAAAGTCTACGGTTGCAATCCAGCGATCTTTGTTGTCCCACGCTTCAAGCATAATAGCAACTTGCGAACCATCGTTGTTCCACACTATTGGGCTTTGACCTAATCCCCACCCAGTGATCAAATTAATAGCGCGGGATGATTTTTTTGATTCATAGGTTTTGCCTAGTCGTGCATAATTTTCTTTTTTGACACTGGCTAATACATCTTCATCAAAACCTGGCAGCGTATCAAACGCTAGCGTGTTTTGTGTTTTATCATTTAAATTTATGTATATAAGTTGTGATGTTTCTTCTGTTGCATCAGCAATACGACGACGAACTTTTTTAGGGGCTATGGTTGCGTCATCAGTCACATAATGTGGCATTATATCGGTGTCACTGCGCCAGCTAGATTGCTTTTTCACAACCACCAATAACGCATCACCGTTTGGAGAAAGTTCTACTTTATCAACTTTATTGCCTTTGCCTAAATAGTAACTTGTATCCGCTATAGAGGTATTTTGCTCGTTTATTTGTGTATTACGCGCGTGCTGATCTTTTTTATTTTTGTGTTCAAGGGCAATATATTCAATAAGTTTGTGTTGTTCTTTTGCAATGTACGAACTCGGCTCGCTAATTCCTTTTGGTTTATCAGCAAGCTTTAAGTTAGCAATTTCTTGCGTTAACCCCGTCACTAAATCGACTTTAAAAAACACATTCCCTTGACGATAAGCCAATGCGCCATCATTTAAAAACTGTGGATTGGATTCATTAACCGAGCTATGGGTTACTTGGCGAATTGTGTCAGTTTTTACATTTTTAACAAACACATTGCCTTTAAACACGTAGGCTTGCATTGCTTTATTGTTTGAAAAAACTGCGTTTCTAGCGCCCAGTGTATGTAGCTTACTCAATGCGACTTGTTCAGCTGTTTGAGACGTTAATGACTGGCTAAATAAATCATGTAAGGTGTTACCTTGTTGCTTTTGAGCATAAATAATTGTTGCTGAATCAGTACCCCAAAAAGCATTTTGAGGTTGGTTACCTATCCAATCAGGATCAGCCATTGCTTGCTTTAATGTAATTTTTTCAGAGCCAACATCGGCAGGTGTACTTACAACCGCCTCAACTTTATTTGTTGCCGAAATATTATTTTTAGATGATGTGTTTGCAGTTGCACTACAACCCGCAAGCATAACACTTGAGGCAACAGCCAATGCGACTAACGTTTTAGATGAGGAAAAATTAAAGATCATAGTGCTTCTATACCGTTATTATAATTAACGCGTATTTAAGCAGAAGCACCAAAGTTAATGCAATTTTTTAAGATAAATAGCCAATTAACAGGGTAAAGCTCTGTTTACTCATTCCTTAATTATTTAATTGCTAAATCAAGCCACACTAAACGATGATCGCTTGATGCCGTTCTATCTTTAATTAACCGATATTGCTCGCTTGATTCAACTGGCCAAAATACCCCGCCATCTTTTATTTCTAACCCATAAGTCGATGGTAATACATAATCAACACGTGCCTGCCAATTGGCAGTAAAGCGTTTTGCATAGGAAAACTCGTATTGCTGCTTAGCACCTTCACTTTGAGGTAAAAAGCGAGCATTGATTAATGGATTATTAAGTAATTGATCGGTTGTTTCTAAACGCGCTTTGTCACCTTCGGGTGCTGCATTTAAATCACCCAAAATAACAAAACGAGACTGCGTCTCTAGCCCGCCTTTTTGTCCATTATCGTCGTATAAATAGTTAGCATTTGCTACGTAGTCGGCAATTAATCTAATTTCGTCATGGTTACGTTTGCCATTTCTATCTTCTTCGCCATCAAACACCGGAGGCGTAGGATGCGACGCTAATATATGCACTGCTTTGTTATTAATAACAACCGGGACATCCCAAAACGATTTAGAACTTAACCTAAGAGCTTGCCACTCTTGAGCGCTATACCAATTTTCACCTGTTTTTGGCATTAACGGCATGTGGGCATTAGGCATATCTTTGTATTTAAAGGTTTGAAGAGTTCTAATTTTGTCAAAATCGATTGGGTACTTAGATAGTATGGCCATCCCATAATGCCCTTCAAAAAAGCCAAAGCCTTGGGCATCACCCATTACTTTACTTTTTTTACCATCGTTATCTAGGTCAAACTCTGTAGCAAGACCCGTATTAACGGGTGCTATATAAGAATAAGGGTAATCAATGGCGGTTTGATGGTTTTGGCTTACGTTTAAGTAATGTGTTTTAAAGTAATCAATACCTTGTTCTTTAGGAACAAAGTCATACTCGTTCAGTAAAATAATATCTGGGCGAACGCGCTGGATAATTTCTGCAATATTTTTAATCTGTTGTGTGTTTGAGGTAAGAGCTTTGACTAAGGCATCACTTTTAATAAGCTCGCCTTTGGCAGTGTAATTTGTAGCATCCATACTGACATTGAATGTGGCAACACGAATAGACTCTGTCGCATGAATATTGACACTCAAAAACGTGGCGACTAACGCGCCATAAATTAGTTTAGATTTCATTTAAACACTCACCTTGAAATAATTAGTTTTATTATTTCATAATGTAGTGCGTTTTTGTTTTTTTACAGACAAAAAATGCCGAGTAAACTCAGCATTTTTTAATTAAGGTGCAATTTAATTTTGGCTCGAGGTATTTCACCTACAGTTCTGAGTAAATGCGGCATAAAGCGTCTTGCTTATTTAACTGAGAAAAGGCTCATCCGTCTTGCTCAAGGCCCCTAGCCTAAAATTAGTTTTTCTGCCGTTTTTAAAATACCCGGGTAATCGTGCTCTGGTAAATAATCAGTTAATTGACTTAACTTGTCTGACAGGTCATTCATATTGTGAGCCGATACATTAATATGACCCATTTTACGACCTGGCTTCGCCGCTTTACCGTACCAATGGCTTGTTACGTCAGGTAATGTAAGTACCTCAGCAGGGATGCTTGCTTGTCCAAGCACATTGATCATAGCCGTAATATGTTTTAGCTCAGTATTTCCAAGTGGTAAACCTGCAACGGCACGCATATGATTTTCAAATTGCGAACAATGACAACCTTGCTGAGTCCAATGACCTGAATTATGGACTCGTGGTGCAATTTCATTAACTAATAGTGTGCCCATTACATCAAAAAACTCTATGGCCAATACACCCACATAGTTAAGTTCGTTAGCAATTTTAGTAAATGCGTCGTTTGCTTGTGCTTCTACCTGTTTATTATTTTTACCAGCAACAGAAAGCGTTAGCACACCGTTGGTATGCTCGTTTTCTGTTAACGGATAAATAGCAACATTACCGTGTTTATCTCGCGCACCAATAATAGAGACTTCTCGATCAAACGGGATCATTTTTTCTGCAATAATTGTGTGCGGCGCATCCTGTGACCCTGATGCTATAAAATCAGCCATTTCTGACCAAATTTGTTCTATTTGATCATCTGATTTTAATCGCCATTGCCCTTTACCGTCGTAGCCTGCTTGGCAGGTTTTTATTACAAGTGGCTTACCTAGGTTTTTAGCAGCAAGTTCTAAATGTGCTTTTTCAGTAATTAGCTGATAGGGCGCACATTCAACCCCTGTTTTATTAAGTAACGCTTTTTCTAGTGCTCTATCACCACCTGTTTTAATTGCGGCTTTACCCGGATAAAACTTGTTGCTATTACAGCATAGCGTTAAAACATCATCAGGAATGTGCTCAAATTCAGCCGTGATTGCATCAGCTGATTCAATAGCTTGTTCAAGCGTTGTTGTATACACTTCGCCCGTTAGCGGGTGAACAATTTTTTGGCTGCCAACATCGTAAGCAACTACATTCAAATTAAGTGGTGCGCCTGCAAGGCTCATCATACGTGCAAGTTGTCCTGCACCTAAAATTAAAATATTCATCGTTACTCAGCAGGATTTGGGTTAGCTAATATTGTGTCGGTTTGATTTTTACGAAATGCTTCGATTTTTTCAAAAATTTCAGGGTTATAGCACCCTAAAATTTGCGCAGCTAACAAACCTGCGTTTGCAGCGCCAGGCTCACCAATGGCCAAAGTCCCTACTGCAACGCCTTTAGGCATTTGACAAATCGAAAGTAGCGAGTCAACGCCATTAAGCGCTTTAGACTTTACTGGCACGCCTAAAACAGGAACCGATGTAAAAGCAGCCGCCATACCCGGTAGATGAGCAGCGCCACCTGCGCCTGCAATAATAACCTTGATGCCGCGTTCTGCAGCTGAGCTTGCATAATCAGCAAGTAATTGAGGAGTGCGATGTGCAGATACAACTTTGGTTTCGTACTTAATACCAAACTGCTCTAGCATAAGCGCAGCGTGTTCCATGGTTGGCCAATCTGATTTAGAACCCATAATAATGCCAACAGTCATAAATACTCCTCAGTAATGTATTTTAAAATAGCGGACTTATGTCCGGTTTTAGGCGGGTATTATACCCAAACACGTTTAATTTGCGAGGTTCGAATGATATTAAATGAAGATTAACGGCTAATTTTTTATAAATAATAAACATAAAACAAAAACAAAAAAAGCCATGTTATACATGGCTTTTTAAATTCTGTAATTACAAAGTAACTAGGCTTCTTTACTTGCTAGGTACTCTGAGTAATTACCTCTAAAGTCGATTATCTTACCGTCTTTAATTTCCCATATGCGGGTAGCAACAGAAGATACAAATTGGCGGTCATGCGATACAAACAACAACGTGCCTTCGTAAGCTTCAAGGGCTAAGTTAAGCGCTTCAATCGATTCCATATCCATGTGGTTGGTTGGCTCATCCATTAATAATATGTTTGGTTTATGCATCATGATTTTGCCAAACAACATACGGCCTTGCTCACCACCAGATATTACTTTTACTGACTTTTTAATGTCGTTTTGCGAAAACAACATTCGACCTAAAAAGCTACGAACAACTTGCTCATCGTCGCCTTCTTGCTGCCATTGCTCCATCCACTCAAACAAGTTCATGTCTTTTTCAAATTCGTCGGCATGATCTTGTGCGTAGTAGCCAATGTTAGCGTTTTCAGACCACTTAAATTCACCCGCTTTTGGCGCAAGCTTTCCTGCCAACGTATTAAGTAGCGTTGTTTTACCCACGCCGTTTTCACCAATTATGGCAATGCGCTCGCCTACTTCTACTAAACCTTCTAGGCCTGTGAATAACGTATTGTCTTCAAAACCTTGGCTAAGGCTTGTCATTTCTAGTGCGTTACGAAACAGTTGTTTTTCTTGGTCAAAACGAATAAATGGTGTTTGACGAGACGAGGCTTTTACTTCGTCTAGCTGAATTTTGTCAATACGCTTAGCACGCGATGTAGCTTGCTTAGCTTTAGAGGCATTAGCCGAGAAACGTGATACAAATTGTTGTAGCTCTGCAATTTGGCTTTTCTTTTTAGCATTTTCGCTTAATAAACGTTCGCGTGCCTGCGTTGCTGCAAACATGTACTCGTCGTAGTTGCCTGGATAAATACGAAGCTCGCCGTAATCTATGTCAGCCATGTGCGTACACACAGAGTTTAAAAAGTGGCGGTCATGCGAGATGATGATCATAGTACAATCGCGCTGGTTCAATACATCTTCTAACCACTTGATCGTGTAAATATCCAAGTTATTGGTGGGCTCATCAAGTAGCATTATATCTGGGTCAGAAAACAACACCTGAGCAAGTAGTACTCGCAATTTAAAACCAGGCGCAATTTCAGACATAGGACCATAGTGCTGCTCAGTAGCAATACCAACACCTAATAAAAGCTCACCGGCTTTAGATTCGGCAGAGTAACCGTCCATTTCAGCAAATTCTGTTTCAAGGTCGGCTACTTTCATACCATCTTCTTCACTCATTTCTGGTAAAGAATAAATACGATCCCGCTCTTGTTTAATATCCCATAACTCTTTGTGACCCATTATTACTGTATCGATTACAGAGTATTCTTCGTAAGCAAACTGGTCTTGGTTTAGTTTAGCAACGCGCTCATTTGGATCTGTGCTTACATTACCTGAAGATGGTTCAAGCTCACCGCTTAAAATTTTCATAAACGTTGACTTACCACAACCATTTGCACCGATTAAACCGTAGCGGTTTCCATCGCCAAATTTTGCTGAGATATTTTCAAATAATGGTTTAGCACCAAATTGCATGGTGATATTAGCTGTACTAATAATAGCGCTACCCTCCAAAGGAGTTTGTGATGTATTTAATTTGCGCGCAGTTTATATCAAAAAGGGCATTTTTTCTATCAAAAATCGAACTTACCAAGCACTGAAACTTTATTATTAAGGGTATGCATTTCTTATTTTATTTTTATATTTAACTTATGATTTGAAGTGAATTTAAAACCCAATAAAACTTGATTACGCAGATTTTAGAATACTCAGCAAGGTGATGCTATTCCACTGAAAAACAACAAGATTAGAGCTTTTACACTAAAAATTAATTTATAGCTAACGTGAAAAAACATCATAATAATTAATTATTTTTAAGGTTGTAAATTTGCAGACTGCTTATGTATTTACTATAAAAACACACTTTAATAACAACTTAAAAACACAATTAACCCTCCGTGAATGTCTACATAATATATGAATAATTTCGATGATGTTTTTTCACTTTTTACCAATAAAGGTGTTTGTTAGTGTGCCTTGCACTTACCATTTTACCGACGTACACAAGGCAGTACACAATGAAATTGAAATTAACATCAATGCTGATAGCAACAATTATTAGCCCTTCGGTATTCTCTGAAGTAAACGTATACAAGGACGAGCGTAATTCAATGAGCGTGGGTGGTTTTATTGACGTAAGGATTATAAATACACAAAATCAAACAGAAATTGTTAACGGTACATCGCGTATAAACTTTAAATTTGATCGCGAACTTAAGCAAGGCTGGACAGCATTAGGGCGTGTAGAATGGGGTGTAAACCCTGTAGGTAGCAGCGATATTGTTTACAACAACCGCTTTGAATCAATTCAAGATGAGTTTTTATATAATCGCTTAGGTTATGCCGGCATTTCGCACGAAAAATATGGCCAAATTACTATTGGTAAGCAATGGGGGGCATGGTACGACGTTGTTTATGGCACCAACAACAGCTTTGTATGGGATGGTAATGCTGCTGGTGTTTATACCTACAACAAAGACGATGGCGCAGTAAACGGCACCGGCCGTGGCGATAAACTTATTCAATATCGTAACAGCTACAACGATTTAAGTTTGACACTGCAAGCACAGCTTAAAAACAGCGAATTTTACACCTGTGATGTAAGCGATATAACTGAATATGAATGCGAGACATTGTGGAACACTGGCGATAGCGCTGCACAGGAAGTTGAGTTTAACTACACCTTTGGTGCCTCGGTTACTTACACCCCTACAGACATGTTAACGCTTACAGCCGGTGTAAACCGAGGTGAGTTTGATTTAACTTACGGCGATAGCTCTACACAAAATGTTGAAGATTTAATATACGGTGCAGGTATTATGTGGGGCAGCGTAGATCAAAAAGGTCTTTATGTTGCCGCTAATATTAATAAAAACAAAAATCACGATACCGATAACCTTGGTCGCTTAATTAAAGACGCAATGGGTGTAGAAACATTTGCATCGTACCGCTTTGATAACGATTTTCGCCCTATTATCGCCTACAACGTATTTGATGCAGGTGATGGTTACGTAATTCAACCTAACTTTAATGCCGACCCGAACGATGTATTTAAACGCCAATTTGCTGTTATTGGCCTTCATTATTTATTTGACGAAGACACAATTGCGTATGTAGAGGCCCGTAAAGATTTTAGTGACTTTGAAAGCAACAATAAAGATCAGCAAGCCCAAATGGAACAGTCGGAAGATGACGGAATCGCATTTGGATTTAGATACCAATTATAAAATTATAATTTGCCCTTTCATGCCCTACTAAGCTAGGGCGTTTTACTTGTGACACCACCTACTCTTTGACAATAATCATATTTTTTAAACTCTTAGTTAAGATTAACCTTTAACCAATATAGTATGATGTGTTCTTTAATAATATTAAAAAGGAATAGCCTTAATCAAAAGAGCTATTTCGTCAATTACTTACTACTTTAAGTTGAGCGACATGCTAAGGTGTTTTATTTAAAAACCTTTGATATCCGCCTAGCGCATCAGCAACACTCAATAGTGGATTGTCGCTATGTTCGGCATTGGGGTTAATAATAGATTCCCACAGTAAGTTGTTATTATGGTTGGTTTTAAATGTCTGCTCTAAATTATTATATGCCTCTAACATTAACGGGTGCTCATCCCCACCTACCGACAAAAACAAATAGGTTGGCTGCTTAAACGCCTCCTTCTTTGATTTTAAAAACGTATCAACCTTACTTACTACTGTCATATCGTCGTACCAAGCTGCAGGGCTAAACGCAAAATAGCCATTAAATAATTCGTTTTTTGTATGAAATACATACAACACAAAACTTCCACCAGCAGAAAACCCACTTAGCACACGGTTATTGTTTAGCTTAAATTTACTCGATAAATAAGGCAGAAGCTCTACTTCAATAAACTGTAAAAACTTATCAGCCTCACCATTAGGCTGCGTTCCATCATCTAATCTAGCTTCAGTATTAACCTCTTGGCGTGCGTAAGGCGGCACTAGGTCGCGATTACGAGAAGATACAAAAAATAAGTTTGGAATAGCCACTAATATTGCTTGCTTACCACCTTGCTTTTTAGCAAGCATAGTTAAAGACTCATCCCATTTATCTAGATTAAAATTACCATCTGTTTTAATAATTAACGAATACGTTTTATTAGCATCGTAATTACTCGGTAACCTAATAAAAATTTTACGCGTTTCATTTAATACTTTCGAATCGATTGTTACATCTGTATAGGCCGAAACATAATGGTTATAATAACGGCTGCCTAAAATAATTAAGCTCAATGCAATCACAGCAAATACTAAGTTTACTAAGTAATTTTTATTTATGTGTATAGCCATATTTTTCTCTATGTATTCAAATGTATTAAAAATGACAAAACCAAACGCTGCTTTTACTTTCGCTAAGTTGAAACCCTAGCCCATTTAGCAAATTACACGAGGCTATATTACGACTGTCTACCTCGGCATAAATAGTTTTTAACTTAAAAATCATCACTAATTCAGGTATTAACGCTACAAGCGCCTCTTTCATGTAACCCTTACCCCAAAAATCCGGCGCCAGCTCAAAGCCTAAAAAAGCACAGCTTACTTGTTCATTAATTTTATATAGGCCACAACTACCAATCACTTTGTTTAGAGTATTATGCGTAATCGCTAAACGTATAACTTCCCCTTCATAGTAGCCGCTAATATCATCTTGTATTAATTGCTTTACATCACTTTTAGATAGCGGGGTTAAATAGTCATTAAATTTACTAACCAACGGGTTGTTTAAAATGGCATGTAAACTAGTTACATCTTTATGAGATATTAAACGCAGCGATATACGAGGCGTATTTATTTTTTCAAACATGATTTAAATACAGGGCAAATAGCACTTTATGAACCTGCATTATTAACTTACCATAGTGCATTAACAAGCATTATATAACGAGCACACAAGTATGAGTGACGAATTTAAAGTAATACAACCTACCACAACTGTGTATTGTCCTAAGCGCGGCGAGGGCTGGACCCTAACCGGCATTACTAATATAAATGAGTTTACCTCAGTCATGTTTGATGGCACACGTTACACTTTACCCGCACGTGAAATAGTGGAAGAGCTACTCCCTAACCAGCTAGCTCGAGAACAAAATAACTAACGCCCCATCAATAAAAAAAGCTGCAGTTATGCAGCCTTTTTTATAATTTACGCCAATTTAAAATGTATCGTCTTCACTGTATACATTTACTTTTAGCTCATCGTCGTCTTCAAATACAACAAACGAAATAGGCTTACAGCATACTTGGCAGTCTTCTATGTATTGCTCATCAATATCTGCAGCATCTAGTAATACCTCTATAACTTCACCGCAATACGGGCAGCTAATTGATTCCTCAGTTAATTGGTTCATCTAACACCAGGTAAATTACATCATCAATGAATTAACCTTAATCAACACGGTTAAACTTTTCAACTGCGTTTTTAGTGGCATACATAGTATTAAAATATAAATTAGACACTTTTGACCAAAACCAAATTTGTTATCTAAAAATATGAAATACCTTTTGTACTTGATAGGTCTAATTAAACGTATAGTTAAATTAATTCTAAAGGTGGATATTTTTATGAAAAAAACACTCTCATTAACGTTAGCGTCTACCCTCGTTTTATTTAGCACACTCTCTTACGCAGAAGAGACAAAAAAAGCAGTGCTTGCAGGAGGTTGCTTTTGGTGTATGGAATCAGACTTTGAGAAACTTGAAGGCGTAACCGACGTAATATCTGGCTTTACGGGGGGTAAAATTAAAAACCCTACATATAACGGTAATCATAAAGGACACTATGAAGCGGTTGAAATCACCTATAAACCTAGCATTGTAAGCTATCAAGAAATACTCAATCATTATTGGGTTAATATTGACCCTTTTGATCCGAAAGGCCAATTTTGCGACAAAGGCCCCAGTTATCGCAGTGCTATATTTGTTGCTAATGATGAAGAACGTAAATTAGCAGAGCAATCCAAACAACGTGTTATTAAAGAGTTTCCTAATCAAACCGTTGTTACGCCAATTTTAAATACAACGGTGTTCTACCCTATCAAAGGAAAAGAAAGTTACCATCAAGATTACTACAAAAATAACCCTATCCGTTATAACACTTATCGCTGGCGATGCGGACGAGACAGTCGCCTAGAAGATATTTGGGGCGACAGAGTTACGCATTAAAATAAAAGGCTGCATTTAATGCAGCTTTTTAACGCTTAAAAAGGCATTAAACGATGCTATTATTAATTTTTTATTAATACTGTTTATTTTATTGTCCAGTTTATTAATAATTAACTCTACAATAAACTTAACTCCTAGATTGTTAAACCTGTATTAAATAACTGGAGTTACATCGTATGAAAACCAAACAATTACAATTAGCCCGTGCTCTAGATTTACCAACACGCCAAGAAATGTTAAACCATGATCACTCGGTACAACAGTTTTGGGCAAGCAACGACGAACTAATTTCAGACGCTTGGAAAGAATGGGAAGCAAGCGAAGTTGACGCTTCTACCTTTACGCTAGACGATTCGTTACTCGATAAAAATTTACGCGAAGCCGTACAACAAGCATGGGAAAATCCATCTAAAGAGCATTTAGTAAAAGCGCTTTTAGAGGAAGTGGCACCTGATGTGTTTCAGTTTCAATTTTTTGATCCTGAGCGCCTAACCGTTTTACGTGGCTACCTTGAACAAGTATGGAACTCTAATATTCCTATGCGCCCACCTTACGGTATTGTATTAAACCGCAGCGGCGTTATGCTCGATAAACGATCAGAGGGCTATTTAGCAGCGCCAAGTTTTCAAGCATTTTATAACGAAATGCTAAACACTTATATGCGCCCTATTTCGCGTTTATTATTTCCTGAAATTACAGGTTACGACACGCAAACATTTGGTTTTTCTATTTACTATGACCCAAGTACAGATGCGTCTATTCGCCCACATACTGATGCATCAGCGGTAACGTTAAATATTAATTTAAATTTACCGGGTGAGGAGTTTACCGGTTCTGAGCTTGATTTTTACGACCAAGTTACAGGTAAAGTAACTCAACTTAGTTTTACGCCAGGTTTCGCGATGATCCACAGAGGAAGTGTGGCACATGCTGCTAAACCCATAACCAGTGGCGATAGAACCAACTTTGTACTGTGGTTGTTTGGCGACAGCGGGCGTTTACCAGCTCAAGGCGCACAACGCCCAGTAATAGAGGCTACAAAGCGCTGGACTACGCCAGTAACAACACCCGATGGCTACGCACCATTTTAAATACCCCGGTATAAAACTGATATCAATCAGCCCATCAAAGCTAATTAAAGCTAATTAAAGCTAATTAATAATTAGTTTAATGGGCTTTTTACTTGTTGCTTTACACGTTAATAACTATCTTTTAAACATTAATAGTTAATTTATTACAGTAGAAATGACGTTAAACAGCATTTTAATAGCCGCATTGTTATTATCACCCATCGTTAATGCATCAATCACTGAGCAAACGCTCGTAGTAGGTTTTGGTGAAAAACTTCCCCCTTTCGTATTCCCTGATTCAAATAGTGGTCTAACAGTAGATATTATTACAGCGGCTTTAACACCTTTAGGCTACACAATTGAGTCTCGATATTATCCTTACACTCGGCGTGTAAAAGAGTATAAAAAAGGAAATATCGATGTAGTAGCAGATATTAATTTAAATACTGCAAACGGAAACAGCCTAAAAGGTTATTTATCATATGCGTCTTATACATACGAAAATCTAGCTTTTGCTTTAAGTAAAAACAACTTTAAATTGAGTGAAATAGCCGATTTGAAAAATTATAGTCTATTGTCATGGCCAAGTGCTGCCATTCACTTAGGAGATGAGTATGCAAATATGGCTAAAGCTAATCCATTGTATAACGAAATACACGATCAATCGCTTCAAGTTAAATTTTTGTACTTAGACAAGGTAGATGTTATACAAATGGATAAACAAAGCTTTGACTACTTTCGCGCAAATATAAAAGATATTGATACAACACAAAAAATTGATAGGTTCCCTTTATTCGGAAAAAGCCCTAATGGATATTTATTTAAGTCTAAAAAAGTACGCAATGACTTTAATTTACAACTGCAAAAACTCAAAGAATCCGGCAAGTACAAGCAAATTTTTGATGGATACTTAAAATAATTAATTTAAAAACAAATAGGCTGCCTATATAAGCAGCCTATTTGTTTATATCGTTTTCATGGATACGTTTAAAACTTATAGGATGCAGAAAACTTAACGTTTCTTGGTGTACCAGGTTGTACCCATGCATCGGCAAACGAGTTTGTGTAATACGTTTCATCAAACAGGTTATTTACCTCAGCCGTAATACCAATGGCGTCTGTTACATCGTAATTTACAAAAGCACGGGCTGTTGTGTAGCTTGGTAGTTCAAAGTCGGTACCAAAAAAGCCGTTACGCTTGCCCACATGTAATAAACCACCACCAAACTTAATGGCTTTACCGTAAAGCGCTGTTGATTGCACTAACTGTAAGCTAAGCTGTTGCACTGGCACATTTAATAGTGATGCGCCCGCTTCTACTGTGTAACCAAAATTCGCTGTGATAAAAACCCACCTCAAACAACATTAGATGTGAGTGTAAAGTCGGATACAAAACGGTTTGGTTTCACTGCTTATTTGTAAGGTTAACTGACCAAAGACAAACCAACCGAAGTCCCCAGCAAGAACAATTAGTAGAAGTAATTTTACATGACGTGACCGAACGCGCAGAGCGCGAGTTTCAAACCCAATTTGAAGCCGATCACGATCCACTCACTGATCTATTTAATCGCCGTGCAGGCGAAAAGCGCCTAAAAAAAGCACTACGTGAATGCGCTAAACATGGTCAACATCTTGTGCTTATTATGATTGATTTAGACAAATTTAAACCCATTAATGACACCTATGGTCACGAAGCCGGTGATAAAGTGTTGATAGAGATAGCAAACCGCTTTAAAAAACGATTCAATAACAATACTGACATATGTATCCGCCTAGGCGGTGACGAATTCATTGTTGCGCAGCAAATTAATAATTACGATAAAAGCGCAACACAAAACCAAGCCATAGCCCTGCTCGATGAGCTACAGCAGGACATTAGTATTTCTCAAACTAAAAAATGCGCAGTCGGTGCAAGCATAGGTATTGCAGTAGCCCCTAACGATGGCAATGAACTACTTGTATTGATGTTCAACGCTGACAAAATGCTCTACCACGTAAAAGAAAAAGGCCGCGGAAATGTTGCATTTTATGACGAGTTAAAAAAATAAGATGCTCTTAAGTATATTGAACAATTAAGTTTTCAATTGCTAAAATGCCAACCTATTTTCCTATCAAGATATACAATGGCAAACTTCAATACTCATCTTAATACTGCTGTTATCATCACCGGCTTAAGTTCAGCCGCTCTTTTATCGGCAGGCCACATTGATTTAAACAGCGCACTTTGGTTATGGTTTTTAGGCTCTATTGGCGGCCTATTACCAGACATAGATTCTGATAACTCCTCATCACTCGATACTATTTTTAACTTATTTGCTCTTTGTGCTGTATTAATAGTAATGCATTACATAACCACCGAGCTAATCATCCAAATTAGTTTTGTCGAGTTAGTTGTAGTGCCGTTATTAGTGTACGGATTTATGAAATATATTATCAGGCCCATTTTTGAGTGGATCACAGTACACAGAGGTAGCTGCCACTCTTTATTATTTATACTGTTATGCGCCTTGTTAACAACACAACTAACCTGGCAGCTGAATGACCAAACAACCATATATTCAGCCACCTTTGCCTGGTTACAGGTGGCTTTATTGTACTCGGCGGGTTAATACATTTATTACTCGATGAAATTTACAGTGTCGATTTAAGTAATGTAGAAATTAAACGCTCTTTCGGAACCGCTTTAAAAATAGCTAATTTCGATAATAAATTAATTACGTTGGCGTCTGTTATTGCCATTGCAGGTTTAATCTATGCAGCCCCACCTACAATGCAAACTATCACTTTGTTAAGTGATTGGTCTCGTTTTAAGCTTATATCTTAGTCAGTTTAATCTTGGGCTCCTTTAGTGCCTTGGTAACTCAAACTGACTACAACATTGCTAAAATGCTTGCCACTCTTTGGTACAAAATATTTTTATAATTTTAAACGAAATAATTAAATAGTTTCACCTGTCTTATACCTGCAAGTTCGAAAGTTTTGCATCACTTAAAGCGTCAAACATAAAATTATAAGAGGTCCATAATGGAATTTACGAATAAACGCACCCCACTAATTGCAGCATCTTTATTATTGGCATTAGCGATAACACAGGCTATTTTTACAGCGCTTTACAGTGGCGGAATTAGCTTTTCAAGACAGTATGCATGGGGTTTAGAAGCGGTGCTTTTCACTGTACTTGTTGCCTTTGTAAGTGCTGCTATGGTGCAAGCAAAAAACGCTCAATTAGGCTGGTCGGCAATCACATTTAGCGCAGTTCTTAACATAATACAAGTAAGTATTGGCCTAACTTTATTTTCAACATTTGGCAAAGTTGCAGGTGCAGTAGAAGGCGCACAACCTTTAATTGGTGGTGTAGTGTCTTTATCATTCATGATTTACTACGCAGCTAAATTATTATTAGGCTTAGCAGCACTTGTATTTGGCCTCTCTTTTGCTGCCAAAGGCGGCAAAGCCATTGGTAGCCTTACAGCCCTTGCTGGCGGTGTTGCAATGCTTGCCAATGCTATATTAATTATATTTGGCCGTGATGGATTTCTGCCATCAGGCGTTGCCGGTGCTTCGGGCATGATTGCAACATTACTTTTAGCAATTTGTTTATTGAGTCTTAACCGTAAAGCAGATTAAGGCTCAATATCACACGAGTGATAATCTGTTTATAAAGGATCTATCAACATCGGCGAATATACTCTATCCGCCGATTTTTTTACGTTTAAAGCATTCGCCGTACATATTCCAACTAACAAGTTCAAACGCTATTTACGTAATCATAAAATATAAAACCGACCCCATTTTTATTTAATTTGTTTGTAAAATAAGAGCTTCAATCTATTAAATATAAAGAGCGAGTGAACAAAGCAGCCCTTCCACAGGCTTCAAATGGGTAACAATACTTATTCATTATGACTTAGCCTTTTATACCCACCTTGTTAATATGTTAGAGTATTTTAAAAAGACTAAGTTTGATGATTTAGCTTACCCTACTACACTAATAAATTAATAATAAAGAGAAAAAATGACAAAATCTAACACCGGTGTTGTTGTATTAAGTGCTGTAAGAACAGCAATTGGTAGTTTTGGCGGAACCCTAAAAAACTTTTCCCCTGCAGAGCTTGGTACCCTTTGCGCTACAGAAGCAATCAAAAGAGCAAATATTCCTTTAAACCAAATAGGTTCAACCGTTATTGGTAAGGTAATACATAATGGCCCAAAAGATGCCTACCTATCACGGGTTATAGGCATAGATGCCGGGCTGCCTATAAACAGCCATGCAGTTACACTAAATCGCTTATGTGGTTCAGGCCTTGAAGCCATAATACAAGCAGCGCAACAAATTCAATTAGGTGATGTAGATGCAGCCCTTGCTGGTGGAACAGAAAGTATGAGCACATCAGCTTATACACTTCAAAGTAACCGCTGGGGGCAAAAAATGGGCAATAGCGTAATGCTTGACGAGCTCACAACAACATTACAAGATCCGTGGGATAACAACCCTATGGGGATAACCGCAGAGAACGTTGCAGAAAAATATGCAATTAGCCGCAAACAACAAGATGATTACGCAGCGCAAAGTCACCTTAAAGCAGCCAGAGCAATTGAACAAGGTCACTTTAAGTCGCAAATAGTGCCAATAGAAATTACATCACGTAAGGGCACGCACCTTTTTGATACCGACGAACATGTTCGTGCCGATACTACAGCCGAAAAACTTGCCACTTTAAAGCCCTACTTTAAAAAAGATGGCTCCGTTACCGCAGCAAGCTCATCAGGTATAAACGATGGCGCAGCCATACTTGTACTTATGTCTGAACAAAAAGCCCAAGAACAAGGGCTTCAACCTATTGGACGACTCATTGACTATGCTCGTGCTGGTGTTGAACCCTCATTAATGGGAACCGGACCTATTCCTGCTGTGCAGCAAGTATTTGAAAAAACCGGCCTAACAATCAAAGATATGGATATAATTGAATCTAATGAGGCTTTTGCAGCCCAAGCCTTATGCGTAGCAAATGAGTTAAACTTTCCTGCACACAAGGTGAACCCAAATGGCGGCGCCATTGCCTTAGGCCACCCGGTTGGCGCAACAGGCGCTATATTAACTACAAAATGCCTTCACGAGCTGAAGCGTATAAATGGTCAGTACGGTTTAGTCACAATGTGTATTGGCGACGGGCAAGGAATAGCAGCCATTTTTGAAGCGCTTTAATTTTAGGCCTCATTAGGTTTAACTATAAAAGTTTATTCACAAAGAGAGTTTAGAAGCGCTTTGCTTATAGAGGAGGTAAAAACGTATGGGCTATATTTTGCGTATACCACCTATTGCATATCTGTTTGTGAAAACCGCTTTTAACCTTTTTTTACAAAGAAAATAAGCGCTGTTTCAACATATAAGTTAGCTATAAAACATGAGCCAATCTCATCTACAAAACATGTTTTAAAGTTAACTTTCTAACCCCAAAAAAAATACCGCCAAATGAGACTATAAATAAAATCGGTAAAAACAGTAATGCATTGGTGTTGTCTATATTTATAGCTGGGCATCCAATAACTGCCAGCGTATTAATTAGTAGCAATATTAAACTTGATTGCAGATAGCCTTTGTAGCCTATCCCCCCTGCAAACAACAGCATAATAAATGAACCTGATATTGCAGGCGTAAAAGGTGCGGCGGCGAGTAACATGCAAACAACCGAAAATATAACAGCACATCCAATTATTACTTTAAACATAACAACCTCCATGGTGAATGGCTTTTAATACAAGAAGTTTTAACTTTTAAATTGATAACTTTTAGACCTGCTAAGTGACCTAGGGCTGTAATTTCCTAAAATATAGATAAGTCACCTAGATAAAAAGCCTATAATTTAACAACATAACAGTGACTAAAGACCCTAAAAACAGCAAAACTAGCGTTCTTTCAGGTATTGCGTGAATCACAATAGATGGCATTTTTTTTAATACCGATAAAGGCGGCAAAAACAGCATAGAGTAACGCTCAAAACGCTTAAATTTATTAATTAACTTGAATATAAAAAGTTTAATCACTGACGTGTAAACCAACACAAAGGTAGAAGCCCCTAAAAACTCAACCATCGCCATCATTTCAAGCCCTAACATAATTTCTGGGCCTGCAATAAAAAACACAATGACTAAAGCTAACGACTGCCAAACTCCTTTGGCAATAATGTTTTTTAACTTAACAAGCATGTATTTCCTTATTATTTCTTTTTATATCAATCTGTTATTGATATTTAAACTCAGTTTTTAACAACCCAAAGCATTTAAGATCGTGAAATTGGTTTTTCCAATAACCGCTATGGCGCCTTATACCCTCTTCTTTAAAGCCTACTTTTAATAATACAGCTTCAGACGCGGCATTACCCAAAACAGTATCGGCTTGTATTCTGTGTATGTTACACGCCAATTTACCTGCAAAAGCTGCTTTTACAATACAATTTACAGCGTCTGTTACATACCCTTTACCCCAATAATCCGGGTGCAGGTCATAGCCAATAACAGCACTTTGCATTTTGGCGTTCCATGAATTAAATCCACACGTACCAATTAGTTTATTAGATTTTTTTAACCGAATAGCCCAGCGAATTCCTTTATTTTCATTAAAACGAGAATTAAATAACGTAATTAAATTGCTAGCTTGGGTTAAGTCAGTCATTGCTTCTAAATCGTAATATTTTATAACCGACTGGTTTGAAAAAAGCTCAAACAGAGCCATAGAGTCTGCTGCGGTTACTTGGTCAAGCAAAATGCGGGGGGTCTCTAATATTGGAAAATCCATTTCATTCCTATTCAGTATCCATTATTTTACGTTTGCTAATACAAACCTTAACTTAAATTCGTAATATGCCAAAATGATTACAAACCCGGCCTCGAGTACTATAAACATAATGCCAATTAAACTGGCTGTTTGTACATAATATAAAACTATAGCAATGCATATAAAGGCCCATACAACGTTACCTATTGCTAATACAGTGATTGTGTAAACAGGCTTAGCAACTAAAAAAGCAAGGTTTAAAGCGTTAATTCCATAAATAACATTGGCACTTGCAAGTAAAACAACAATATTTACAGGTAGATTATACAAAACCGAAACCCACTCTAATAAAGCAAATAACAATACACCCACGCTAAAACCTGCCGCGCCATCCACGTGTAATATGTTTATAGCTGAATCCTCTCCTTGCTAATTAATAGCAAGTAATAAAGCAAACTTATTAGCTAAAAACATACTATTGTATCTAACAGTAAACTTCATATAATCACTTTGGCCTTAATTTTTAAGATGGGTTTTAAGTAATTTTTAATATCCCGTTTTTATAAAAACAACCTCAAGGCAAATCCAAATGCGCATAGCAATACACTTGAAAACATAAGCCATTGCTGTACTTTGGCATTTCCTATAGTTGGTTGATCTGTTGATTTAAAAATATCTGCAAAAGGTGAGAAAAATATTTTCGGCATTAACGATAAACTAAGCAGCATTAAAAAGGCCCCAATACTCATCATTAGATCTTCGGCTTTAAATTCGATAATCAAAAAGTCGTAAATACCGCTAATTAATAGCAAAAAAGCAAAGCTAATACATAGCGTAAACGCTACTTTTTCTCTTGTAGATAAATTATTCATACAAAATCCTTCTTACATAAAACTTTAATCAATAAATTAAACGAGTTACGGTAATAAAACCAACTGTAATTTGTAACTACTTATTAATTAACCTTAATATTTGACCTAAAGCGATTGCCTTATTTACTCTTTTTTGTCTAACTACGGCTAAAACATTAATTGCAAACATAATGAAGTGTTTAGCTTACCTATATTGTTTAATAACAGGTGTGGCTAAACAAAAACAAATATAAAAACATGTACTCGCCCTAATAAAGTTTGCTTTGTAAATCATTAGCACAAATGTATTTTTCACTTAATTTAGCGAGCCCAATCATTTTCTCGTTAAAAACACGTGAATAAGCAATAGCATGTTCTTCCAGCTCAATGTATGCAGAACAATTACTGGTGTCTGAACCAACCCACAAAACGTCCCATTTAGTTTTTAATATAATACAAGCAGACATGTGGATATGTTCAAACCCCGGACGTGCAGGAGCTAAACCATTAGCGACGGCAATAAAAGAAACGCCTTTAGCCTTAAAACTTTGTTTTGCATCAGCGCCGGCACGTTCAATAACAAAGTCATTGCGTAGATGTTCAAAAGAGCAATCACTAGCTAAAACAAGAGGAGAAAAAAGAGAAATAAAAGGTATAACTATCTTCATGAAACCCCTTAATAATTACCACTCAAAATGGGTGAGGAACATTGTCTTGCTACAATTAGTTGTTATATGCCAATTAGCACAATTGGTTCTTCGTTATCCATGAGCAAGTTTAGTTCTTCGATTTTCCAGATACCTGCAGATTTGTACATTGCAACATATGCGAGTCCTGATTTATCATTACCTACTATTTTGATAGCAAAATTTGCTTCACCCTTAACTCCACTATCGGAAATTTCAAATCCATTTGCGTAATCAAATGAAAAATCTGGGGATTGGCCAAAGTTAGCTTGAACAATAGGATTAGTAGATAGTTTACTTACTGTCATCTTGAATGCGCGGCTGTCAGTAAATTTAGCTATTACGGAAGCCATTATTATTGTAAATATGGTGATAAAAACACAAAAGAACATTACTCGTTTATGGAATTTACTTTTACTATTCCACCATGCGAATCCTACATAAATAACTGACATTTAACTCTATACTCCCTTGGCACATAACGGCCCAATATGCCGACGAAACGAGCTCAGCGAATTGAGATCGGAATAATTGGGTTGATATGTGATTACAATTTAACAACCAGTGCTTTTGTTTTTAGACTTAAACAAACCTTTACCAGTTAATAGCGACAAATAAACACCCACGACAATTATCATTAACATTGAGCCAATAAAAATCTCTCTTTGAATTACAAAAGTAACTGGAATTACAGAGGCTATAAATAACATAAAAGTGGATGAGATATTCTTCTTAGTAATATAACTCGCAGTTTTAATTCTAAATAATTTCATTATTAAACTCCTTTTTAGTTTTCAACACAAATCACATAACTTTCCAATAACGGGCGCAGACATGTGGGGCATAATGGCGAAGCCGCCCCGCGTGTTTGCGTCCCAGCGAACGAAGTGAGTGTGTTGATTGGGTTGTTATACCCGTTCTTCAAAATCCCTTACCAACTCAGTTAATAAAGCCCGTTGCTCTTGAGGAATACCATTATCTAATTCACATTCAAGCCCTCTAATTAGATAATATTCTGTCTCACTTTTTATTTTGCCTCGCTTTAAGATAGATTTGTACTTTGACCAATATCTGGTTCTTAGCGTTGATAAAGTAATCGTACCGTTGTCTAACAATTGTTCATCTAATTTACTTACAGTATTTGAGTCCCAGCTAGCAGTATCTTCAAGCGTATCGTTGATAGCCTGTTTGAGGCCTTGGAGAGCTTTTGATTTCCCAAATTTATCGACGATTTCAACCAAACAATTTGAAGGATGGATGGGATCTTCCCTCTGAATGCCAGATACATTTGTTGAATAGAATTCTAAGAATAAAGATAGCTCCTCAAATTCTAATTCTTTTTCTCTAGACATCTTCCGTGGCATCTTTTCCTCCGAGGGTATAACGCCCCAATCAGAGGCTTTTAATTGTTGGCTATGATGTGAAGCGAAGCGGAACTCAGCCAACGGTTAAAAGTCCCTGCCTGCATTGGTTTGTTAGGCGAATTACCATTTAAAAGTTACTCTACCTACAATATTACTCTCAGGTACAAACCCCCAATAACGACTGTCTAGACTATTATCTCTGTTGTCACCCAATACGAAATAATGATTATCTGGTATTAACCATTCATCTTGTTGGGTCCCAACTTGAAAAAAATAACGATTGGCTAGATCTATATGATTACTGTTCAATTTTATATCGTATGACACTTTGCCTAAAGATTCTTGATAATACCCGTGTTCAGAATCATCTTCGCTTCGAGTAAATTTATACTCTTTCTCCACTTCCTTAAAACTAGGGCAATTGGCTGATTCATCCAAACACGAAGGTTTAATAAAAATACTTTTGTTGCGGTAGACCACTTTATCGCCAGGCAACCCAATGACTCTTTTAACATAATCAATGCTGGGATTTTGGGGATATTGAAAAACTACCACATCCCCCCTTTGCAGAGCTTCAGATGGTTCTGTTTTATATATTTGTATTCCTAAGTATTTGTAGTTCCCATATCCCCTTTTACTAACTATTAATTGGTCACCGGGATTCAAGGTGGGACTCATTGACTTTGCAGGAATAGAAAATGGTTCAAATAAAAATGTTCTGCCCAAAAACGTTAAAATAAAAACTACTACAAAACATACTAATGTAGCCCACCAGCTAGCGTACCATTTTCTAATCTGAGCTTTATCGTAACGTCGAGATATTAGAAATGCGTGCAAAGGACAAATTAAAAAAATTAGCCACGTGAAGTATACGCTTTGATACCAAGCTTCCTTATTTGGTATTGCATGTAGTTTTGTATCAATCAATGAAACTAATACTGTTAAGATTAAATAAAACCAAAACAGCTTGGCTTTATTGACATACAAAAACGTAAATGGCTGTAATACAAAACCGTATAAAATACTCAGCCAGCCTTTAGGCTTCCATGAATTTTCCAATTTATCTCCTATTCGCCTAACAATTTATTAAACACCACTTTGGGGGGGTATAACACCCCAAAACGGCGTATATTACACTGCTTAATAATTCCATTAAATAACTTTAATGTAAACAAGTAATTACGTAGGCTTTAAAACACCCGTTATTAAAATACACCAAAACGACTTTTAATAATGTTATGGGACAAAACATAAGTGCTGTACAAATAAATAGTATCGGTAAATATTTCATTTCTCGCTTATAAAACACTCAACTCACTGCCTGGTAATTTAGCTAAGTGGTTTTAATTTTTGCCGCTGTTTATTATGATGAACTTTCACCCTGGCTTTTTAAATCCATTAAGGTTTTTTCTCTCATTTTATTAAGGATTAGCGTATGACTCACTATAACGAATCTCCAGAGCAAATTGCACAAGCCACCGAGGGCTATGTGATGCAGCAAACTATGTTGCGTATTAAAGATCCCAAGCCGTCGCTTGCATTTTATGAAAACGTACTGGGTATGAAACTGTTGGGAAAATACGACTTTCCTGGTATGGAGTTTACTTTGTACTTTTTAGGCTACGAGCAAGACATGCCAAAGGGCGATGATAAAGAAAAAACACAATGGGTGTTTCGCCGCCCTGCGCTGATTGAGCTTACCCATAACTGGGGTACTGAAAACGACGACAGCTTTACCGGTTATCACAGTGGTAATGAGGACCCAAAAGGCTTTGGCCATATTGGGATTAGCGTACCCGATGTATACGCTGCCTGTGAGCGCTTTGCTAAATACGATGTAGAGTTTATTAAAAAGCCAGATGGTGGTTCAATGAAAGGTCTTGCCTTTATTAAAGACCCTGACGGTTATTGGATTGAAATACTCTCGCCGGAGGGTATTACTGACATTATTCAATCGCAATAAAAAACATTAAACATAAAAAAGCCTGCAAATGCAGGCTTTTTGTTTACAAGTACTGTGAAAAACTTGAATTTATTAACGACGTAGAGCGTCTATACGCGAGTCAAGCGGCGGGTGCGATGAAAACAACTCAGCCATGCTTTTACCCCCCGCAATACCAAACGCCATCATTGATCCTTGTAACTGCGAAGGATGGTTTTGCTTTAAACGTTCAAGAGCGGAGCGCATTTTGTCGGCGCCAACTAATTTTGCTGCACCGCTATCGGCTGCAAATTCACGCTGCCTGCTGTAATGTGCCACAACTATACTTGCCAACACCCCAAACAGTACTTGGAATAACATGTCGAATAAAATGTAGGTCCAGCTTATTCCGCCCTCTTCTTCATCGCCATTAAGAAAGTTATCTACAATATTTGCCAACACTTTTGCAGCAAAAATCACAAAAGTATTAACCACACCTTGAATAAGCGTAAGCGTTACCATGTCGCCACTGGCAATATGTGACACTTCATGAGCAAGCACGGCTTCGGCTTGATCTCGGGTCATGCTTTGCATTAGCCCTGTACTTACAGCGACTAGTGAGTTGTTTTTACTTGGGCCTGTTGCAAACGCGTTCATTTCGGGGCTGTTGTAAATTGCCACTTCAGGCATTGCAATACCCGCTTTTTTGGCTTGCGCAGCAACAGTGTTTATTAACCACTGCTCGGTTTCGTTACTTGGTTGAGTAATAACCTGCGCACCAGTTGATTTTTTAGCAATCCATTTAGACATAAATAGTGAAATAAACGATCCACCAAATCCAAATACGGCTGCAATAAGTAATATACCACCTAGGCTACGATGGCTTAAGCCCAGCGCACTCATTATAATTGAAAGCACCACACCTAATACCAACATAACCGCGAGGTTAGTTAATAAAAACAAAAATACACGTTTCATTCGAGTTCTCCAAAAATAACATTTATTGCTGAGCGATTTTTCTATAATTTGATCGACTATAAGCAACACGACCCCTATGACACACTATGTCATAGGGGTCGTGTTATTTTGTGACAAACTATGTCGCAACACAAGTAGTATTTATGGATTTATTGATAAATTTTCAAGAAGTGTTTTATAAATTTGTAATTTTGGCGTTTGCTCGCTGTAAGGGCTGATAGCAAGAATAGGAAATGGTAGCCGTGCCTTTAAACTATCAAGGTTTGCTTGGTACTCATCCATATGCTCATCAACTTGGTTGGCTATCCATCCTATACAGTTAATGCCTAAGCTTTGCATATGTGCCGCGGTTAATAGCGCATGATTTAAGCAACCTAACTTCATACCGACGACTAATATAACTGGTAGTTGTTCTGTTTTAACCCAGTCGTATAAATACTCAGTATTATTAATAGGTAAAGCCCAGCCACCCGCTCCTTCTGTAAGTATAAAGTCAGCGCCTTGCTGCTTTACCGTTTTATAAGCTGCGGTAAGCTTGCTAACGTTTATACTTACCCCAGCCTGCTCTGCGGCTATGTGGGGGGCTATAGGTGGTGCAAAAGTAAAGGGATTTACCACATCGTATTTTGCACTCACCGTTGCACTTTCCATCAGCATAAGTGCGTCGGCATTAACAAGTTGATCAAACGCCATTTCAGACCCAGCAGCTAGGGGTTTATACCCTATTGCCTTTTTTTTGTGTTGAGCAAGTAACTTTAACAATAAACTAGTTACATGAGTTTTTCCGGCGTCGGTGTCGGTACCGGTAATAAAAAATTCTTTCATGGCTGTGCCTTTTATACAGACGTTATTTACGCTTTATTTAATGATAACAATACTACATGGTAAGAAACACACGCTTTTTGGTTTATTAAAGGATACGCTGCACACGCTTTTTTTAATGCCGACTTTGTTAATAACCCTTGGCGCGTATTAGCTGTGTTTTGGGTGGTTGCGCCAATAGCCTTTATTGAGCGAATGGCGTGTAATGCAGACGCATATTCGTCTGAATAAATTTTAGAGATTACCCTGTTTACCTGAAAGCCAGAATTTTGGACCGATTGGTTTATATAATCACCGGCATTAAATGTATTAATATGGTTGTGACTATCTACCGCAGCGAACGCTGTTTGTATTTCGTTAAGTGAGCCTTCAACTACAGTGCTAATATAAGCCTGCCCGCCCGGTTTTAACACCCCATAAAGTGACTGTAAAAGCGCCTTAAAATTGGCCGACCATTGCACTGCAAAGTTACTAAAAATTATATCAACACTGTTTGCTTGCAGTGGCAAGTTATCCATATCTGCGCAAATTTTGTAATCACCTTCATTACAGCTTTTGAGCATATCAAAACTTAAATCCATTGATAACACGGTACCGTACAGGCGCTGAAGTTGCTGGGTGTTTACAAGTGGGCCTGCGCCTAAATCAACGCACACCTTATTCTTATTGCAAGCTAGTGGGTTTATTAGTTTGAATAAATCATCGGCTGCTTTTTTTTGAACATGCGCATGTGTATTGTAATTACCTGCCGCTTTTGAAAAGTTAACTTGCGCTCCTTTTTTAAGTGCCGGGTTAAGCCTTTTTAATTGGGTTGTTGCAGCGGCCTTTGTAACCGGCTCAATATCCAGTGCGTGGGCAATCATAGTAGTGCCTTTGCTAAATGTTTAACAAGATAAGTAATATCATCAAAGGTGTGCGCTGCCGTTAAAGTCACTCTTAAGCGCGCAGTATTGTATGCAACCGTGGGCGGTCTAATTGCGGTAAGCCAAATTCCTTGCTGCTTGAGTTTATTGGCCGCTTTTATTGTTTGCTCTGCGCAGCCCAGAACAATGGGTTGAATAGCCGTATCGGACTCCATTACCGCTATATTATGCTGTTGTGCAAGGTGTTTAAATGCCGCTATGTTTTTATTTAATGTTGAGCGTTGCGTATCAGCTGCTTTAATGTGCTTTATACGCGCTAAGGTATTGTTTGCCATTAACGGCGACATAGCTGTTGAGTATGTGTAATCGCGATTATATTGCAGCATGTAGTCTATAAATGAGTGTGAACCCAATACACACGCGCCGCTACTGGCAACCGCTTTACCAAATGTAATGACGAGTATGTCGGGCACAGTATCGCCAATAAGTGTTTCGCAACTACCAAGACCTGTTTTACCCAAAGCGCCAAAGCCGTGCGCATCATCTATCATCAACCAAGCATTATGTTGTTTTGCAAGGAGCAGTAAATCTTTAATGGGGGCCGTATCGCCATCCATCGAAAAAACGCCTTCGCTAATAATTAACTTGTTTTGTGCTTTTGACTTTTCGAGCCGAGACCGTAAATGGTTTAAATCGTTATGATTAAAACGTATTAATGCCGCATTAGAGTGAAGCGCCCCATCTATTAAGCTGGCGTGGTTTAACTTGTCTTGAAAAATAGCACTGCTTTGCGCTGCTGATTTATCCTGAAACAACGCTTTAATTACACTGCTATTAGCACTAAAGCCAGAATTAAAAAGCAGCCCAGCTTGATAACCAAACTGAGTGCATAAGTACTGCTCTAATGCTTGCTGCTGTATTTGATACCCTGTTACTAAAGCAGAGCTGTGGCTACCTAGCGTGTTAACATTTTCACTATGAATAGCTATATCACCAAAGCCCAAATAGTCATTACTAGCAAAATTTAAATACGTTTTATTATCAACCTCAATAGTGCGTGCCGTGGCATTTTGCACCACGTGGCGTTTTCGTAAAAGCGATTGCTCTGCCCGCTCATTAAGGTGTGTACTAATAAATTCAAATGGCATGAGTAAGACTTAATTAGGCTTCGTAAAACAATTCAGATGTGGCTTTATCAGCTACTTGCGATGAAAGCGACGCAGCTACGGCTTCGTCTGAATAATCTTCACGCGTTTCTGGGTTCATACCTAACTTTTTAATAAGGTTCATGTCTGCATCGGCTTCTGGATTTTCTGTAGTAAGTAGTTTATCACCATAAAATATAGAGTTAGCGCCCGCAAAAAAGCACATTGATTGCATTTGCTCATTCATGGCATTACGCCCTGCCGACAAACGTACATAGCTGTGCGGCATCATGATACGGGCTGTGGCTATGGTTCGTATAAATTCAAAATGATCTAAATCGTCCACGTTTTCAAGCGGGGTACCTTTTACTTTTACCAGCATATTAATAGGCACACTTTCTGGCTGCTGTGGTAAGTTAGCTAACTGCATTAGTAAACCATAACGGTCGGCGGCTTGCTCTCCCATACCGACTATACCGCCTGAACACACTTTCATACCTGCATCACGTACGTGATCTATGGTATTTAATCTGTCTTCAAACGTACGGGTTGATATAATTTGCTCGTAGTACTCAGGTGAGGTATCAAGGTTATGATTATAGTAATCAAGCCCTGCACTGCTGAGTTCATGGGCTTTTTCGTTTGTGAGTTTGCCCAGCGTCATGCAGGTTTCAAGGCCAAGCTCTTTTACTTCTTTTACCATTTTTGAAATGTATGGCATGTCTCTGTCTTTTGGATCTGACCAAGCTGCACCCATACAAAAACGTGTAGCGCCTTTTTGTTTAGCAAGGCGTGCTTGCTCTACTACTTTTTCTACTTCTATTAGGCGTTCGCGTTCAAGGTCGGTTTTATAATGCCCAGATTGCGGGCAATATTTACAGTCTTCTGGGCAAGCGCCTGTTTTAATTGATAACAAAGTAGAAATTTGTACTTCATTTGGATTGAAGTTAGCACGGTGAACCGACGCAGCTTTAAACAGTAAATCGTTAAACGGCATTTCAAATAATGCTTTAACTTCGCTATGGGTCCAATCGTGACGAACAGGTGCACGTTCCATAATTCTCTCTTTATTTTTTTCATATTGGTGATGTTGGATTAGTCTAAAACTTCACGTACCATTGTCAACGAAGCCCACCCAGTTAAAGTTTACATATGAATAAAAAACAACCAATTGATTTAAATTTTGATCGTGAACACATTTGGCATCCATACACCTCAATGACTCAGCCTATTCCTGTTTACCCTGTCACCCATGCTAAACACAATATAATTTACCTCGAAACAGGCGAACAACTAATTGATGGGATGGCATCGTGGTGGAGTGCTATTCATGGTTATAACCACCCTGCTATTAACCAGGCAATGGTTGAACAAATTAATGACATGAGCCATGTAATGTTTGGGGGTATTACGCATTCAAGTGCAGTTGAGCTGTGCAAAAAGCTCGTCAAGATTACACCTAGCAGCTTAAACAAAGTATTTTTAGCTGATAGTGGCTCAGTGAGTGTTGAAGTAGCTATTAAGATGGCACTGCAATATTGGTTAAGCCAAGGTATTAGAACAAAACAAAAATTAATGACGCCTTATAAGGGCTATCATGGCGATACGTTTGCTGCTATGAGTGTATGCGATCCTGTTAACTCTATGCATAGCCTATATAAAGGTTTTTTACCTGATCACATATTTGTACCTGCCCCGGCCAGTAAGTTTTCTGGTACTTTTGAAAAAAGTGAAGCGATTGAACTTGAACATTATTTTAAAAATAATCACCAACACGTAGCCGCTTTTATCATTGAGCCTATTGTACAAAACGCAGGTGGTATGAATTTTTACCACCCCGACTATTTAGCCTGTGTAAGGCAGCTATGCACGCAATATAATGTACTTTTAATATGCGACGAAATAGCCACTGGATTTGGCCGAACAGGTAAATTATTTGCGGTTGAACACGCCAATATCGAACCCGATATCTTATGCATAGGTAAAGCACTAACGGGTGGCTCAATGACTTTATCTGCCACACTGACTAGCGATAAAATTGCCAAAGGCATAAGCGAAGGTGAAGCCGGTGTTTTGATGCACGGTCCTACCTTTATGGGTAACCCGCTAGCGTGTGCAGCTGCGTGTGCCAGCATAGATTTATTACTTGAGCAAAACTGGCAACAGCGTGTAGCTGATATAAATGACCAACTCCAGCAATTACATCAATGTATGGAGCTCAAAGATGTTGCTGATGTTAGAACCTTAGGTGCAATAGGCGTTGTAGAATTATCTGATGAAGTGGGAAGCATTGATGTTGCCACTATCCAAGCTTATTTTGTAGAAAAAGGCGTATGGATCCGCCCTTTCGGTAAACTAATTTATCTTATGCCACCGTATATAAGTGACGAAAACAGTATTAAAACGCTTTGCAATGCAATATACAGTGCAATTAAAGGCAAACATTACGCTAAAGCTTGTTAATTATTGTCGGTCTAAAAGTGATGCTAATTAGCCAAGGGCGGATTTAACTTGATGTAGATCATCTACATTAATTAAATTCGTCTTCAAGCCTTCAAATATGTGATTAGCGGTTTTAGTATATTGCTCTTCGTAATATTTACGGATATGATAATACCTATCATTTACAATTACCTTTTGGACGTCTTACATGAACTTATTTTTTAAACCAGCCAAAGCATTAGGTGCCTCTTTTTTAATCGCGTCTGCATTTATTTCACAACCTTTATTTGCTAACGGCCCTATTGGCGAGCATGTAAATCACCTTCAAGCTAACCTTAAAAGTTATAATGAAGAAGTTGAGTGGATGGTAGGTAAAGTGGACACGCTTGTTAGCACCTACGAAAGTAAAGGCGCTAAAGCTGTAAACACCGACGATTTAATTGAATATTGGGAATCGGTAAAATTTCACAGTGCAATTGAAACTAACTTAGTACCTGTTTATGCCTCTATTTGGCAAGGTTTGTACGGTGTAAAAATGGCAATTGATGGTGGTAAATCAGCAGCTGAAGTACGTACACAACAACACGCTATGAATACTGCCTTATGGCAAGGTTTAGGTGCAGTTAAACTAGCGGCTAAATTTCAACAAAAAGGCTTGTTAAAGGCGGTTACAGCCACAGCAAGCAAAGAAATGACACAAAGTGCAACAATAGACGAAATAAAGCACAAACTAGACCGCGTTATCGCAAAACTTGCTGAACGCCTTCAAGACGAAGCAACTGAAATTGTACACGACACCTACCTACACTTATTCGAAGGCGTTGAAGGAACACTTATTGAGCAAGATGCCAATTTAGTGGAGGCACTTGAAAAAGATTTTAACGTAACGCTTCCAAAAACGATTGCAGACAACAAAAGTGTTGATGAAGTGCGTGATGTAGTAACTGACATGCAAACAAAATTAGACCGCGCTAAGGGTTTAATTGAAAAAGCCGAAAAAAATCGTAAGGACGTTTTTTAGTGGAACGCAGAACCTTTATACAAGGGTTGGCTGCATTAGGGGTAATGGGCTCATTGCCATTACCTCTATCGCAGGCTTTTGCCAATACGGTAAATAACCCCGTGTCGGTTGACGATTTACCAAAGCTTAAAGGTGATTTAACCTTATATTTAGGCCGAGGTGAAGGCGGTTTGTACGAAAATGTATTACAAGCTATCCAAAAGAATAACCCTGATTTTAATTTAGCTATTCGCCGCGGACCCACCGCTGCGCTTGCCAACACAATTGTTGCAGAAGCCAAAGCTGGCGTTAAACGCGCTGATTTATTTTGGGCTGTTGACTCTGGTGCTATTGGCCTAGTAACTGATGCAGGACTTGCTAAGCCACTGCCAAACGATTTATCAGCGCAACTGCAGCCACAATTTAAGTACAAAGAGTGGGCACCAGTAACTGGCCGTATACGTACATTGCCTTATAACACATCACGTTTAACGAAAGATCAAATTCCAACGAGTATTATGGAAATTGCTGAAAGCGATTTGAGTATAGGTTGGGCGCCTGCCTATGCGTCTTTTCAATCGTTTGTTACTGCAATGCGTATTTTAGAAGGTGATGATAAAACAGCTAAATGGCTCAAAAAAGTTAAAAAGCGTGCAAAAACCTACGCTGGTGAATTAGGTGTTGTTATGGGTGTAGGACGGGGTGAAGTAGATATCGGCTTTGCCAATCATTACTACACCTTGCGATTGAAGTCAGGCAAGCCTGATGCAAAACTTGATTTAGCGTTTACTCAAAACGACGCAGGCTGTTTGGTAAATGCTTCTGGCATTTTAACGCTTAACAGTGATCCGCTTGCAACTAACTTTATGCGTTATTTACTGAGTAAAGAAGTGCAAGGTTATTTAGCACGTGAAGCATACGAAATACCGCTAGTAAACGGTATTGAGCAGCCAGACGGTTTACCTTCGCTTTCAAGTGTTTTACCACCTAAAATTGATTTAACACAACTTGCAGATTTACGTCCCACTATTGACTTAATGCGCAGCAACGGCGTTTTATAATGCGAATACCTCCATCTTATCCAATGGCGCTGCTTGCAGCGCTCATTACGCTTACTCCTATTTGTATATTAATGGTGCTTGCAAGCGACTCAAGCTCTTATTTTGATAGCCATAACTTGGCCATTTTAGGCAATACACTGGCTTTAATGGGCTTAACTGTTTTGGGTTCTATTTTGATTGGCGTGCCACTGGCATTTATAAGTGCCTATGTTCATTTACCCTTTAAAAAAGCATGGCTTGTATTGTTTGCAGCCCCGCTTGCTATTCCCAGTTATATTGGTGCATTTACGCTTTACGCGGCATTTGGCCCTGGGGGAGAAATAAATAATCTATTAGGATTTGAAACACCCCCTATGTATGGGTTATCAGGTGCTGCAATAGTTATGACACTGTATACGTTTCCATTTGTAATGATGACGACCCGATCATCGTTATTAAGTTTAGATGCCAGCATGGTAAACGCAGCACGTACATTGGGTATGTCGATGACACAAAGTGTATTCAACGTTATTTTACCCCGTGTAGTGAATGGCATTGCTGCTGGGTCGTTATTAGTGGCACTTTATACTTTATCTGACTTTGGCACCCCAGCCATGATGCGTCTTGATACCTTTACACGTGTTATTTATGTTGAATACAACGCCTTTGCACTGGGTCGCGCAGCGATGCTGTCGCTTCAGTTAATGGTTATTGTAGGTTTTTTACTACTTATAGAATCACAAATAAAAACGGCTACTGAGCGCCATGGCCGCCCTCTTATTTTATTTCCAAATAAGCTACAACTAGGTGCTATATTTACTCTGTTCGCTCCTGCCCTACTACTGGCTATAGGTTTACCACTGGCCATATTTTTTATATGGCTTGCGAGAGATGGCGTAAGTAATTTTGACTTTACAATTGCATGGCACTCTACTTATGCGTCTGCGCTTGCTGCTATTGTGGCAGTTATCGTAGCTGTGCCAGTTGCACATGCAGCCCTCAGTGGTAAAGCTGGTCGAATTATGGAGCGAGTAACCTATTTTGGCTTTGGCATACCTGGCATTGTAATGGGCACGGCGCTCGTTTATGGCGGGTTACAATTACCATTTTTATATCAAACTTTAGGGTTATTAATCATAGCGTATATGCTACGTTTTTTACCCCTAGCGGTTGGTTCAATTCGCACCAGCACCGAACATTTAGATCCAAGCTTGGTGAAATCTGCTCGCGTCCTTGGCGCAAGCCCGCGTGAAGCCTTTACGCGTATTACCTTGCCTTTAACCATGCGCGGTATCGTGGCTGGTGGCGCATTGGTGTTTTTAGAATCAATGCGTGAACTTGAAGCAACCTTATTATTAGGTCCAACAGGGTTTGAAACTCTGTCTACTTATTTATGGCGTGTATACGAAGCTGGCTATTTTGGCCGAGCTGCCATTCCTGGGCTGTTATTAGTGGTGATCTCTGCTTGTGGTTTAGCTATTATGATGTCTGGCGAAAAACGTAACCAGTTTGAACATTAAGGATTAGAAGTAAATGCTATCTGTAAGTCAGTTGTCTATAGATTATGGCAGTAATCGTGTTGTAAGCGATTTAAATTTAACGCTTGGTGAAAACGAAATCCTAATGCTTGTTGGTCCAACCGGTTGTGGTAAAAGTACAATATTACAAGCACTCGCAGGCTTAATACCTATCTCTGAAGGTGAAATAAACGCAGATAAATGGCGTGCAACCCCTAATAAATCGGTGCCCCCTGAAAAGCGCAGTGTAGGTATGGTTTTTCAAGACTTTGCGTTATTTCCGCATTTAACGGTTGAGCAAAATATTTATTTTAAATTAAAAGATAACAGCGTTGCGAATCATTGGATTAACTTACTTGGTCTTGAAGAGTTTAGGACTAAGAAACCTGCAACTCTGTCTGGCGGTCAAAAACAACGTGTTGCTCTAGCACGTACCCTTGCCCACCAGCCAGAATTTGTATTACTCGATGAGCCGCTATCAAATTTAGACGCAGCTTTAAAAGACATGTTGCGTTGGGATATACGAAATGCACTTAAAAATGCGGGTGTGCCTGCTATTTGGGTAACACATGACCAAGAAGAAGCCCTATCTGTTGGTGACCGTGTTGGTATTTTGAAAGGCGGAAAAATACAACAAATTGACACTCCCGAAAAATGCTTTAGTACCCCCGCTAATCGTTTTGTTGCGCGTTTTTTGGGTGAAGCTAGCTTTATAAAAGGCACGTTAAATAATGGCCAAGCACTTACCGACATTGGTAATGTTCCCGCTCACGGTGTTGACTGCGCTCTAGGCGATGTTGATGTCTTATTGCGTCCAGACGATGTTTTATTAGTGCAAAGCAGTGTAGGTAATAATGGCGAAGTTATTTGGGTACGTTTTGAAGGCGGAAGCCGATTATGCGCAATAAAACTTGCCTGTGGTACTGTAGTTACTAGCCGTGTGAGTCATGAAGTGGTTGTTCACCCTGGTGATAACGTGCATGTTTCGCTAAGCACTTCTCATCCACTGGCGGCATTTAAAAGCTAGCGGATTAACCATGTTACTTTGGAGGAAACTATGAACGGACCAAACCCAAATAACCCATCCCCAATGCCAGGGTTTCCTCAAGTAGGTTATTTAAAAAATTTTATTACTTCACCTAATATCGAAGTGGGTGATTATACATATTACGACGACCCTGATGGGCCTGAACACTTCGAAAAAAATGTCCTTTATCATTTCGATTTTATTGGAGATCGTCTCATCATAGGTAAGTTTTGTGCGATAGCCAAAGATGTGACCTTCATAATGAATGGGGCAAATCATCAAAGTGCTGGTTTTTCTACCTACCCTTTTTTTATATTTGGTAACGGGTGGGAAAAGTCTGCACCCCAACTAGGTGATTTACCTTTTAAAGGCGATACTGAAATAGGGAATGATGTGTGGATTGGCTATAACGCCACCATCATGCCTGGGGTAAAAATAGGAAGTGGCGCAATCATTGCCAGTAAATCGGTAGTGACCAGCGATGTACCTGCTTATGCTGTCGTTGGTGGGAATCCAGCAAAAATAATCAAACAGCGTTTTGACGATAAAACGATTAGTGCACTGCTATCCATAGCATGGTGGGACTGGAGCAGTGACAAAATCACTACTCATTTAGATGCTATAACTCACAATAATTTAGATGTATTGTCTAAACTTTAGCACTACCACTCAAACATATACGCCATTTTACTTATCGTTTTAAGCGGCACATTATGCGAGTTACGTTTAGCGTATAGGTGCTGCATAGATTTATCTTTAACTTCACCCACAATCACTTCTTTTACTTGATAACCTAATGCAACAGCTGCTTGAGTGTATGCCACAAATTCCCATTTTTTAATATTGGTGTTGTCTACAATTACCAGCGGAATGTCTTGTGCGAGGGCCTGTATAAAACGGGCTAAATTTAAATTATGGTATTGGGGTAATTTAAATTTATCAAAGTGATATTCACCCTGCTCGTTTAAAAAGTAATCGTCTGTTGAGCAAATTAAATATTGGCTTTCATCTGCAGTCGCTAATTCGTCTGCTAAATTTTGTGCATAATACGACTTACCGCTTCCAGGTAGTCCACGTAAAATAAAAACTTGTTTCATAGCATCCATTTCTAAAGTAATGGTCATTATTGAGTAATCAAAAAATATATAATGCCACAAAATCGTTAAACTTCAGAGCAGCAAATAATAAACTTAGTCATTTGTGCCTTAAAATCGACTAAAAATAAACCGCATTGATAAAAACTTTTAAAGAGTTGCCCGCAACAGTTTTTTTATTTTACTTTACTAGGTAAGATACAGGGTTCTAGTACAGCACCTTCTATTAATAAAATAGAGCGTATGTGTTGTACATATTTAAATAAATAAAGTTAGGCAACTTATATCATTGGAGTGAAGATGAGCCATTTAGCGATTTCAGAGCTATTAAAAGGCAATGTTGCGGTAGACAGCCAAGTAACAATTAAGGGCTGGATCCGTACTCGCCGCGATTCAAAAGCAGGAATATCATTTTTAGCCGTTCATGACGGTTCGTGTTTTGATCCTATTCAAGCGGTAGTTCCTAATTCACTAAATAATTATGATGAAGTTACTAGCTTAACAGCCGGTTGTTCTGTATCGGTTACTGGTGTTTTAGTTCAATCTGCTGGCCAAGGTCAATCGTTTGAAATTCAAGCTAATTCAGTAAAAGTTTTAGGTTGGGTAGAAAACCCAGATTCATACCCAATGTCGGCAAAGCGCCACAGCATTGAATACTTACGCGAACACGCGCACCTTCGCCCTCGTACTAACATGATTGGCGCTGTTACACGTGTACGTAACTGCTTAGCACAAGCTATCCATCGTTTTTATCACGAGCAAGGCTTTTATTGGATCAGTACGCCAATTATCACAGCAAGTGACTGTGAAGGCGCAGGTGAAATGTTCCGTGTATCGACACTCGATATGCAAAACCTTCCACGTACAGATAAAGGTGATGTTGATTACAGCGAAGATTTTTTTGGTAAAGAAGCATTCTTAACTGTATCTGGCCAGTTAAACGGCGAAACTTACGCGTCTGCAATGTCAAAAATTTATACGTTTGGCCCAACTTTCCGTGCAGAAAACTCAAATACTTCACGTCACTTAGCTGAATTTTGGATGGTTGAACCAGAAGTTGCGTTTGCTGATTTAGAAGACATCGCAAAACTTGCAGAAAACATGCTTAAGTACGTATTTAAAGCGGTACTTGAAGAGCGCCGTGACGATATGGAGTTTTTTGCACTACGTGTTGAAAAAACAGCCATTAGCCGTTTAGAAGAATTTGTAGAAAAAGACTTTGCCCAAGTTGATTACACTGACGCAGTAGAAATACTTAAAGCCTGTGGTAAAAAGTTTGAGTACGCTGTTGAATGGGGTGTAGATTTACAATCAGAGCACGAACGCTACTTAGCAGAAGAACATTTTAAAGCACCTGTAGTAATTAAAAACTACCCACGTGATATTAAAGCATTTTACATGCGCCAAAACGAAGACGGCAAAACCGTTGCCGCTATGGACGTAGTTGCACCGGGTATTGGTGAAATTATTGGTGGTTCTCAGCGTGAAGAGCGTTTAGATGTGCTTGATGCGCGCCTTGAAGAAATGGGCTTAAACAAAGAAGACTACAGCTGGTACCGCGATTTACGTAAATACGGTAGCGTACCGCATTCAGGCTTTGGTTTAGGTTTTGAGCGCTTAGTTGCTTATGTAACAGGTATGGGCAACGTACGTGATGTAATTGCCTTCCCTCGTACAAAAGGCAGCGCAACGTACTAAAATTTAGATTAATAAGTTGTTTTAATATTTAAAACCAGCCAATTGGCTGGTTTTTTTATAACAATAACTTAGCGTATAAAAAAAGCCGCAGCACCCATAAGGCACCACGGCTTTCAACCAGAATAGTTTTAATAAATGACTATAGTGCGCTTTCTAATTGCGGTAACACATCAAATAAATCGGCAACGAGTCCGTAATCTGCAACTTGAAAAATAGGCGCATCAGGGTCTTTGTTAATTGCGACAATCACTTTTGAGTCTTTCATTCCCGCAAGGTGTTGAATAGCACCGCTAATACCCACAGCAATATACAGGTTAGGCGCTACAATTTTACCTGTTTGCCCCACTTGCATATCATTAGGTACAAAGCCTGCATCCACTGCTGCACGCGATGCTCCAATAGCAGCCCCCAGTTTATCTGCAACACCATTTAGTAATGCAAAGTTTTCACCATTTTGCATGCCACGGCCACCCGATATAACTACATCAGCTGCAGTAAGTTCAGGGCGCTCTGACTCAGTTTGTTCAACACTTACAAAACGACTTAACTGTGAAGCAGACACCATTTCTACAGTAGTAACAGGCGCTTGGGCTTGATCACCTTGAAGATCAAAACTACTTGCACGAACAGTAATAACTTTCTTGCTATCAAGTGATTTTACTGTGGCGATAGCATTACCTGCATAAATTGGGCGTTTAAACGTATCGGCATCGATTACAGCAATTATTTCAGATATTTGCGCTACATCTAAAAGCGCTGCAACGCGTGGCATAAAATTTTTGCCCGTGGTAGTGGCGCTTGCCACAATATGACTGTAGTTATCAGCAAGGCTCAATACTAAGTCTGTCATGCTTTCAGCTAGTTGATGCTCATAAACAGCGTTGTCTGCTGTAAGTACCGCATTAACACCTGCAATACTCGCTAGCTTTTCGCTCATAGCGCCTATATTTAAACCTGCAACAAGTACATCTACGTCTAAGCCTAATTTAACAGCGGCGTTAATTGTTTTTGAGGTTTCTGGTTTTAAGGCACCGTTATCGTGCTCTGCAATTACAAGTGTTTTCATTTAAATCACCTTTGCCTCTGTTTTTAATTTTTCTACAAGTTGTGCAACGTCTTCTACAATAATACCGCCACTGCGTTTAGCGGGTTCTTCTACGCTAACAAGCTGAACACGCGGTGTTAGGTCTACGCCTAAAGTATCTGCTGCTATTACATCAAGGGGCTTACGTTTTGCTTTCATTATGTTAGGTAGTGATGCATAACGAGGCTCGTTCAAACGTAAATCTGTCGTAACAATGGCAGGCAATGAAAGGGCTACCGTTTGCAAACCGCCGTCTACTTCACGCGTTACATTTACTTTGCCATCAGCGACAACGACCTTAGAAGCAAACGTACCTTGCCCACGATTAGTCAAGGCTGCAAGCATTTGCCCTGTTTGATTATTATCTGAATCAATCGATTGCTTGCCTAAAATTACAAGCTCAGGTGCTTCTTGCTCTACTATTTTTGCAAGTAATTTAGCAATGTGTAATGACTCTAATTTTTCATCGGTTTCGATGTGAATTGCTTTATCTGCACCCAGTGCAAGCGCTGTACGTAATTGTTCTTGCGACGTTTTAGCGCCAATAGTAACAGCTACCACTTCAGTGGCAGTACCCGCTTCTTTTAAACGGATGGCTTCTTCTATTGCTATCTCACAAAACGGGTTCATCGCCATTTTGACGTTGGCTAAATCTACGTCGCTGTTGTCACTTTTGACACGCGCTTTTACGTTGTAATCTATAACGCGTTTTATTGGTACAAGAACTTTCATAGGAACTCCATAATTATTTAAACCTACAACCTAACGTGTACGTCAACCTATTTATTTTATGAAATCAGACTACTTCCTGTTGACGTAAACGTCAACCTAAAATAACCTTTAACTATTCACAGCCTGTAACGAAAAATTTGCATTGTAATAAATAGGCTGAACACCTTATTCAAATACTGATGCAGTATTGAGTGAGTCCGTCATAAATAAAGAGGTTATTATGGTCGAACGTGAAACCATGGAATTTGATGTAGTTGTTGTAGGCGCTGGACCTGCAGGACTTGCCAGTGCAATAAAACTCGCACAACTTGCACAAGAAAAACAACAAGAATGCATGATTTGTGTTGTTGAAAAAGGCTCTGAAGTGGGTGCACATGTTCTGTCGGGTGCTGTTTTTGAAACCAAAGCTTTAGATGAGTTACTGCCCAAATGGCAAGAGCAAGGCGCACCAGTCACTACAAAAGTAACCAATGATGAAATTTATTGGTTTAATAATGAAGAAAAAGCAACGTCAATCCCCCACTTTGCTACACCTAAAACGTTTCATAATAATGGCAACTATATTGTATCAATGGGTAACGTATGCCGTTGGCTTGCAGAGCAAGCTGAAAGTTTGGGCGTAGAAATATTTCCAGGCTTTAGTGCACATTCACTTATTATTGAAGACGACACTGTAAAAGGCATTATTACAGGAGACATGGGTGTTGATAAAGACGGAAACGAAAAAGACGGTTACATGCCAGGCATGGAACTAAGAGCTAAATACACTATTTTTGCTGAAGGTTGCCGTGGACATTTAGGCAAACAACTTATAAACCAATTTGCGCTTGATGCTGATTCATCGCCTCAACATTACGGTTTAGGTTTTAAGGAAATATGGCAAGTAGATGAATCGAAACACCAAGAAGGAACGGTGGTTCATGGCACGGGTTGGCCGTTAAATGGTGATACAAGTGGTGGTGCATTTATGTATCATAGCGAAAATAATCAGGTCGTTGTTGGCTTAATTGTTGATTTAAATTACGCAAACCCACACTTAAGCCCGTTTGATGAATTTCAGCGAATGAAACATCACCCTGTTTTTAAACAGGTGCTTGAAGGCGGTGAGCGAATTGCTTATGGGGCGCGTGCTATTGCAAAAGGTGGATTGCATTCTTTACCTAAAATGCATTTTCCTGGTGGATTATTAGTTGGCTGTGATGCTGGTACTTTAAATTTTGCAAAAATTAAGGGAAATCACACAGCAATGAAATCAGGTATGGTGGCTGCTGAAGTCATTTTTGAAGCACTTCAAAATGAACAAGCAAATACTGACTTAAAAAATTACCGTATACGATTTGAACAGTCTTGGGCCTATAAAGAACTTTACCAGTCGCGTAACTTTGGCCCGGTAATGCATAAACTAGGTAAGTTTTTAGGGGGTGCATATAACACACTCGATCAGAATGTATTTAATGGTGCTTTACCGTTTACCTTTAAAGACAACGTACCAGACTACTCTACTCTTGTTGATGCTAACATTGCTGAAAAAATACATTACCCCAAGCCTGATGGGTCACTGAGTTTTGACAAACTTTCAAGTGTGTTTTTATCAAATACTAACCATGAAGAGTCTCAACCTTGTCATCTAAAACTTAAAAACGCATCAATACCAATACACGTTAACCTTGTAAAATATGATGAACCCGCACAGCGCTATTGCCCAGCGGGTGTTTATGAAGTGCAAGAAATAGAAGGTAAAAACGAGTTTGTCATTAATGCACAAAACTGTGTGCACTGTAAAACCTGTGACATTAAAGATCCAAGCCAAAACATAACATGGGTTACACCTGAAGGTGCTGGCGGTCCAAATTACCCCAATATGTAGTATCTTTTACATATAAATTATAAACATATCCTAAATTGCAGGGGCTTCGGCCCCTTTTTTGCGCTATGCTGATTAAATAATTAATAAAAAGAGTAAAGTTTATGCCGTCGTCAAATGTTGTTTTTCGTTTTTTAGCAGAGCCCACCGATGTTAATTTTGGAGGAAAAGTGCATGGTGGTGTGGTTATGAAGTGGATTGACCAAGCTGGCTATGCCTGTGCCGCTGGCTGGAGTGGTCATTATTGTGTAACCGTATCGGTGGCGGGTGTTAAATTCAGACGCCCTATTTTGGTTGGGCAAATAGTAGAAGTAGAAGCAAAAATAGCGCATACCGGTAAAACAAGTATGCAAATATTTATACAAGTTCGATGCGGCGACCCAAAAACACAAAACATGGTTGAAACCAACCATTGTGTAATAAGCTTTGTCGCCATGGATGAAACGGGTTACCCCGTTGCAGTGCCAGAGTTTAAAGCGATTACCAATGAAGACATAAAATTAGAAAATTACGCGATTAAGATGAAAGAAATTGCGATAGAAACCGAAAATTTACTTCATCAAGTGTAGTTACGCGTTAGCTAATTTTTGTACTGTAAAAATCACCTAATGCTTTGTAAAAAATACAATTTATTTAAAATCGCTAAGTGTCACTATTTAGCGATTTGTTTAATAAAAAACCTAACCAACCCAAAAACCTAACCCTAAATAACTAGCTCTGCTGGTTTTTTGATCTATTTAATCATTGGCATGTTCACTGCAACTAAGTAATTGAAGTTTGAATAAATCAAACCATATTATTTTTTTAAAGGAGCTATTTAATGATTAAATCACTTTCTCTTTCAGCACTAGCGCTTGCAACGCTTGGTTTTAATTCTGCAGCACAAGCAGATATTTCCGATTTTGATTCTCCGCGTATTTATACCGGTATAGGCTACGGACAATATTCTTTTGAGTTTGAAGACAGTGAAAACGATACTGACTTTGATGATGATGCCCAAATGCTAAAAGGATACATTGGTACACAATTTAATGAGTATTTGAGTGTAGAGCTGGCTTATCAAAATTTTGATGAAGTTAGCGACATTGACAGTAAAGCAGAGATTGATGGTGTGTCATTGGCCGCGCGCTTGGGTATTCCCCTAACTGAAAGCTTTTCTGTGTACGCCAAAGGTGGTTGGTTAGAATGGGATGCTGATATAAAACAAGAACTACCAATTGGAAGCATATCTACATCGCAAGATGGCGGTGATGCATTTTATGGTGCAGGTTTAGAGTTTGCCTTTTCAAGCAATGTACAAATGCGTTTAGAGTACGAACGTTACAAATTAGACGACGATATTGACCCTGATATGGATGTAGCATCTGTATCGTTGCAATACATGTTTTAAACTGTAAACATTATATTTAACAAAGGTAAGCTAAAGCTTACCTTTTTTTCATTAAATATAAACCGCTCAGTCTAAAAGCGCTTTTAAACCACTGGGTCTAAATAAAATTCTTTGTATTAATGCGATAGCATCTAAATACAGGTAGAATAAATCTCTATTCTATTTGTACTTGAGTGACATGAGCGATTACAGCATTTCGGCCGTTGGCCATATACAATCTCCCTATAAACAAAAGTTTGCCATTCCAAGACAGCCGCGTTTAGTGCCTGAAGCTAAAGCCAAACTTATTTTTGCGCCTGACTTTAATCGCGAAGAATTTGTACGCGGCATTGATGAATTTACACACATTTGGTTATTGTTTCGCTTTCATGAAACCGCAGATAAAGGCTACTCAGCCATGGTGCGCCCACCTCGTTTAGGCGGTAATGAACGCAAAGGTGTATTTGCAACCCGCGCTACTTTCAGACCAAACGCCATTGGTATGAGCGCAGTAAAGCTTGAGGGTATAGAATATAAAAATGGCCAACTAAGTTTATTACTTGCCGGAATAGACCTACTTGATGGCACGCCCATCATCGACATAAAGCCCTACTTGCCTTACTCAGATGCCATGCTTGACGCAAGTGCTGGCTTTGCAGATACACGCCCAGAAACACAAATGAGTGTAGAGTTTACCCCCGAGGTGACTTTATTCATTGAGCAGCAAACTCAATACCCTGATTTATTAAACTTTATTAGTAATGTTTTAAAACAAGACCCACGCCCTGCTTACAAAAAACAAAAAGACGGCGAACAGAGCTATGGAATGACTTTGTATAATTATAATATTCGCTGGCACGTTAATGGCGAGCACAACCTAGTAACAAGTATAGAAAAAAGCTAAATAACTCACTTAGCGCTTTTGTGTAAAAGCAACCGCTGGTAAACTTAAGCTCTATTAAAAGAACATATTACTCTATTTCGGAAAAATAATGCGTACCAGTCAATATATACTCGCAACACTTAAAGAAACGCCTTCAGATGCTGAAATTGTATCGCATCAGTTAATGCTTAGAGCCGGTATGATCCGCCGCGTCGCTTCGGGTTTATACACTTGGTTACCCTCTGGTTTACGCGTTTTGCGTAAAGTTGAAAACATTGTTCGTGAAGAAATGGACAAAGCAGGCGCAATAGAAATGCTGATGCCTGTTATTCAACCTGCTGATTTATGGGAAGAGTCGGGTCGTTGGAGCGAATTTGGTCCAGAGCTCATGCGCTTCACAGACCGTCATAATCGTGAATTTGCCCTTGGTCCAACACATGAAGAAGTGATCACTGATTTTGTTCGTAAAGAAGTGAATAGCTACAAGCAGTTACCGCTTACTTTATACCAAGTACAAACTAAAGTACGTGACGAACGACGCCCTCGCTTTGGTGTAATGCGCGCACGTGAATTCACCATGAAAGATGCTTATTCGTTTCATTTGAGCGAAGAATGTTTAAATAATACTTACCAAGCAATGCACAAAGCATACTGTAATATTTTTGAACGTTTAGGCCTAGATTATCGCCCTGTAATTGCCGATACAGGCTCTATTGGTGGTAGTGTATCTCACGAATTCCATGTTTTAGCCGAATCAGGCGAAGACGCTATCGCATTTAGTGATGGTAGCGATTATGCGGCTAACATTGAAAAAGCCGAAGCCCTTGCGCCAACAGAGCCACGTGCTGATGCGACAAAAGAGTTAAAAGCGTTCCCTACTCCAGATGCTAAAACAATTGAAGAGCTTAAAAAGCATTACGGTGTTAAACCACATCGTAGTGTTAAAACTTTAATTGTTTATGGTGCGCCAGATGAAAACGAACAACGCGGTTTAGTTGCCCTTGTTATCCGTGGCGATCACGAGTTAAACGAATTAAAAGCAGAAAAGCACCCGTTAGTTGACTCACCGCTTGAAATGGCAAAAGAAGCAGACATTATTGCTGCAATTGGTGCAAAACCAGGCTCACTGGGCCCTGTAGGATTAACAATGCCAATTATTGTTGACCGCACAGCCAACGTAATGGCTGATTTTGTCGCCGGCGCCAACAAAGACGATGAACACTTTAGTGGTATTAATTGGGACCGTGATGTAACCAACTACGACGTTGCTGATATTCGAAACATCGTAGAAGGCGACCCTAGCCCTTGCGGCCAGGGCACATTACAAATTAAACGTGGTGTTGAAGTAGGCCATATATTTCAACTTGGTACTAAATACTCAGACGCCATGAAAGCAGGCGTATTAAACGAAGATGGCAAAAACCAAGTAATGACCATGGGTTGTTACGGTGTGGGTGTATCGCGTATTGTGGCTGCTGCTATTGAGCAAAACAACGATAAGTACGGTATTATTTGGCCGCAGTCTATTGCGCCATTCGATCTAGCAATTGTACCAATGAACATGCATAAATCTCATCGTATTCCTGATATTGCTAACAACCTTTATCAAGGTTTGAAAGATGCTGGTGTAGATGTATTATTTGACGACCGTAAAGAGCGACCTGGTGTTATGTTTAACGACATGGAACTTGTAGGCGTGCCTTTCACGCTCGTAATTGGCGAGCGTAACCTAGACGAAAATAAAGTAGAACTTAAAAATCGACGCACAGGTGAAAAACTTATGATCGACATAGATACCGCAATCGAAAGCATTAAAGCGGCTATGCAGGCCTAAATACTTACTCGTCATTCAATAACGTTAATATAAAAACCGCTTTTTTAGCGGTTTTTTTTATGGCTGAATTTTGTGTCATATAGCTTTACTAAAAGTGTCGTGTAACTGTCATTTTTTCTCTCTAAAGTAATTTATAGTTAACAAAACTAATGAGGGACACTATGAAAGGCGCTGAACAACAAGCTAAATACCCTGCTATATGGATATCAGATGTTCACCTTGGCTATAAAGATTGTAAAGCTGATTATTTACTCAACTTTCTCAAATCTGTCGACACTGATGTTTTATATTTAGTGGGTGACATTATTGATTTATGGTCAATGAAGCGCCATTTTTATTGGCACCCTTCTCACTATCAAGTACTTAATTGCATTCAACAAAAAGCAGCCAACGGAACACAGGTAATATATATACCGGGAAACCACGACGAAACGTTTAGAAATTATATAAATCAAACCTTGTTAGGCATAGAAGTCCACCAGCAGTATATTCATGTAACTCAAGCCAATAAACGCTTTTTACTTGTCCACGGAGATGATTTTGATAGCGCAACTCGCTATAACAAAATTATTAGCATTGCAGGCGATGCAGGCTACGATTTACTTTTATTTTTAAATCGTTGGAGCAATAAAATAAGAAAGTTGTTTGGGGGTAATTACTGGTCGTTAGCGTCGTGGATAAAAGCACGGGTTCATAAAGCTCGTGAAGCAATAAATGCGTTTGAAGACGCCGCTATTCATGAAGCTAAAAAGCAAAATGTAGATGGTATTATTTGTGGGCATATACACCACCCTAAAATAAAAGTGTGCGACGGCATAGTGTATTGCAACGACGGAGACTGGATAGAAAACTGTACTGCATTAGTAGAACAAGCTGACGGTAAAATAGAACTACTTCACTGGTCAGACACACATGCAATTTTAGACAGCGCCGACATCTCTAACATATCATCGCCACTAATGAGTGATAACACGTCAAAATCCAATAAGTCAGCAGCATAATAACTGCTGACTTTAGTACACGTAATACGTTTTAATCCTTACCTTGATTCTAAAACAAAAAAGCACCACTTAAGTGATGCTTTTTTACAAACTGAAACACTATCTAAATAGTACATCTTCTCGGTTAAACCATTTAACACAAAATGCGAGTAGCGCCCCTGCAATAAGTACGGTTGCTAAAAATATTAGCCCTACAAAGGTGTAGTCAACAGTGCCTTTAATGATGTCTTTAATGGCTAATGCAACGTTAGTGACCGGGATAAATGCGGTTTTAGCTGTCAATTCCATATTTGGCATTATTGAAATAATGATAGGGAAAAACACACCCATACTTAACGGAGCCATATAATTTTGTGCTTCTTTAAACGTTCGCGCATAAATTGAGATAGCTAACGCTAAAGAAGAAAATATGGCAGCCAGTGGAAGTAATAATACAAAAATCATCAGTAAATCAGTTACCGCCAAGGTACTAAAGGCCGTTTTAATAAAGTCTAAGTCTGCAAACGCCAGTGCCACTGCAACCCAACACCCCATACTCACAACCGTAATAGTGGTTGATGCAATAGAGGTAGTCAGTAATGTAATAAACTTACCAAGTACCAGCTCTGTGCGTGTTATGGGTGTAAGTAACAATGTTTCTAATGTTCCGCGTTCTTTTTCACCGGCACCTAAGTCAATTGCTGGGTAAGTAGCTCCCATTAAAACCAATGGGATAAGTAAATAAGGTAAATAGGCACCTATTTTTTCGCCTAAGTTTTCACGTTTATCGGCTGTATCTACTTTCACAACTTCAATAGGGTTAAGAATAGATTTATGCGCAGACTCTTCTATCCCAAAGCTTTTTAACTTTTCGGCTTGTAATACGTCGCTGTATTCTTGCGCTAGCTCTTTGACCCGATCAAATAAAAAGTTTATTGATTTAGCATCGTTAAATACAACTTGCCATTTACTTTGCTCGCCGTTGTCGAGCGTTTTTACGGCATTACTTGGCAAGTAAATACCCATATCTATGTCACCGGCAGTAACACCTGCTTTGAGCTCTTCTATTGTATTAAAGGTTTTACTGCCTTTATAAAGTTCAAAGCTTTTGTGGTAAAACACTTTGTCGGTAAATTCTTGTGCGTATTCGCCGTTAATAATTACGTATGTATTCACTTTTTGATCGGCATCAAGAGCTGCTTGCGTACCAATAAATGCTACAATAGCAAAAATGACTGGAAAAATAAGTACTGGCAATAACACAACAAACATCAGCGTTTTCTTGTCGCGAAGGAGCTCTTTTAATTCCTTTTTATATACTTCAAACATTATGTTTCTCCGTTAATATGTTCATAAACGCTTGGTTTAACTCTTCACTGTTTCCGGCTTGTTTAAACGCTTCAACGGTGCCATCAAAGCAGCTTATGCCTTCGTTAATTACCGCTACGCGGTCACATAACAATGCAACTTCATCTAAATGATGAGTTGAGAAAATAACCGGCGTACCTTGTGCTTTTAAACCTTTGATAAATTCGATCACTGTTTGTGTGGTCATGATGTCTAGACCTGTTGTGGGTTCATCGAGCACAACCACCGCTGGGCGATGAACAACTGCACGGGCTATATTTGCTTTTTGTTTCATACCTGTTGATAAATTTTCAGCACGTTTATCTATAAATTTATGCATATCAAGTAACGTGAAAAGCTCATCACAACGTGAGGCTATATCGCTTTTTTTCATCCCGTGGAGTTTAGCAAAATATTCAATATTTTCTTTTACAGTTAAACGCCCGTATAAACCAGTAGAGCCTGATAAAAAGCCGATAGACTTGCGTCCTAAAAGAGGTTTTTTAACAATGTCGTTGCCAGCAATAGTAATAGAGCCTTCATCGGGCTTTAACGCCGTTGAGATCATTCTTAACGTGGTTGTTTTACCTGCGCCATTAGGGCCTAACAACCCTAATACTTCGCCTTCAGCACAGCGAAAGCTCACGTCTCGGACTGAATGAAAGTAGTCTTTATCTTCACGCGGATCGATATCATCTACTTTATTTTTTTTATGGTCTTTGGTTAGCTTAAAACGTTTTTTAAGCCCGGCAACTTCTATCATGCGCATGTCCTTCGTTTGGGTCTAAAGTAATCCGTATTATTGTAAAATGTGTCGTTTTCATTGTCTTCATGCCAGCCAGGTACACCTAATAATGGTAATGGCGAAAGCTGTGAGTTATCTGCTAAGCAATGATCTACTTTAATCTTCTCATAAAGTACTTGATCAAGGTACTGGTATTGCGTTGCTAAATCTTTACAAAATATTTCATCGGGCACATTTATAAACAATGCTTTTCCTGTAAGCCCAATATAGGGCCGAGTAAGCATTTCGTAATTTGCGTGACCAAACATAAAAGCCTGAATTGACTCTCCCCACTCATGCCGGTGCTCTACAAATGCTTTTTGCCATTGATGATCACGCAGCCAGATTTGCCATTTACTGTTGCTAATGGCAACTACAACACCACATTCATCAAATAGAGTTAGTGCGTTTCGATGTTTTGTGCGCTTAGTTAAACCATATTCGGCAATGTCTTGAACATGACGTTGGTTTATAAGTGATTTGGTTTTAGGAAATAAACACCAAATAAGTCCACCAAATAGGTCGTGCCAATTTTCTGTACGAGTGGGGACTTCACCGGTTTCAAAAATAACTTGTTCGTAGTAGCGATCTGCAAAGTCTATTTTGGCGTCGTCAACAAACTGTATGGGTAAATTATTTTCGTTCGTTGCGTTTAAATAAGGAGTAAACCATTTTGGTGAAGGCCATTGAGTTTGCTCGCTAAGTTTAAACAAGCTGTTTAGGTGATCGAATGCACCCGTTCTTAGGCAATTGGGTTGCCATTGTTCAGGAGGAGTAAAACGCTTCATTATTATAACTTTCTAACTTGTATAGGCCTTTAATTTTGTAACAGTTTACCGCAAAAACTAGCCCTACTTAATAGAAGTTAATATACTAATTTAATCTTAAAACAATAATCGAGTTAATATGAAACGCAATTTTTCTCTTACACTCCTTGCTGGCGCTGTTTTAGCTGGCTGTGCAACAACAAGCATTACTCCATCAGATGTTACCAATGGCTATAACAGTATTAAAGCCGATGAGTTAGCAAAACACATAAAAGTATTGGCATCTGACGAATTTGGTGGTCGTGCACCTTCTTCACCGGGCGAAAAGCTAACATTAGATTATTTAACAAATCAATTTAAAGCATTGGGTTTTGAGCCTGGCAATGGAAATAGCTTTTTACAAGAAGTACCACTTGTATCACTTGAAGCTGATTCAAATATGGTTTTATCAATTGGTGGCAAAGATTACCAATACAAAAAAGACATGGTTATGGGCAGTAGCCGCATTAGTGAAAAAGAAGGCATTGAAAACTCTGAGCTTGTTTTTGTAGGCTACGGCGTTAATGCACCAGAGTATAACTGGAACGATTACGAAGGAATTGACGTGAAAGGTAAAACCGTGGTCATGCTTGTGAACGACCCTGGTTTTGCAACTAAAGATCCAGCTTTATTTACCGGCGATGCCATGACTTATTATGGTCGTTGGACATACAAATATGAAGAGGCAAGTCGCCAAGGTGCTGCAGGCGCTATTATTATTCACGAAACAGCCCCCGCTTCATACCCTTGGTCGGTTGTAGAGAACTCGTGGAGTGGCGAGCAATTTGGTTTTCAAAAAGAAAACAACAATATGGATCGCGTTGCTGTTGAAGGCTGGGTAACAACTGATGTAGCTAAAGAGCTTTTCAGTAAAGCTGGTTTAGATTTTGATACCGTTAAACAAAATGCTGCTAAAGGTGCTTATAATGTTGATATGGGTGATTTAACCGCATCTGTTAATGTCAGCAATACAATTAAAACGTCAGTGTCTTACAACTTTATTGCGACATTACCGGGCAGCGAAATGCCAGATGAGCATGTAATATATTCAGCGCATTGGGATCACTTAGGCACAGATACAAGCCGCAAAGGTGACCAAATTTATAACGGTGCTCACGATAACGCAACGGGTACTGCAGGCTTAATAGAAGTTGCAGAGGCATTTACTAAATTACCTAAGCACCCTAGCCGCTCAATGACATTTTTAGCAGTAACCGCAGAAGAGCAAGGGTTACTTGGCTCTAAGTATTACGCCGCAAACCCTGTTATTGCCGCAAACAAGACGGTTGCTAATATCAACATGGACAGCTTAAATTTATTAGGCAAAGTGAAAGATATGAGCGTGGTAGGCATTGGTAAGTCTCAAATGGATGAGTTTTTAGCGAATGCAGCAAAAGATCAAGGCAGAACTTTATCGGGCGATCCTAAACCATCGTCGGGTGGTTATTACCGTTCTGATCATTTTGCGTTTGCTAACATGGGCATACCTGCAATGTACGCTGGTGGTGGTACACAAGCAGCGGATGAAGAAACAGCCAATTATCGTAAACGAATGAGCTTAGTATTACGCGGCTGTTACCACCAGCCTTGTGACCGTTACCGCGATGAGTGGGATTTATCGGGCGCTGTTCAAGACTTACAATTATTTTATAAAGTCGGTTTTGATATTTCTGAGCAAAAGCAATGGCCTACTTGGAATACAAACTCAGAATTTCAACGCAAACAGCCTAAAATTTAACATCGAAAAACTCAAAGTGAGTAATCGATTTAAATAAACAAATGATATTGATTATCATTTACTAAAAATATACAGTGTTACCCTGTTTATTAAATTGGTAACACTGTATGACCTCGATAGTACAAATAGGACTAATTACGCCCGCTTCAAAACGCTTTGTTAGCCAAAATAAACGTTTATTACTCCCTCTTTTTTTGTTGATATGCTTTGCTGTGCCATCACTTCGTGATATTGCCATTACCGCACTAAGCGACGCGTTTTTTCAAGTCAGTGTATTTGTTGCTGCTACGTTACTGATTTATTACTTCGCTATTGAGCGTTTACCTCAATTGGAGCTTAGTTATCTAAGTGCCAAGTCACCGGCATTAGAGGTCTTTTTTGCGGCTTTACTAGGTGCCTTACCCGGCTGCGGGGGCGCTATAATAGTGGTTACACAATTTACCAAAGGCCAAGCAAGCTTTGGTGCAATTGTTGCCGTACTAACAGCGACAATGGGCGATGCTGCATTTTTACTTTTAGCTACACGCCCTTCTGAGGGCGCTGTAATAATGGCTATAGGATTAGTTGTTGGAACAATATGTGGTGCTGTTGTTAATACAGTTCATAAACACGACTTTTTACGCCCTTCTTTAACAGAACAAACGCGCCAAGTTAAAATATTGCCTACCCACATTATCAGAGTCAGTAAGCCTATTTGGATGTTGGCGATTTTTCCAAGTTTAATCATCGCGTTTTTAATCGCATTTAAAGTGGACTTTAATCAATTTGGAGAGTACACAAACACTGGTATACATTTTTTTGGTGCGGGCATGGCTCTGTTTATTGTCACGGTATGGGCTTACTCGTCTAAAGGCGAAACATATAAACAAATTACCAGTGAGGAGGATGAGTGTAATCCACCCTCTAAAGTGATTAAAGTGCTCCAAGACACACACTTTGTGACTGCATGGGTAGTGGCATCATTTATGTTATTTGAAATACTCGTAAATGTAGCCGGACTTGATTTAAAAACATGGTTTGCCCATTACGCTTATTTAGCACCGCTGATTGCTGTATTCATTGGTTTTTTACCAGGTTGTGGGCCGCAAATAATTGTCACCACGCTTTATATACAGGGCATCATTCCATTTAGTGCTTTAACAGCCAATGCAATTTCAAACGACGGAGATGCGTTATTTCCTGCAATTGCGTTAGCCCCAAAAGCCGCAATAATAGCCACTTTATATACAGCACTTCCTGCTCTGGGGGTTGGCTATGGTTTATATTTTATTTCGTATTAAATTTTAGGCATAAAAAAGCTCAGCGAACGCTGAGCTTTTTTAGGTTAAAACTTTACTTTATACAGCAGCAGGTTCTGCAGCTAACTCTTTTGGATTAGGGCCATAATCGTTCTCGCCTTCATGTGAGTCTTGTGCAAGGAATACAATTAATACAATCCAACCTATGATTGGCACTAACCAAAGTAACTGCCACCAGCCAGAGCGACCAGTATCGTGTAAACGACGTGCGCCAGCACTTAATTGAGGTATTAACAATGCTAGGCTATAAATAGTGCCAATCACAGCTACGCCCATCAGCTCATCAACCAGGCCCAGAGCTATAGATATCAAAAGGTTGATTAAGTAAAACATCCAAAATGCTTTGCGGCGGTTACGTCCTGAAAAATCTGCGTAGCTACGCAGTGCATTCATATAATGTTCCATAATATTTCCTTAGTGTTATTTTTTATATTCCCTAACGGGGTTAGTTTTATTACTTTCTAGCAACACTTGTATCTTAAATAAAAACAGGCTCTTTTAAAACAAAAAACCAGCAAACTGCTGGTTTTTTATAAGTTTAATTTTTAACTCATTGCCATCATCATTGCCGACGGATTTTCTAAGTACGATTTCCATAGGTTATTAAAGCGAGCAATTGTTCCGCCATCAATAACGCGATGGTCGCCAGACCAACTAACTTGCATTATTGCCTTACTTACAACATGGCCGTTTTTATCAAAGCGTGGTAGGTGTTGCAATTTCCCAAGCGCTACAATGGCAACTTCTGGTTTATTAATAATTGGCGTGGCAATTGTGCCGCCAATTGCACCTATGTTTGAAATGCTAATAGTACCGCCTTTTAAGTCTTCAGGTGGTACTCGCCCTTCGCGAGCAGACTCAGTTAGCCGTGTAAGCTCATTGGCCACATCAACAATATTTTTACTTTGACACGACTTAATATTTGGTACCAGCAAGCCAATTTTAGAATCGACGGCTATACCAATATTATGATCGTCAAAATAAGTAAGTTCTGAGCAATCTTCATTTACTTTAGAATTAAGAACCGGGAATTCTTTCATCGCAAGCGAAAGGGCTTTAACAAAGAAAGGCATCATAGTGAGTTTAACGCCTTGTGCTTTATACTGCTCCTTCATTGAAGATCTTAGTGCAATAAGGTCTGTTAAATCTATTTCATCACAAAATGTAAAATGTGGAATCGTTGAAACAGAAGCAACCATTTGTTTTGCCATCGCCGCTTTTATGCCTTTAATTGGCTCGACACGCACACCAGGGGTCTGCGTTTTACTTTCTGTGTTTACTACATTGGCATTAAGTGGTGACGTATCAATACTGTTTGGTACTTCACCTTTAATAAACTCTTCTATATCTTGCTTATAGATACGTCCATTTTTACCACTACCCGGTACTTGTGTTAAATCAACATCAAGCTCACGGGCTTTACGTCTAACAGCCGGTGATGCAACCGCTTTTGTGTTGACCACTTTTACTGGTTTATTCACTTTTACTGGTGCTGCTTGCTCTGCTGCATTTGTTTGCGCTTTTACTACGGCTTGGTTTACATCTATATTTTGTTTAGGTGCAGTTCCAGCAATAGTCATCTGAAACAATGGGCTATGTACTTTAGCTATTTCACCTTTTTGATAATAAAGCTTTTGAACAGTACCTGTGTATTTTGCTGGTATTTGCACAAGGGCTTTATCAGTCATTACATCACAAACAGCCTGATCTTCTTCAATTTCATCGCCTTCGGCGACTAACCAGTCGACTATTTCACATTCGACAATCCCTTCGCCAATATCTGGTAAAATAAAATCTTCTAATTGTTCAGTTGCACCATTGTTGCTTTGTGGTGCATTACTGGGCTGTTGTTTTTCAACACTGGCCTCTTCGCCAGCTACATTCATTGCAAACAAGGGTGCATGTACTTTGGCAATTTCGCCTTTTTGATGGTAGAGCTTTGTAATTACTCCATCGTGCACAGCAGGTATTTGTACCAGTGCTTTATCAGTCATTACATCGCAAATAGGTTGATCTTCACAAACGCTATCACCCTCTTGTACCAGCCATTCAACCACTTCACACTCAACAATGCCTTCACCAATATCGGGTAATATAAAATCTTTAGCCATGGTATCCCCTAAAAATCCATTGATTGTTTAATTGCGGCTAACACTTTGAGCGCATCAGGCACATACTCTTTCTCTAGTGCCAATGGGTATGGTGTATCTAAACCACACACACGTAGAATAGGCGACTCTAAATGGAGGAAGCATGCTTGTTGAATTGAAGCAGCAATCTCTGCGCCAAACCCATTTGTAATAGGTGCCTCATGGCTTATTACCAAACGACCTGTCTTAGTCACTGATTTAGCAATCGTATCTATATCCCACGGCAAAATACTGCGTAAATCAATTACCTCACAATTTATGCCTTGCTCGCTTGCTTGTTTTGCAGCGTCTTCAATAATTTCCATTTGAGCGCCCCAAGCAAGGACTGTAATGTCAGTACCTTCTTGCACAACTTCAGCTTTACCTAACTCTATTGAATAATCTTCTTCAGGTACTTCACCCGTCGATGCGCGGTACAAACGTTTGGGCTCAAAAAATATAACCGGATTGTCATCTTTAATACTTGCACGCAGTAAACCCTTAGCTTGATATGGATTACGTGGTACGACTATTTTTAAACCAGGCGTATGTGCAAAGTAAGCTTCTGGTGATTGCGAATGATACAAACCACCTGCAATACCACCACCATATGGGGTGCGTATAGTTAAGTTACCAACATTAAACTCGTTTCCGCTTCTATATCTAAACTTAGCCGACTCGTTTACTATTTGGTCAAATGCTGGAAAGATATAATCTGCAAATTGAATTTCTGCTAGTGCTGGTGCACCAAAAGCCGCTAAACCATTGGCAAAACCCAATATACCTTGCTCTGTTAGAGGCGTGTTGAATACACGGTGTTTACCGTATTTTTCTTGCAAACCTGAGGTTGCTCTAAATACACCGCCAAAATACCCGACATCCTCGCCAAATATGCACGCTTGCGGGTGTTCATTCATGGTTATATCAAGAGCAGAATTAATTGCATGTAGCATGTTCATTTTAGCCATTACTTAATTCTCCCTGCAGTAACTGGGTAAGCATCTGGGTGCTTTTGTATATGTTCTTTTAGTTCATTATATTGACGAACAAGTGATGGGATAGGTGTGTCGTAAACATCTGACACCAATTCCTCTAAAGCAGGCTTTTGCACTACTTCTGCACGCTTTAGGGCGGCTAAAATATCTTCACGTATAGACTCTTTCGCTTTTAAATCGTCTTCTTCGTTAAGCCACTCTTGTTTTACTAGCCACTTTCTAAATTTTTCTATTGGGCAGGTTTTATAATTCGCTTCTTCGTCTTTTGAACGATAGCCACTTGGATCATCTGACGTAGAGTGCGCACCTAAACGATAAGCTATTGATTCAATTAAAACAGGTTCGCCTTGTGTAGAGGCAATTTCACGGGCTTTTTGCGTTGCTGCAAACACAGCTAGTGCGTCTGTACCATCTACCCTAATTGTTTTTATGCCATAACCCACGCCACGCGAAGCAATACCATCACCTTTAAATTGCTCATCTGCTGGGGTCGAAATAGCATAACCGTTGTTACGTGCAAAAAATATCACGGGTGCTTTATGCACTGCAGCCATGTTTAATCCGGCATGAAAGTCACCTTCAGATGCAGCGCCTTCGCCAAAGTAACAAATAGTCACGTTGTCAATGGTGCTTGCAAGTTCGCCTGTTTTTGCATCTATATGCTTTACTTTTTGTCCATATGCATACCCTGTCGCTTGTGGTATTTGTGTGCCAAGTGGAGAAGAAATTGTCATATAATTTAATTCGTTAGAACCATAATGAATTGGCATTTGACGACCTTTGCCTAAATCTAATTCATTTGAAAACATTTGGTTCATAAATTGGTCTAGCGTAAAACCGCGGTAATGAAGTGCAGCTTGCTCACGGTATTGCGCCATTATCATGTCTTCTTGATCAAGCGCAGCAGCAGATGCCGTAACGGCAGCTTCTTCGCCTAAGCATTGCATATAAAAGCTTACACGCCCTTGACGTTGAGCACCTTGCATACGCTCATCTAATAAACGTATAAAACGCATAGTTTCATAAAGTTTAATTGCAGTATGTTTTGAAATAGCGGGTGCTGTCGCACTTGGGTGAATGTCGCCATCCTCAGTTAAAATACTAAGGGTTGGAATATTAAGCGCATTGCCGTCAATAAATTCAAGCGTATGGTTAATATTCAGCGATACGTTATTTGGATTACTCATAACCTACCTTCTGTTGTTGTCAGTAACATAGTGCCCCTATTACATTATTATTATGGGTGATTATTGCTGAATAAACTTTGCAATATCTGCACTATATTTAATTAAAGCTGCCAACACTTTACGTTAACGTAAAGTGTTATTCAACAAATCTGTGACGAAACAAAAGTAAATATTGGTTAAATATGTGGCAAGTTAACAATACAGCTACTTAAATTTATAGTAATCAGTGAGTTAACTTGCGGCTTAAAGAGGTCTAATGAGTTTAATTATACAAAGTTACTGTCTATTTCCATTGGAACAACTGTTAATAATGCACGTTGTCCTAGTGCTACTTTTGCATTTGGGAATATAATGGCCTCGCCTTCAACGTCTGCATAATAGGGAGTATCACCGTCTGTTGCGAGGAGTTCTCCTTTTGCAAAACCAGTAAAGTTCTCTGCATCATCAGAAAAAGGGAAACTAAAATTATCTTGAGTGCGATTAATTGTACGGTGAACAGCGAACAGCTCAAAGTCTTTTGCATTAAAATGCGGGTATTCAACTTCACTTTGACTAATTAATGCAATTAACGTTTTTTTGGTTTTTTCAAAACGAGTCATGTCGTTTTGCCCAAATGGTTTTACTTGCCCAAGCTCAACTGTGAACGAATCTGCACCATGTACAAACGATGAATAATAACTAAATGTGGTTGCTGGCGACTTCATCATTAAAACGGTATTTACACCACAGCTTAATAAAAACTGTAGCTGTGATTTTTTCCATGGTTTACCATGCAAAAATGGATACACGGCAAACTTTTCATTTTTAGACCCGCGTATAGCCGTATGCAAATCGTAATGACTACGCTCACTGCCCTTTTCGCCTCTAGCAAAAAAGTCACTTACATAACCTTCAAGTTTTGCCGCTCGAACACGTTCGTCGTTCATTTCAATACCATCAACTGTGTGGTGGCCATTAAATAAACGGTTAAGGTTTTCTTCTACAAAACGCAAACCAATATTAATAGATTTAGGGTTACCGTATATAAAAAGCACTCTTTGTTTAAGCTCAAGCTTTTGCAAAATAATTTGTTTTATTAGCTCATCACAAATTTCAATAGGCGCTGTTTCGTTACCGTGTACGGCACTTGATAACACAATATCTTTTGATGTAGTGAGCGCAGGCTGAAACTCAATAACGCCCGTATCGTGAACATTAACTTGGGTACCATTTTTAAGCATAAAGTGGCTAGGCGCTAAATGCCATTCGTTATTTCGGCTAATGGTTAGAAAATCACCGGTTGATTGTAATAAATTTAAATAATCGGGTGTGGCTGACATAATAAAAGCCCTTTATAGTGTGAGAGATACAAAAAAACGGCTGAATAATTCAGCCGTTTTTACATAGTTTAAGCGGTATCAGCTAATTACTGAGTCAACTAACTTTTTAGCTTCTTTTTCTAAAAGAGCTAAATGTGCTTCGCCTTTAAACGATTCTAGGTATATTTTATAAATATCTTCAGTACCCGATGGGCGAGCAGCAAACCAGCCGTTTTCTGTAACAACTTTTAAGCCGCCAATGGCCGCATCATTACCTGGGGCATGAGTTAGCTTTTGTAAAATAGGCTCGCCAGCTAATGTATCGGCTTTTACATCGTCTGCACTTAATGCTTTTAAGCGCGATTTTTGGGCGCTGCTTGCTGGTGCATCTAAACGCTTATAAAGTGGGGAACCAAACTCTTGCTCTAACTCTTTATAAAGCGCTGATGGTGTTTTACCGGTTACTGCAAGTATTTCAGCTGCAAGTAGCCCCATGATAAATCCGTCTTTGTCGGTACACCATACGCTGCCATCAAAACGTAAAAACGCAGCGCCTGCACTTTCTTCGCCACCAAAAGCAAGATTTCCTTTATTAAGGCCTTCAACAAACCATTTAAAGCCTACTGGCACTTCTTTTACTTTACGCGCATTACGCGCAACGACACGATCAATCATCGAGCTCGAAACGAGTGTTTTGCCTATTTCTACGCTGCTATCCCACTCGCGGTGTTTTAATAAGTAATCAATAGCGACAGCTAAGAAATGATTAGGGTTCATTAAACCATCTGGAGTAACAATGCCGTGGCGGTCGTAATCAGGGTCGTTGCCAATCGCTATATCAAAATCATCTTTCAATTTAATTAAGTTAGCCATTGAGTAAGGTGATGAGCAATCCATACGGATTTTGCCATCTTTATCAAGTGGCATAAATGCAAAACGCGGATCGACACTGTCGTTTACTACGGTTAAATCTAAATTGTATTTTTGTGCAATTACAGGCCAAAAATTAATTCCTGAACCACCTAGTGGGTCAATGCCCACTTTAATTCCTGCATCACTAATCGCTTTAAGATTAACGATATTTTCTAAATCGTTAATATACGGCGTCATTAAATCTTCGTAGCGAATAAAACCTGAACGAGAAGCTTTAGCAAATGGAAATAATTCAACCTCAACTAAATCTTCAAGTAATAATTTGTTAGCCCTGTCTTCAATCCAGTTTGTTACGTCTGTATCAGCAGGCCCGCCGTTAGGTGGGTTATATTTAAAGCCACCATCTTCAGGAGGATTATGCGAAGGCGTAACAACAATACCATCAGCCAATTCATTTGGATTAAGTTTGTTATGGCAAACTATCGCGTGGCTAATAACAGGAGTGGGTGTAAAGTCGCCGTCTTGCTGAGTAATTACCTGTACTTCGTTAGCCACAAGCACTTCTATTGCAGAGTTGAACGCAGCTTCACTAAGCGCATGTGTATCTTTACCTAAAAATAACGGTCCAAAAATATCGTTTTGCTTACGGTAATCACAAATTGCTTGGGTAATTGCTAAAATATGGGATTCATTAAATTTCACATCATATGAGCAACCGCGGTGTCCAGATGTACCAAAGGCAACACAATGCTCTGGGTTTTGCTCTAAATCTGGCTCATTTAAATAGTAGGCCGAAACTAATTTAGGAACATTAACAAGTGCCGATTGTGGTGCAGTTTTGCCTGCGCCTGAGTGAATAGCCATTATATTTCCTTACAGGTAATCGCGAATTTTTTCAGCTTGCTCTGCACTGTATCCTAGGCAAAGCGCAACTTCGTGAAGCATCATCTTTTTGCGTGTTGTATTAGAGTTAGTCATAACCCAATATTCACTGTCGGTGATATTTTTTGGATTCATGCTACTTCCACTATTTACTAAATCTTCTTTACTTGTTGCAAAGTAAACACGGTCGCGGCCTTTAATATCAAGCACAGCCGAAAAATCAGATTTATGAGTGCGATAAAATGCACTTAAAATAAACAAAAAACGACCCACAACGCCTTTCTGCATTGCCAGTTCTTCTTTATTTAGTACATTAAAAACGTTAGCATTTTTTTGCTTCACTGGTGTGACAGTTTTGGGGGTCTCAGTGTCCGCTTGTTGAAGCTCTGGCTCAACAGATACTGAAGATGCCGCAGATGCAGTGGTTAATTGTTGATTTTTTATTATTTCTACGTCGGCGGTTAATTGTTTTTCGCCGCTCATATTTAATAAACGACGCAAAATTGTGGATGCACTTTCACCAATACTTTGCGTGTTGCTGGCAATGTATTGATATAACTCGTCGTCTATGTCGATTTGTTTCATGGTCTTCCTGTCATTACGGGTCACATTTTTTTCTCACGCCTGATTATACCCAATCCAATAATAAATGCGAGTTACAACAAGCACTCCCAATCATTTCAAGCATACATACCCGATTAAGCCTGTTTTACTAGATCGATAGGTTAAGTTTTAGCAGATCTATCTGATAAATTGGTTTAAAAGGCACTATTTTTTGCTTTTTTATGTATAGCTCGGCAAACTAAGTCAATATTTGTAGGAGCAATGTATGAAGCTAAATTATAAGCAACTTGGGCAAGGTCCAAATGTTATTTTAATACATGGACTTTTTGGTTCTTTAGAAAACCTCAACGTAATTGCTAAGCCTTTAAGTGAAAACTTTACAGTCACTAATGTAGATTTGCGTAATCATGGCCTATCACCTCACAGTGACGAGATGAATTACCCTGCTATGGCAAAAGACATTGTGGAGTTACTACAACACTTAAATATAGACAAAGCACATATAATTGGCCATTCGATGGGGGGTAAAGTGGCAATGGAACTTGCATTAACTCAACCGCAATTGATTGAAAAATTAGTTGTACTGGATATTGCACCCGTTACCTACCCGCCACGACATACTGAGATATTGAAGGCACTTAACGCAGTTGCCTCTGAAAATATTGAAGACAGAAAGCATGCAGATGTAATAATGCAGCCTTTTATAGATGAGCTAGGAGTTCGTCAGTTTTTACTAAAAAGCTTAGCTAAAAATACAGCCGGAAACTTGACGTGGCGATTTAACTTACCTGTTATTGATAAAAAATATTCAGAAATACTCTCAAACGTTAATGAAAACAATTCTTGTTTATGTAATGCTCTTTTCATTAAAGGAAATGACTCTGACTATATTTTACCCGAGCACCGTACAGCAATTACTACCCGTTTTAAAAACACCTATGCAAAAATCATTCATGGTGCCGGGCATTGGTTGCATGCCCAAAAGCCAATTGCAGTTAATAAAGCAATTAGTGATTTTTTGATTCAAAATTAAAGTTATTTTAATCGCTTGTTTTTAGATGTACGTACTAAATAAATGAATATTTTTATGCTATAATACGCGCCGTTTAATTTAAAGGTTATACGTTGATGGTCAGTCAGTTAATTAACGAATTTGATACCCTAGGGTTGTACTTTGGCTTAGCCGGTATTTTGATATTCATCGGCTTGGCGATTAAAGACGTACTTAAAAGTGGTAATGTACCAAAGTTTGGTCGCTATATAGTATGGACCGTACTCTTTTTAGGCTGTTCAGGCTTTATTGCTAAAGGACTTATTCAAGTATTTTGGCAAGGCGCAGGTGTAGGTTAGGCATGGCGAAGTCAGAAACAGATAGAACAACGCTTGATTTATTTGAATACGAAAAACGACCAGGCAGACCCAAAACAAACCCCCTTTCTCGGGATATGCAGTTAAAGGTTAATAAACGTAATCAAATAAAAAGAGATAAAGCACGTGGTTTAAAACGTGTTGAATTTAAAGTTTCATCGCAGTTATATCAAGCATTAAGTGATATGGCAGATGCACAAAATATTAGCCGCAGTGCGCTGATTGAAACGATTTTACAAGAAAGATTGGCTATTGATACATAAAAGGTTTTAAATCCATGGCAAGTGTAGGCATTTTTTTCGGAAGTGACACAGGTAACACAGAACACGTAGCAAAAATGATCCAAAAAGAATTGGGTAAAAAGCTGGTGGCTGTTCATGACATAGCAAAAAGCTCTAAAGAAGAGATTGCAGAATTTGATTTAATCTTATTTGGTATTCCAACTTGGTACTACGGCGAAGCACAATGTGACTGGGATGACTTTTTCCCTGAACTTGAAGAAGTAGACTTTGAAGGCAAACTTGTTGCTATTTTTGGTTGTGGTGATCAGGAAGATTATGCTGAGTACTTTTTAGATGCTATGGGCATGATCAACGATATTGTTACTGAGCGTGGCGCTATTGTTGTAGGACATTGGTCTACAGAAGGCTACGATTTTGAGGCTTCAAAAGGCATGGCCGATGACAAGCACTTTGTTGGTTTAGGGATTGATGAAGACCGTCAACCAGAGCTTACTGAGCAGCGCGTTAAGGCTTGGTCAGCACAGGTATTCGATGAAATGTGTTTAAGCGAACTCGCAGACTAATTCACACAACATATCGCTAACTGTTTAAATAGTTATCAAACAGTTAGCGTTTTCTTTATTTGCTGCAATATAAATCAATTCTTCTTTGCACTTAAGGCCTATGCACGTTATCCTATTTGTTGCTTATGTGTCGTGAGCATCTTTGCAAGATGTCTAGTATAACCAAATAAAATTGAGACAGATTTAATGACTGATCATAACTTGGAACTTAAAAAAGCCGGTTTAAAAGTAACTTTACCGCGTATTAAAATTTTAGAGATTTTACAATCTCCAGATAACCAACACATCAGTGCTGAAGATGTTTACAAAATTCTTTTGGATTTAGGTGAAGAAATAGGCCTTGCAACAGTATACCGTGTACTGAACCAATTTGATGATGCAGGCATTGTAAGCCGTCATCATTTTGAAGGTGGAAAATCGGTATTTGAATTATCAGGCAGTACTCACCACGATCATTTAGTTTGTTTAAAGTGTGGCAAAGTTGTTGAGTTTGAAGATGAAATGATTGAACGTCGTCAACTTGAAATTGCTCAAGAAAACGGTATTACATTAACCAACCATTCTTTATACCTTTACGGCGAGTGTGATGACAAAGCTGCATGTAAAGCATTTAGCGACGCAAACAGCTAATATAATTTAGTTATAAAAAAACCTGCCAATGGCAGGTTTTTTTGTGTCTAAATTACTACACCCGTAAATTAAAAGGTATAGTAATAATCAACCTATTGAGTTTTAGACCAAGAATCACGCAGACCCACTGTTTGATTAAACACGATATTGTCTGATTTAGAGTCTCGTGAAAAGTAACCCGTTCGTTCAAACTGAAAGCCCTGCTCTGCTTGAGAGTTAGCTAATGAGGGTTCAAGTTTGGCATTATCTAATACAACTAACGACTCAGGATTCAATGTTGTTTCAAACTCCTCAGCTGCTGCTGGATTTGGCACATTGAACAAGCGATCGTATAGACGAACTTCAGCAGTGATGGCCTGTGAGGCCGATACCCAGTGAATAACGCCTTTAACTTTACGACCATCACTTGGGTTTTTACCTAGCGTTTCGTTGTCGTAAGTACAGTAAATAGTCGTTATTTCATCGTTTTCGTCTTTTTCAACTCGGTTAGCTTTAATGACATAAGCACCACGTAAACGAACTTCTTTATCGAGCACTAAACGTTTAAATTTATTATTAGCCTGCTCTTTAAAGTCTTCTCGTTCAATGTATATCTCACGAGTAAATGGTACGTCACGTCGGCCCATTTCTTCTTTATTAGGGTGATTAGCCACCGATAAAGTTTCTATGCTCTGGGCATCATAGTTTTCAATAACCACTTTAACCGGATCGAGTACAGCCATGGCACGCGGGGCATTTTCATTTAAGTCATCACGAATACACGCTTCTAGCATACCCATTTCAACCATATTTTCTTGCTTAGTTACGCCTATTCGTAAGCAAAACTCACGAATTGAAGCCGGTGTATAACCTCGACGACGTAGGCCTGCAATGGTAGGCATACGAGGATCATCCCAACCTTCAACCATATTATTAACAACTAGGTCATTTAACTTACGCTTAGACATAATTGTATATTCAAGGTTTAAACGAGAAAACTCTATTTGCTGCGGATGACACTCAATGCTGATGTTATCAAGTACCCAGTCGTATAAACGGCGATTGTCTTGAAACTCAAGAGTACATAATGAGTGAGTAATGCCTTCAATTGCATCAGAAATACAATGCGTAAAATCGTACATCGGATAAATGCACCACTTATCAGCAGTTTGATGATGATGAGCAAAACGAACACGGTATATAATTGGATCGCGAAGCACCATAAACGAGCTTGCCATATCAATTTTCGCACGCAATACACATTCCCCCTCTTTGAAGCCCCCTGCACGCATTTTTTCAAATAGTGCGAGGTTTTCTTCAGGAGATGTATCTCTGTATGGGCTGTTTTTACCTGGCTCCGTTAAAGTGCCGCGGTATTCACGTGCTTGGTCTGCAGTTAAAAAACAAACATAGGCTAAACCTTTGTTTATAAGTTCAACGGCATAACCGTATAGAGTGTCAAAATAATTAGAAGAATACTTTATTTCACCATCCCAATTAAACCCTAACCACTGAACGTCTTCTTTTATAGAATTAACGTAGTTAATGTCTTCTTTTTCTGGGTTTGTATCATCAAATCGTAAATTACATAAGCCGTTATAATCTTTTGCAATACCGAAATTTAAACAAATTGATTTTGCATGACCAATATGTAAAAAACCATTGGGCTCAGGTGGAAAACGCGTATGCGTTGCAGCATGCTTTTTACTTGCTAAGTCTTCATCAATTCGGGTTCTAATAAAGTTACTTGGGCGATTCTCAATTTCCGCCATAGGAGTACGATCCTCTAAATATTACTTATTAACAAAACTAATGCATTATTACAAAAACAGTCACTAACATACAGCAATAGATTACGCTTTATCTTACTTATTGATTAACTTTAATCCATCTAATCTGTTTTTAACGAATAAAGTTTGTTTTAGCGCAATATTTAATTCATAGAAGCGCTTTATAGTGCGTCAATACCGTACTTTATAAGGATTAAGAGATGGCTACACTTAACCAGCACCGTGTTTATATACCTAGTAATGCACGTGCTAATCATTACTTACTTGCAGAAGTTACCCCTAACGATAGTTTTTACGAAAGCTTTAACTCAATAAACTGTTGTTACGAAAGAATAGCACGACAATTATTTGCAGCATGCGATGAATATGAGCTGCATAATGTGCATATTTTAGCAAACGACAAACTTCCTGTTGTCAGGTTTCATGATGAGTCTTATCAGTTAGAGACTAATAAGCAAATGCTTATTTTTTATAACCCGCGCTATCACGAAGCACACAAACTCTATTATTCAACCGACACGCAAAGTAAAAAAGTGCGCTTACTCTTTTTAGCTACGGGTGATGATATACGAGCTAACTCCGCTGTATTTCACAGAAAAGTCCAAAAAGTATTAACGCTTATGCAAGAACAGTTATTTATTGATCAACCACAATTTAAAGTTCGTGATCATCAACATTTAACTTATGACTTATTTGCCAAAAATAAAGGTAATAAAGAAACCTACGGCTACAAATTGAGGAGTTTGTATCCTAGGTATCAAAATCGTCACTGTGAAATACCTAAAGACCATGCCGAGATGACATACGCGACATTTTCTATTCCTGTTTCAAGGGCTATTAAAACTCAATTTCAAACTTTAATTAACAATGGCGACTTTAATGAATTTTATGATTACTTTTTAGATAGCTTTAAGCGATGTTGTGAAGTGAATAAGCTCACCCATGGTGCTTTAGTGGCAAATGGTGCTAAACCAATTATTCGTAATAGCAAAGTCGATATAAATGAAGGAAATGAAGAACTTCAAAAATTAAGCTTTGAACTAGACAACGAAGAGCAACAAGTAAAATATTTTTACAATAACAAAAAGTTAGTCGAAACAATGCATTTTGTAATCGTTGCTACAAAGCAAAACAAGCAAGAAATTGGTTACGGTAAATTTATGAATCAGGTTGAAAAAACGATTTTTAGTCTTTGTGATGAGCTAGATATAAATAAAGAACGACAAGATTTAACGGTTAGATTTTTTCAACATATAAGTTACCCATTTTAATTGGGTACATAAACAAAAAGGCTCGCTAAATGCGAGCCTTTGCAAAGATTAAACTAAGCTGATTACCAGCCTGTTTTCTCTTTAAGTGCTTTACCGATATCAGCAAGTGAACGTACAGTTTGTACGCCAGCAGCTTCTAATGCAGCAAATTTCTCATCAGCAGTACCTTTACCGCCTGCGATGATTGCGCCAGCGTGACCCATGCGCTTACCTTCTGGTGCAGTAACACCAGCAATGTAAGATACAACAGGTTTAGTTACGTTAGCTTTGATGTACTCTGCAGCTTCTTCTTCTGCAGTACCACCAATTTCACCAATCATTACGATTGCTTCAGTTTGTGGATCTTTTTCGAACATTTCTAGAACGTCGATAAAGTTAGTACCTGGGATTGGATCACCACCAATACCAACACACGTAGACTGACCAAAACCAGCATCTGTAGTTTGCTTAACCGCTTCGTACGTTAAAGTACCAGAACGAGAAACAATACCTACTTTACCAGGCTTGTGGATGTGACCAGGCATGATACCAATCTTAGTTTCGCCCGGAGTGATAACACCTGGACAGTTAGGACCGATCATACGAGTACCTGTTTGATCTAGTTTAACTTTAACGTCAACCATATCAAGCGTAGGGATACCTTCGGTAATACAAACAATTAGCTCGATGCCAGCATCGATTGCTTCTAAGATTGCATCTTTACAGAAAGGTGCTGGTACGTAGATAACTGAAGCAGTTGCGCCAGTTTCTTGTACTGCATCACGTACTGTGTTGAATACAGGAAGACCAAGGTGCGTTTGACCGCCTTTACCTGGGCTAACACCACCAACCATTTGAGTACCGTACTCAAGCGCTTGCTCTGAGTGGAAAGTACCTTGGCCACCAGTGAAACCCTGACAGATAACTTTTGTATCTTTATTGATTAATACAGACATTATTTGCCCTCCGCAGCAGCAACAACTTTTTCAGCAGCGTCTGTTAATGATTCAGCAGCGATGATGTCTAAGTCAGAGCTCTTAAGAACTTCACGACCTAATTCAGCATTAGTACCTTCTAAACGTACAACTACAGGTACATTTACGCCAACTTCTTTAACTGCGCCAATGATGCCTTCAGCAATCATGTCACAACGAACAATTCCACCAAAGATGTTAACTAAAACAGCTTTAACATTGTCGTCAGAAAGGATGATTTTGAATGCTTCAGAAACACGTTCTTTAGTCGCACCGCCACCAACATCTAGGAAGTTAGCTGGCTTGCCGCCATGTAGGTTTACGATGTCCATAGTACCCATCGCTAGGCCTGCACCGTTAACCATACAACCTACGTTACCATCTAATGCTACGTAGTTAAGCTCAAAGCTTGCTGCATGTGCTTCACGTGCATCTTCTTGAGATGGATCGTGGAACTCACGGATTTTTGATTGACGGTAAAGCGCATTACCATCGATACCGATTTTACCGTCAAGACAGTGAAGGTTACCTTCGTCTGTGATTACTAACGGGTTGATTTCAAGAAGTGCGAAATCGAAATCGTTAAACATTTTACCAAGACCCATGAAGATCTTAACGAACTGTTTCATTTGTGTTGGGTTAAGACCCAATTTGAAACCAAGTTCACGTGCTTGGTAAGCTTGAGGACCAACTAATGGATCTATCTCAGCTTTGTGGATAAGTTCTGGTGTTTCTTCAGCAACAGTCTCAATTTCAACACCGCCTTCAGTAGACGCCATGAAAACAACTTTGCGAGAAGCACGGTCAACTACTGCACCTAGGTACAATTCGTTGGCAATGTCTGTACAGCTTTCTACTAAAATTTTAGCAACTGGCTGACCATTTTCGTCTGTTTGGTAAGTAACTAGGTTTTTACCTAACCAGTTAGCTGCAAACGCTTTAACTTCATCGATAGTTTTAACTAGCTTTACACCGCCAGCTTTACCACGTCCACCTGCGTGAACCTGAGTTTTAACAACCCACATATCACCGCCGATTTTTTCAGCAGCTGCTGCAGCTTCTTCAGGTGTATCGCAAGCGAAACCTTGAGAAACTGGTAAACCATATTCGGCAAAAAGTTGTTTTGCCTGATACTCATGCAAATTCATGATGCTTTATCCAATTTTTTATACTAAAAGAGCTGAATACTTTTTCAAATAAACAACTATCCCAAATTGCGCACCTAGTATAGTTGCCAAGGCTTAACATGAAAACCCCAGTACGACCAAAGGCGCAAAAAAAAAGCTGTGAACATCCATTCACAGCTTACATTTTATACAACTAGATTAAACATCTAGTAATAAACGTGTTGGATCTTCTAGTAACTCTTTAATTGTTACTAGGAAACCAACAGATTCTTTACCATCTATTTGGCGATGATCATAAGAAAGTGCCAAATACATCATAGGGAGAATTTCAACTTTACCATTTACTGCCATTGGACGGTCTTGGATTTTGTGCATTCCCAAAATTGAAGACTGTGGCAAATTAATGATAGGCGTAGATAGTAGCGAGCCGAATACACCACCATTTGTAATTGTAAAGTTACCACCCGTCATATCGTCAAGTGTTAGCTTACCGTCACGACCTTTAAGTGCTAGTTCACGGATACCTTTTTCAATTTCAGCAACTGATAACTTATCGCAATCTTTAAGAACTGGTGTTACTAAACCACGAGGTGTAGAAACAGCAATACTGATATCAAAATAATTGTGATATACAATATCGTCGCCATCAATAGATGCATTTACATCAGGGAAGCGTTTAAGTGCTTCAGTGACTGCTTTCACGTAAAAAGACATGAAGCCTAAACGAATACCGTGACGCTTTTCAAAAACCTCTTGGTACTGCTTACGAAGATCCATAATTGGTTTCATATTAACTTCGTTAAACGTAGTTAACATTGCAGTAGAGTTTTTAGCTTCAAGAAGACGGTTAGCAATCGTTTTACGTAAGCGTGTCATAGGAACGCGTTTTTGAGTACGATCACCCATTGGTGCAGCTGGAGCAGCTGACTCTGCTTTCTTAGCTGATGGTGCAGGTGCTTTTAAGAAAGTATCAACGTCTTCTTTAGTTACACGACCGTTTTTACCCGTACCTTTAATTTTAGAAGCGTCTAAGCCTTTCTCAGCAATTAAACGACGTACTGATGGCGTTAATACATCAGAGCTGTCAGCTGAATCAGCAGCAGGTGCAGCTTCTTGTTTTGCAGCAGGAGCTGCGGCTGTGCCACCGGCTTTAACTGAACCGATAACTTGTTCACCAAGAACAGTGTCGCCTTCAGCGTTAATAATATCACCCATAATACCGTCTTCTTGAGCTACCACTTCAAGAACAACTTTATCAGTTTCGATATCTACCAAGTTTTGATCGCGTGTTAACGCGTCGCCAGGTTGTACATGCCATGTAGCAATTGTTGCGTCTGCAACTGATTCCGGGAGTACAGGTACTTTAATATCCACTTCTTTACCTTCTGATGCTGGTGCTGATGGCGCCGCTGGCGCGTCTTCTGATTTTTCTGATTTGTTTGAAGATGTGCTTTCACTCGCAGGCGCTGCATCAGCATCGCCGAGCAAGCCCATAACTTGATCACCAAGTACAGTAGCACCTTCTTCTTGAGATATTTCTGTAATTACACCGTCGTGTTGTGCAACTACTTCTAACACTACTTTGTCTGTTTCAATGTCTACTAAGTTTTGATCGCGAGTTACTTTGTCGCCAACACTTACATGCCATGTAGCAACGGTAGCATCCGCAACCGACTCAGGAAGAACAGGAACTTTAATTTCTGTGCTCATCGCTTATCCTTTATTTTCTATAGTAAGCGCGTCGGCAACGAGCGCTTGTTGTTCTTTAGTATGTACTGACATGTAACCACACGCTGGTGACGCAGAAGCTTTACGGCCTGCGTATTTTAACTTAGCACCTTGTGGAATTGCATCAACAAAATGATGCTGAGAACAGTACCATGCACCTTGGTTTTGTGGCTCTTCTTGACACCATACAAAATCAGTAACGTGTTGGTAACGTTCCATAATAGTTTTCATTTCGTCATGTGGGAACGGGTATAATTGCTCTACACGAACGATGGCAATATTATTTTGTTCCAGCTTACGACGCTCTTGAAGTAACTCGTAGTAAACTTTACCACTACAAAATACAACGCGTTCAACGTCATCAGATTTAATATCATCAACTTCGTCGATCATATTATGGAATACACCATTTGAAAGTTCTTCAAGTGAAGAAACAGCAAGTGGATGGCGTAGTAACGACTTAGGTGTCATAACAATCAGTGGTCGACGAAGAGGTCTGACCGATTGACGTCGTAACATTGCGTAAACTTGCGCTGGTGTAGACGGAACACAAACTTGCATATTATGATCAGCACAAAGCTGCAAGAAGCGCTCTAGACGTGCAGAGCTATGCTCTGGACCTTGGCCTTCATAACCATGAGGTAACAAAATGGTAAGACCACATAAACGGCCCCATTTTTGCTCGCCTGAACTCAAGAATTGGTCAAATACAACCTGTGCACCATTTGCAAAGTCACCAAACTGAGCTTCCCAAAGTACAAGAGAAGTTGGCTCCGCAGTCGCATAGCCATACTCAAATGCAACAACAGCTTCCTCAGAAAGTACCGAGTCAAAAACTTGGAACGTGCCCTGATCTTCGCTTAAATGCTGCAAAGGGAGGTAAGTTGCACCGTCTTTCTGGCTGTGAACAACTGCGTGACGATGGAAGAACGTACCTCGACCAGAATCCTGGCCAGTCATTCTAATATCTGTGCCTTCGGTTGCGATAGTTGCATAAGCAAGAGTTTCTGCCATCCCCCAATCAAGCGGCTTTTCGCCAGCGGCCATAAGCTTACGATCTTCGTAAATCTTTTTAACACGCGATTGAGCTTTATATTGTTCTGGGTAACTAGCTACCTTTTCACCAAGCTCTTTAAGCTTTTCTACCGAAACGCTTGCGTCGTAATCTACATCCCAATCGTGGCCTACGTATTTAGCCCAATCTGAAGAATGAGACGTTTCTGGCTGAATTTCAGATACAACACAATTGCCGTCATCTAATGCATTGCGGTACTCATCTGCAAGGGCTTTAATTTCCTGCTCTGTAAAAGAACCCTCAGCAATTAACTGATCGGCATATACCAGACGTGGAACTGGGTGTTTTTTAATTTTTTGGTACATTAAAGGCTGAGTAGCATTTGGCTCATCAGCTTCATTGTGGCCATGTCGGCGGTAACAAACTAAATCAATAACCACATCACGCTTGAATTTATTTCTGAAATCAAGTGCTATCTGCGTTACAAATGCAACTGCCTCAGGATCATCAGAATTCACGTGGAAAATAGGCGACTGTACCATTTTTGCAATATCAGTACAGTAATCTGTAGAGCGAACATCGTCTTGTTTAGAAGTAGTAAAACCAACTTGGTTATTTACAACAATTCGAATGCTGCCACCACAACTAAAGGCATTAGTTTGAGAAAGATTAAACGTTTCTTGAACCACACCCTGACCTGTTACAGCAGAATCACCATGAATAGTGATCGGGAGCGCTTTTATTCCCGTACTGTCACCCAAACGATCTAAACGAGCGCGTACAGAACCCATAACTACTGGATTAACTATTTCAAGGTGAGAAGGGTTGAAGGCCAAAGCCATGTGAACATTGCCACCTTTAGTAGCAAAGTCTGATGAATACCCCATATGGTATTTAACATCACCAGAGCTAAGGGTTTCTTTATGCTTACCGGCGAATTCATCAAAAAGCTCTGATGGATTTTTACCTAAAACGTTTACTAAAACATTTAATCGTCCACGGTGAGCCATGCCTATTACAGCTTCTTGTTGGCCACTTTCGCCAGCGCGGTGAATAAGTTCTTTTAGCATAGGTACCAGCGCGTCTCCACCTTCTAGTGAAAATCGTTTAGCACCTGGGAACTTAGCACCTAAATATTTTTCAAGACCATCAGCAGCGGTTAATCCTTTAAGGATACGTAGCTTTTCTTCTTTTTCGAATTTAGGCCTAGATTGAACAGATTCTAAACGCTGTTGTAACCAACGCTTTTCTTCTGTCGATGTGATGTGCATATACTCTGCACCGATAGAGCCACAGTATGTGGTTTTAAGCGCTTGGTATAGTTCACCTAAAGGCATAGAGTCTGAACCAACCGCAAAAGACCCTACATTAAACTCTCGCTCAAAATCAGCTTCTGATAAGTCGTGGTAATCTAGCTCTAAATCTCGAACACGCTCTCGTTCCCAAATACCCAATGGATCTAGGTTTGCATTTTGGTGACCACGAAAACGGAAAGCATTAATAAGTTGTAGAACTTTAACCTGTTTTAGGTCACCGCCACTACCCTCTGCTACCACTACTTCTCTATGCTTGTTTTTTGCAAGCTGTGCAAACTGTGCACGAACTTCTGAATGTTTTACTTCAACATCCACACCATTAACTTTTGGTAATTGTTCGAACACTTCTCGCCATTCATCTGGCACAGAAGTCGCATCGTCTAAATACGCTTCATAAAGCTCTTCTACATAAGCAACGTTGCCGCCGTTTAAATGTGAAGATTCTAACCATGCCTTCATCACACCTTCGTGCATTTATAAGCCCTTTTCTTTAGCGCAGAAATTAATAGTTATAATAACAAGATGGCTAATAATTAATACTAGCCATCTTACGTTTCTATATAATTAAACCGAACGGTTTAGTAACATAGATTTGATTTGCCCTATTGCTTTAGTCGGGTTAAGACCCTTAGGACAAACGCTAACACAGTTCATGATACTGTGGCAACGGAACACACTGAACGCATCGTCTAAGTCTGCTAAACGCTCTTCTGTTGCTGTATCTCGGCTATCAGCCAAGAAACGGTAAGCATGAAGAAGGCCTGCTGGACCAATGAACTTGTCTGGATTCCACCAGAACGAAGGACACGATGTTGAACAACATGCACATAAAATACACTCATATAAGCCGTCTAATTTGTCACGCTCTTCAATAGACTGAAGACGCTCACCAGCAGCAGGCGTGTCATTAATTAGATACGGTTTAACTTTTTCGTATTGAGTGTAGAACTGACTCATGTCAATAACAAGGTCACGTACCACTGGTAATCCAGGAAGAGGACGAACTACTATTGTACCTTTACCGTTATTTTGCAACGTTGATAAAGGAGTAATACATGCTAAACCATTCTTACCATTCATGTTAACACCGTCAGAACCACACACGCCTTCACGACATGAACGACGGAATGAAAGTGAAGGATCTTGCTCTTTTAAAAGTAAAAGTGCATCCAACACCATCATGTCGTGCCCATCGTCTATTTGCAAGGTGTAATCTTGCATACGAGGTGCGTTGTCAACATCTGGATTGTAACGATAAACTGAAAATTGTACTTGTGCCATCGTCTCGCTCCTAGTATGTACGTGCTTTAGGTGGAAATGCTTCACGCGTCTTAGGCGCGTAGTTAACTTCACGCTTACTCATTTCATCCGTAACCGGATTATATACTGAGTGACATAGCCAATTCGTGTCATCACGATCTGGGAAGTCAAAGCGAGAGTGCGCACCACGGCTTTCTGTACGGAAGTTTGCAGCTACTGCTGTTGAGTAAGCTGTTTCCATTAAGTTATCAAGCTCAAGACACTCGATACGCTGCGTGTTGAAGTCTGACGACTTATCGTCAAGACGTGCATGCTGTAGTCGTTCACGAATTTCTTTAAGTTCTTGTAAACCAGTAGCCATAGAGTCACCTTCACGGAATACCGAGAAGTTAAGCTGCATACATTGTTGAAGATCTTTCTTAATTTGAACAGGATCTTCACCTTGCCCAGCTGTTGAGTTTTCCCAACGATTATAACGAGCAAGTGACGCTTCTAAGTCTGACTCAGACGCCGCTTTAGATACCTCGACATCTCTTAGGTATGTGCCTAAGAAGTTACCCGCAGCTCGACCAAATACAACTAAATCTAGTAACGAGTTACCACCAAGGCGGTTTGCACCGTGTACAGATACACACGCAATCTCGCCAACCGCAAATAGACCTTCAACTACTTTTTCATCGCCTTGAGCGTTGATTTGAAGTACTTGACCATTTACGTTAGTTGGTACACCACCCATCATGTAATGACATGTTGGTATAACTGGAATCGGCTCTTTAGCTGGATCAACGTGAGCAAATGTTTTTGCAAGATCACATACGCCAGGAAGACGTAAGTTAAGTGTTTCTTCACCTAAGTGGTCAAGCTTAAGCTTGATATGTGGACCCCAAGGACCATCACAACCACGACCTTCACGTATTTCGGTCATCATTGAACGTGCAACAACATCACGAGATGCTAAGTCTTTTGCGTTAGGTGCATAACGTTCCATGAAACGCTCGCCATCTTTATTTAAAAGATAACCACCCTCACCACGACAGCCCTCAGTTACAAGCGTACCTGCTCCTGCAATACCTGTCGGGTGGAACTGCCACATTTCCATGTCTTGCATAGATATGCCAGCACGCGTAGCCATACCAACACCGTCGCCAGTGTTTATATGAGCATTTGTGGTTGAGGCGTATATGCGACCTGCACCACCAGTAGCGAGAACAACTGCCTTTGATTTGAAATAAGTGATTTCACCTGTTTCAATTTCAATTGCAGTACAGCCAACAACATCACCATTATCGTTTTTAACTAAATCAAGTGCATACCACTCAGAGAATACATTTGTTTTGTTTTTAACATTTTGTTGATAAAGGAGATGTAATAAAGCGTGACCAGTACGGTCAGCTGCGGCTGCAGTACGTGCTGCTTGCTCACCACCAAAATTTTTCGATTGGCCACCAAACGGACGTTGGTAAACACGGCCATTTTCAAAACGAGAAAATGGTAAACCCATGTTTTCTAATTCAGTAATAGCTTCTGGGCCAGTTTGACACATGTATTCAATAGCGTCTTGGTCACCGATAAAATCGGAACCTTTAACGGTATCGTACATATGCCATTCCCAGTTATCTTCGTGTGAATTACCAAGCGCTACTGTAATACCGCCTTGAGCGGATACAGTGTGTGAGCGTGTTGGGAATACTTTAGATATTAATGCACACGTTTTGCCAGATTCAGTAATAGCCAAGGCAGCGCGCATACCTGCACCACCAGCACCGATTACTACGGCGTCAAATTCACGAACAGAATATTTCACTTAAACACCCCATAATACAATTAGACCAATAGCTACGTAAGCAACGGCCATTAGGTTTAGAACAAACCCTAAAAATGCGCGTAACTTTGAGTTTTTAACATAGTCTGTTAAAACCTGCCAAAGGCCAATGCGGGTATGAACCATGATGCATATTAGAGTTACTAACGTAAACCCTTTCATAGCTAGGTTAGAGAAGAGGCCTGTCCAGGCTTCGAAAGTGACTTCTGGCGTCGCTAAAAAATAGCCGATAATAAAAATAGCATATGCGCTAATTATTAATGCCGTGGTACGTAAAGATACATAATCTTGTACACCATCACGTTTAAGAGTTGCTTGATTTAAGACCATATCCACACTCCCGCCAATACAGCGAATACAACGCCAAGAGCCATTGCAATTTTAGCGCTTAGGTTACCTGACTCAAGTTCTTCCCAGTGTCCCATATCCATTACCATATGACGGATACCACCAATTAAGTGATAACCTAGTACTGAAATGGTGCCCCAAGCTATAAATTTGGCAATAAATCCGTTAAACAGACCCTTGACGAATTCAAAACTTTCAGCTGACGAGAGAGACTCAGACCAAGCCCAAATGACAAACGTTAAAGCAAAAAATAATGCAACACCGGTGACGCGGTGAAAAATTGATGCTTTAGCCGTTGCCGGCATAGATATAGTTGTTAGATCTAGATTTACAGGTCTTTGCTTTTTCACAGTTACTTGCCCATCTTGCTCACAGTGGAGCTCATCTACTTGCTTTTCTAAAAACCCACCAAATGTTTCTGGTGGAACTATCAAGATAAACGAATTAAAACACTAAAAGTTCACATTAATGTAAATTTTTTGGTGTAAAAATATCTTTACCCAAATACAATACGGTTTAAAACCTCCGTTAGTATATATACCCACAAGGCTTTTTACAATTCTTGTTTATTTAGAGATGTTTGCGAATTAGCCAATAGTATAATACTTATATGATACAGAATATTTATTATACAAATGTGCATAATGTTTATAAAAATTGACTTTAACCCCCTCTTTCACGTTAAAATGCGTAGATGTGCTTAAAACAGATTTCAGAACTTTAAAAATCTAAAAATCAGAATAGATATCTTAATAGGAGATACATAGCGATGGCAGATAAAAAAGCCACAGTTCATATTGATGGACTTGATCCAATCGAACTTCCAATTTATCAAGGCACTGCTGGCCAAGATGTAATCGACGTACGTACGTTAGGTTCACACGGCCACTTTACTTATGACCCAGGCTTCATGTCGACTGGTTCTTGTGAATCTGCAATCACCTATATTGATGGTGGTAAAGGTGTTTTACTTCACCGTGGTTACCCAATTGAGCAACTAGCTGAAGAGTCAGATTACATCGAACTTTGCTATTTATTGCTCAATGGTGAATTACCATCAAAAGAGCAATACGATGCATTTGCTGAGAAAATCACTCGCAGTACTATGCTCGATCAAAAAATTGCCAACTTCTTCCAAGGCTTCCGTTTTGACGCACACCCGATGGCTATGCTTTGTGGTGTTGTTGGTGCTCTTTCTTCTTTTTACCATGAAGATCTAGATATCACTGATGCTGAACAACGCAAAACAAGTGCTGTTAGATTAGTTGCTAAATTACCAACAATTGCAGCAATGGCTTATAAAACAAATATTGGCCAACCTTTTGTATATCCACGTAACGATTTAAGCTATGCAGAAAACTTCTTACACATGATGTTCTCTGTTCCAGCTGAAGAGTACAAAGTAAATCCAATTACTGCTAAAGCCATGGATAAAATATTCATGCTTCACGCTGACCACGAACAGAATGCTTCGACGTCTACAGTTCGCCTTGCTGGTTCTTCAGGTGCTAATCCTTATGCATGTATTGCGGCAGGTATCGCATCTTTGTGGGGCCCTGCTCACGGCGGCGCAAACGAAGCATGTTTAAACATGTTAGAAGAAATTGGTTCAGTAGATCGTATTGACGAGTACGTTGCTAAAGCAAAAGATAAGTCAGACCCGTTCCGCCTAATGGGCTTTGGACACCGTGTTTACAAAAACTTTGACCCACGCGCTACAGTAATGCGTCAAACGTGTCATGAAGTTTTAGAAGAGTTAAACATTCAAGATCCACTTCTAGATATCGCTATGAAGCTTGAGCAAATTGCTTTAGAAGACCCGTACTTTGTTGAGAAGAAACTATACCCTAACGTAGACTTCTACTCTGGTATTATCTTAAAAGCGATTGGTATTCCGACAAGTATGTTCACTGTAATTTTTGCAATGGCTCGTACTGTTGGTTGGATCACTCACTGGGATGAAATGCTTTCTCAGCCTGGTCATAAGATCAGCCGTCCACGTCAAATGTATACTGGTTACACTGCCCGTGACTACGTATCTACTGACAAACGCTAATACTATTTAGCTATAAAAGGCCGCTTTTGCGGCCTTTTTTGTTTTTGGCTACTTGAGTTTAAATTCAAAGTGGCTACAATCCTCGCCAACAATGATAAGGTTGATATTACCATGCCAGAATTAAAGTTTGACATAACGCGTGTGCGACAAGATTTCCCCACATTAAATCAAAGTATTAACGCCTGCCCGCTCGTTTATTTAGATTCTGGTGCAACAACACAAAAACCGCAATGTGTGATAGACACTACTGCTAAGTTTTACACTGATGAAAATGCAAATGTTCATCGGGGGCGCCATACCCTGAGTGAAAATGCGACAATTCAATACGAAAATGTAAGAGCACAAACAGCCACTTATTTTGGTGTTAACAGTAGCGAAATTGTATGGACTAAAGGCGCCACCGAGGCAATTAATCTTGTCGCAAATGGATTGCGTAAGCAAGTCACGGCAAACGATACAATTATAATTACCCCCATTGAGCACCATGCTAACCTTGTACCTTGGCAGGTGCTTGCCCAGCAAACCGGTGCAAAGTTAGCTGCAATGCCACTTAACAAAGATGGAACATTTGATACTGAGCTCTGTTTAAAATTTATCAAAAAGCAAAAGCCTGCAATAGTTGCAATTTCTCATGCATCTAATGCTTTAGGCAATATTACTGATTTGCCCGCTATTATTGAGTGTGCAAAATCACTTGGTGCTATTGTGGTTGTTGATGGTGCACAAAGCGCCATGCATCTGAAACCAAACTTAAAAATTCTAGATTGTGACTTTTATGTTTTTTCAGCCCACAAAATGATTGGCCCAACAGGTGTGGGTGGTTTATACGGGCGCTATGAGCTCTTAAACGACTTAACACCTTATCAGACGGGCGGAGAAATGATTCAAACCGTCACCCTGTATGAAAGCGTCTATAGAGATGCTCCTGCTAAATTTGAGTCTGGTACCCCCAATATAGCTGGGATCACCGCTTTTGGTGCAGCTCTTAGCTACTTAAGCCAATTTCGTCATGCTGAAATATTTGAACATGAACAAGCAGTATTTAATTATGCGCACTCAAGATTAGCTAAAATAGATGGCATTTATTTATACAGCTCAATAAAAAATAATATTGGTACGCTTTGTTTTAACTATAAAGACGAACATCCGTTCGATTTGGCAACATTACTTGACGGTTATGGCGTTGCGGTAAGAGCTGGTCATCATTGTACTCAACCATTAATGGCACACTTAGGAATTAACGGCAGTGTCAGGGCAAGCTTTGCATTTTACAATAATTACAGTGATGTAGATAAGTTTATAGATGCACTTCAAGCGTGCATTGCAATATTAGACTAATTTGGGATAACTAATGACAAATACATTTAACAAGGTGAGTGAGTCAATAAGAAGCGCATCTGTATGGCAGCAAAAGTACCGTGAAATCATGCTACTTGGTAAAACATTACCTAGCTTACCTACAGCGCTTAAGATTGATGATGCTTTAGTACCGGGTTGTGAAAGTAAAGTATGGATGTATGTAGAATTTGACCTCACAGAAAACGTTCTAGTTGTTGCAGGTGATTCTGACACACGAATAGTTAAAGGGTTACTTGCACTTATCCTAGCGCTTTATAACGGACTAACGCCGGAACAGGTTTTACAAGTTAATGCTTACAATGAATTCGAAAAGCTTGGATTAATAAGCCACTTAAGTCCTTCTCGTGGCAACGGTATTAAAGCCATGGTTGAAAAAATTCAAACCATGGCAAAGCAAAAATTAATCTAAAATTGTTTTTATCTCTCTGCTACGTTTATCTAAGAATTTACGAACAGCTTTGGCCGTTACAAAAAAACCAAAACTGCCTGTAATCATAGTTACAGAGCCGAATCCATTATTGCAATCCATATTCATCGAGCCATCAGCCCCCTGTTTAGCACTACATACTGTGCCATCTACAGCAGGATAAACTAATTGCTCTGTTGAATACACACAATCGATATTAAACTTTCGTTTGGGATTATTACTAAAGTTATACTGCTTACGTAGTATGTAGCGTACCTTTGCAAGTAAAGGGTCTTGCGTTGTTTTAGCTACATCACCAAATGTAATTTGGCCAGGGTCTGTTTGCCCACCTGCTCCACCCGTTGTGATAATTGGTAACTTATTTCGTTTACAATGTGCAATTAACGCTGCTTTTTCTTTTACGGCATCGATACAATCAATAATATAATCAAAACCTTTAATATGTTCTTTAATATTGTCGATTGTAATAAAGTCATCTATTACATTAACGTCGCACTCAGGATTAATTAATTCGCAACGAGCTTTCATCGCATCTACTTTAGCTTGGCCAATTGTACCTGATAAAGCATGAATTTGACGGTTTACGTTTGTTGCACATATGTCATCAAGATCTATAAGTGTTATTTTTCCTACGCCAGTACGGGCTAGTGCTTCAGCAGCCCAACTGCCAACACCACCAATGCCAACAATACAAAAATGTGCTTCTTGCAGCCAATTAAATTGCTGATGGCCATATAAACGTTTAATACCGCCAAAGCGGATGTCAGTTATTTTTTCACTCATTTACCAATCCAGTTGCCATGGCGAGCGCCATGCTTGAAAATTTTCATGTTGTACTAAAGCCATAAACTCATCATCGTTGCTTGGTAATTGCATATATTGTAAATGTTCACCCTTCCAATTAAAGCTCAATGCATAAGCATGCAAATAAGTTCTGTTGGACTGCGTCCCCGTATAAGCAATATCACCCAATATTGGTGCTCCAATACTTTTTAAAGCGACCCTTAATTGGTGCGTTTTACCGGAAAAAGGCTTTAAAATAAACGCCCTAAAACCTGGTTTAAAACTAATAGAATAAAAACGAGTAATCGCAGGATTTAATTTTGATACCAAAAGTTTATAAGTGCCACGCCGAGACTTTATCATGTCTCCTTTAACCCACCCTTGCTTTTTTTTAGGTTTTGAATCTGTGATAGCAAGATAAAATTTATCGATAGCATGCTGTGTAAAAAGCGCTGTTAAATCTGCAGCAGCGTCTTTATTTCTAGCTAAAATAATTAGACCCGACGTTACTTTATCTAATCTATGCACTGCGTAAAGTTTTTCGTTAACTTGCCGCTCTGCTAAAACAACAAAGCCAGGCCCATCTTCTGAATGAAAGCTAAGTTCTGCAGGTTTTTCTATAATATAAAAATCAGCATGTTTACATACCACGTTTAATATTAAGCTCATTCAAAGATCACACGTTTTTGCTTTGTAAAAAGGCGATTACCTTAGCTAAATCTTCGGCGGTATCAACGCCTGCGTGAGGGGCTATTTTAGCTTGCTCTATTTTAATAGTATAACCATGGTACAAAACACGCAGCTGTTCTAATGACTCTAATAACTCCAAAGGTGAAACACTAAGTGCAATATATTGATTAATAAAACCCGCTCTGTATGCGTAAATGCCAACGTGGCGCTGAAATGAGGAAAGTTCTAATTCAGTTTTTTCGTCTAGCATAGCATTTCGATCAAACGGAATACTGGCACGCGAAAAATACAACGCGTTTTTGTTTATATCACTTACAACTTTGACAGCATTAGGATTAAATACTTCGTCTTTATCCTCAATAGCGACACTTAACGTTGCCATAGGTGCTGATGATTCATCAAGTAACTTAGCTACTTGTAAAACGTTATCTGGTGCTAAAAGTGGCTCATCACCTTGAACATTCACAACTATGGTGTTGCTATCTAAATTTAATAAAGCAACCACTTCAGCTAAGCGTTCAGTGCCTGATTGATGATCTTCACGTGTCATTACTACGTCGTTAGTAAACGTACTTACTGCATCAAACACTTTTTGATGATCGGTTGCTATTATTACTTGGCTTGCACCTGATAAACATGCTTTATCATAAACGTGCTGAATCATTGGCTTGCCACAAATATCCGCCAATGGTTTACCTGGTAACCTAGTTGAAGCATAACGCGCAGGTATTACAACTACGAATTCCACTTTTCAACCTCATCTAAAGATAACTCTCTTGCTTCATTTTCTAGTAATACCGGAATATCATCTTTAACAGGGTATGCTAATTTTGCAGCAGTACTAATTAGTTCATTGTTATCTTTGTCAAAACGTAATTTTCCCTTACATACTGGGCAAGCAATTATTTCGAGTAATTTAGTATCAAAGGCCATTTAGGATCCCTTTTTCTTTTAATATTAAAGTTAATTTGTTTATTACAGCCTGTGTTGGCTTTGCATCTACTGGTAAATAATACCAGTTATCTTTGGCGAACTCGCCGCATTTAACTGCGTCTTTTTCGGTCATTAGAACATTGTCGTTGCCAAATTGTTTGAAATCCTCAGCTGTATACGCATAGTGATCTCTAAAATGATTTGAAGACAATAGTGTTATGCCCTGTTTTATTAGGGTATTTTCGAAACGTTTAGGGTTTCCTATAGCACTAACTGCATGGCCTTTTGTAATCGATTCAGCAACAGGGATGGAGTTTTTAACTGATTTGAGCGCTGCGGGTTGTAATGTATAGTTGTTATTACTTTGTCCACCATTTTCAACAACCAAATCGACCGATTTTAAACGTTGTGGGGTTTCTCGTAATGGTCCAGCAGGCATTAATAACCCATTTCCAAATTGCCGTTCACTATCTACAATACAGCATTCAATAGTCCGTGCCATTTTATAATGCTGCATGCCATCATCTGAAATAATGATATCTAAATTATATTCACGTACCAGTAACTCAATATTGTGTTGCCGATTTGGGCCTATCGCAATTGGGCATTTAAGACGATGAAACAAAAGTTTAGGCTCATCACCCGCCTCAGATGCTGACGTGTTATTAGTAACAATTAAAGGGTAACTACCTGCTTTTCCACCATAACCACGGCTGATCACTCCAACTGATAACCCTTGCTTTGTTAAAAAGTCATAAAGCCATAACACAAACGGTGTTTTACCATTTCCACCTACACTTATATTACCGACTACGATTATGGGTATTTTGCTTTTAAATTGCCTAAGTATTCCCACACTGTACAACCACTTTCTTGTAATCGAAATTAGCCAAAATAAAACTGACAATGGCAACAATAGTAATGTTATTAGCCCAACCGGTTTATACCAGCTTTTTTCAATGGTATTCACGAGTGATCGCCAAACTGCATTTTACATAGTGCTGAATAGGTTCCATTGTTTGAGAGTAGGCTCGTGTGGTCACCACTTTCAATAACGCGGCCATTATCAATAACGTAAATTTTATCGCTGTTTTCAATTGTAGATAGCCGATGTGCAATTACGATGGATGTTTTATCCTTCATTAAGTCATCAAGCGCATGTTGAATCAGTTTTTCTGATTCTGTATCCAATGCAGATGTTGCCTCATCTAATATTAAAATAGGGGCATCTTTTAAAATAGCTCTGGCTATAGCAATACGCTGACGTTGACCACCAGAAAGCATCACCCCATTTTCTCCTACCATTGTATTTAGCTTTTCAGGTAAATCTTTTACAAACTCCCACACGTGAGCTTGCTTAGCCACTTTTTGTAACTCAGTCTCTGAAATTTCTCGCTGTATTCCGTAACATATATTGTTAGCAATAGTATCGTTAAACAAAACAACCTGTTGCGATACTAGAGCAAATTGGCGGCGCAAATCCGTAAGTTTATAATCACTAAGAGGAACTCCATCTAAGAGAATTTCACTAGGTAGATCTAAATCATAGTAACGAGGCAATAAATTTGAAATTGTTGATTTACCGGAGCCCGACCGCCCAACTAACGCAATGCTCTGGCCAGCCTCAATTGTAAGTGTTAAGTCATTTAACACAGGCTCGTCTTTTGTTGGATATTTAAAGGTCACATTTTTAACCTCAATTAAACCTTTGGCCTTCTTAACTGATACCGTGCCTGTATCTTTTTCTATGTTTTCGTCAAGAATTAAAAATATGCTCTGTGCTGCAGAAATACCACGCTGCATATCACTATTAACATTAGCTAATTGTTTTAGCGGGCGAAGTAACATCATCATAGATGAAATAAGCACAACAAAGTCGCCTGAGCTGATTGTATCTATCATTGAAGGCATTGATACCACCCACAAAATAACTGCCATAGCGCTCGCTGCAAGTATTTGAATAATTGAAACGCTCAGCGCTTTAGTAGCATCCATTTTTATACGTTGCTGGCGATTATGATTATTAATTTTAGAAAACTTACTCACTTCTTGTTCTTGCCCACCAAAACCATGAATCACTTTGTGGCCGCTTAACATTTGCTCTGAGCTTCTTGTAACTTGACCCATAGCAGATTGAATGTTTTTAGAAATATGACGAAATCGCTTAGATACAATGGCAACAATTAAGGCAACTAAAGGAATAATAACTAAAAATATAAGTGATAGCTGCCAACTGGTATAAAACATCAGTGCAAGTAAAAATATAACAAACGCCCCCTCACGCACTACTATTAATAATGCTTTAGTAATCGCTTGTTGGACTTGCTCTGTATCAAACGTGATTTTAGAGATTAAATCACCCGTTGAGTTCTTATCATGAAAAGATACGGGGAGATGTAAAATATGGTCGAATAATTCCTGGCGTAAAGAACGAACAACTTGCGAGCCAACGTAACTGAGGCAATAAGACGACATAAAATTGAAAATACCACGACCAATAACCAAAGCAATAACCACAAAAGGGGCATACTTTAATACTTCGGTATTACGTTGATTTAAACCTTCATCGATAAATGGTTTCATTAATTGAATAAATAGTGCATCCATACCTGAATATCCAATCATGCCGACAACAGCAACAACGGCTACACTTTTAAAGGCTCCAACGTAGGAAATTAAACGCTTGTAAATTTGTGTAGTACTTTGATCCATAACACTCTCTTTTTACAATTACAGCCCCTATTGTATCCTTGCTTGAACTAAAACAAAACGTCAATCTTTTATAAACCAGTAGCTTTGCTGAGTTCTTGCTGAAATAACAGACGTATCACCTTTATAGAACTCTATCGTGATTTGCCCTTGAACACCGGTGCTATATTGCAAGGCATCAATTTTATTATAACGTTCAACAACTTCAGCTTTGGGAAATTGCCACTGTCCTTTATAAGCACTAGAGTGAATAACGACCTGTGGCATAACTGCATTAATAAATTCATTACTTGATGACGTATTACTTCCATGATGTGGACTCAGTAAAACGGTGCTCTTTAAAGCATCACTGAGGTTTACCAGCTGAAATTCTCTATTTTTTGAAATATCGCCCGTTAGTAGAACGCTATGCTCCTCATCTGAAACTTTAATCACGCAAGATTCATCATTTTCATTACCAAATAGCTCTGTTGGAAAGCTTTTAATTTTAAGCCCCACCATGTTTAACTCATTTTGTATGCAGCTCTTTTTAGGTCCATCAGGGTGAAATTCATTAAATGAAAACTTTAACCCAGCATCGATAAAATGCATCACACCGCCTGAATGGTCGTTATCAAGATGACTAACGACCGAATGAATAATTGTTATGTTGTTTGCTTCAATAAAAGGCAACAAAATACTCTTAGCCCGACTAAAACGATTAAAGTAACTTGGCCCAAAATCATAAATAAACCCCTTTTTATCTTTTTCAATAAGCACCATAAGGCCATGACCTACATCAAACACATGTAATTTCCATTTAGGCTTATCAGTCAGTAAAGAGTCGATATAAAGTATAGTTAAGGGTAAAAAAATGAGCCGTTTGTATGGTGCAAAATAAAATAGTGCAAGAGTAAGATAAACATAAATAATGACACCTCCCCCCATAAAGCCAAGGTTTAGCCAACCAAAACCTGACGGTAGTTTATTTAAACAGGCGAAAATAAACGCTAAACCACTATCTATAAAAATAATAGCGATACTAATATCAAACACAGCACTGATAGCCGTTAATAAGATTAAACAGGGCATTAAAATAAATGAAAGAAATGGAATAGCGACTAAATTTATGACTAAACCAGCAATGCTAACCCCATTAAAGAAATATAAAGACAAAGGCAGTAAACTAATGAATAGTGTGGCCTGAATAGCAATTAGAGCAAAAACCATTTTTAAAAATACATTGTTAAAGGTAGGTATTTTTTTTATAACTAAAAATATAACCGCGACTGCAAAAAATGAAAAATATAATCCAGGATTCAACACATTAAACGGATTAACTACAAGTACAATAACAAGCGCGAATAAAATACTGCGCCATCTCATCGGCTGTCTTTGCAAATTGTACAATAGCAAATAACAGCCAAGCATAATTAGGGCTCTTGTTGCAGAAACCAAAAAATTGCTTAAATACACATAAACAAACGCTAGTACAAAACCTACCACGCTATATACAATTGAGAAATTAAGCGTTTGATTGTTTACAAATTTAACTTGTATGAATACAAACTTTGTAATAAAAAAACCAAAACCAAATATCAACCCAATATGTAAACCGGAAATGGCAAGTAAATGGCTTAAACCAAGTGATTGCATAAGCTGCTTATCACTCGGCGTCATCAACGACTTATCTCCTGTTAATAACGCATAATAAAGCCATTTTAGTGTTGTATTTTCATATGTGACTTTAATAAAGCTTCTGTAGTTTTCAACGGTGCTTTGCACTAAAGTGCTTTTAATTTTTAACTCTTTATTAAGGACTTTACCTTTAAAAAATACTCGCTGCTTGAATGCATACAATTCATTATCAAATACATTAAAGTTTTTCGTACTTCTAAATTTTTTTAGATTAACACTCGCTTCAAACTTATCATTGGTACGCAGTGGTTGTTCTACATTAACACTTAGCATCGCGCTTGGTGCGGTGAAATCAGAGTAGTATTGGCCATTAATTTTAACTAATTTCGCTTTGATGTATTGTGGAGCCTTGCTTGAAACTACTTCTTGAATGACAACTTCGACTGGATACGCGTACTTATCATGTTTTATTATGTGGTTAAAGTCATAAAACATAAAATAATGAACCACAACTAGGCAAATACCTAAAATAAAGCCTAACAATACGGACAAAAACGGCTTAAAATAAGCACCTATTATTACAATAGAGATTGTAATAATAGAAAACTCGAGCGTTTCGTAATAAAACACGGTTGAAATACAGCCAATTACCAAACCAAGACTGATCCACACTGATGTAAATGGTTGCTTTAAATGGCTAAGAAAACTATCCAAAGATTTTTACCCGATCCGAATAAAATTAGACATCACAAATCGTTAAAAATTTTTGGTAAACTTTTGCAAGACGCTAACCTTTGGCACTTAAACCGGCGCTCTGCACGCGGGGCCTTTGCAGTTGGTTTATTTTTTGCGTTCATCCCTGTTCCTTTTCAAATGGTTTTAGCCGCAGCAACCGCTATTGTGTTTAGAGTCAACTTACCTATCTCAGCAACACTTGTTTGGCTCACTAATCCGCTGACTATGCCACCTATTTTTTATGGCTCTTATCTCGTAGGTACGCTAGTTTTAAATCAGCCAGAGCAACACTTTGCCTTTGAGCTTAACTGGGCTTGGTTCGAGCAAAGTATCGAAACTATTGGCCCTGCATTCCTTGTAGGCTCGCTTGTATGCGCTTCTATAGCATCAATTGTCGGTTATTTTGGAATTGATATTTTATGGCGTCGCTCTATTGTTAATGCAAGAGCAGCTCGTAATAAACATTAGTATTCACCTTATTATAGACGAAAAAAAACCCAGCTGACTAGCTGGGTTTTTTGTTAAAAAATTTACTTAAAAACGAAATATGCGTCTAAAACCAACTAATGGTAATAACAAGAACGCTAACCAAGACATACTCGCTGAACTTCTTTCATAAACTTCAGCTTCTGGCGGTGCACAATTTTCAATTGAACCATTCTCAAGTGGTGTTAATTTAACTGCAACAGCTACACTTTCAAATTCTATATTGCCATTTACATCGGTAACTATTCCGCCGAGCGTATCACGCTTTTCTACGGTTTTGGTTGCAACACCAAACACTTCGTTATTCTCATTAATAACATTCGCTTCTACGACCGTATATGGATAATCAGTCTCACCGTCTGTTTCATAACAAGGTAAAAGATCATTTAAATTGGTTATTTTGTCTTCACCAATTTTATAAATAAATGCAGCTTTGTCGCGTGAACTGTCCGATCCACCTAACTCGCTCTCACCCACAATGTAACCTTGATTATTTATATCGTTAGCAGTCGAGTTTGCAGCTAAAAAGAAGTTTGTAGGGTAAACCGTGTTGCCTGTGGCGATATCATGATAAAAGAATTTTCTTATCCGAGTGTTTTCAACTATTCGAGTTGCATAACCAGCAATGATATTATCATCATTTATTGCTGAAGAAATTCCAGTTTGACTAGAGTCATTTTCTTGCTCAATAAAGGTAACAACCTCTCCATCTTTGAAGTACACAGGCATTGTAACGAATATATTATCATTATTTTTATAACGTGTATGTGAAGAGCCTACTGCAGTACCATTCGCATTTACTGCAAAAGCCGTACTGGTAAATGTGTCCTCTTCTATTTCATCTTCATCAGGAGTTAAAGCTAAACCAAGTTCTTCTACAGAAGTAATATTAAGGGAGGCGTCCAACTGCCATTTCACTGCTCGCTTGTTAAAAATCCCACCAAGAAAATTACTATTTAATAGGTTAATACAAGAAGAAACAGGTTCATCTTCGCCATCGCAGTTCTCATCAATATCTTCTAATCTATCGAAATTAATATCCGTTGATATATTACCTACAACAATATACCCATTATTAGTTTTGACAATATCATTGGCTCGGCTTGTACCGCCGTATTCATTGAACTCAGGTACAAGAGGCACTTCTGTACCATTAGCACCTATTACAATGCCTCGTTCTATAAAATCATGCGTAAACCAAATTTCAGCATCGTCTTCACCATCGGGCGTAAAAGAGACTTTATCATAAGGCGCACTGCCCCATCCGACTGAAACACCGTCTTCACTCACTGCATTGTAAACATTAAAGGTAGAGCGTGTTAAACCATCATAGTCTACTGAGGCAATATCAAAAAGAGGCTGTTCAACTACTACATTTTCACTAAATCTAATACCGGTAAACGAATTTAGTTTTTGATATTCAAAATTAGTCGATAAACCAGACAAAAACCTAACCATAAAATTGTGTGCATCAGGATTAGTGGAAGCTGCATTATTATTTTCAATATCATCAAGTGTAAAAGTTATTACCTTATCACTCAGTTCAAAAATTGAAACTTCATTATCATATGCATTTTCTATAAGGTTATCAGTGAAATCTATATAGCTAATATCAATGGGTAAATTATATAATCCATTTGTTAAACCAATTATGTGTCCACTCTCACTTGCATCAGTAACATAAGAAAACTTCGCATTATCAGGAGTCCCTAATTCACTTAATTGGTATGTTGCACTAATAGCTGATGTACTCAATGTTGCTAAGATACTGGCAGCGAGTAATTTATATTTCATTTTAGTCCTTACTACTGATTCTGTAATTCTTCAAGTTCTTCCCATCGCTCAAAAGCGGCTTCAAGGTCAGACTCAAGTTGTGCTAAATGGTTCAATGCTTTGGTTGTTATGTCACTGTCTTGTTTAAAAAAGTCAGGATCGCCTACCACGTTTTGTTGAGCTTCTACGTCAGCTTCAAGTTGCTCCATTTTATTCGGCAACTGTTCTAATTCAAGTTTTAATTTGTAAGATAGCTTATTCGTTTTAGCGGCTGGCTTTGCAACTGGGGTCGGTTGCTTTTCTACTTTTTTTACACTTAGTTTAACCGTTTGTTTTTCTTGTTCTGCTAAATAACTTACATAGGCTTCATAGTCACTATAACCACCGACTATATCTGTTACTTTGCCGCTTCCTTCAAACGCCCACACACTAGAACACGTATTATCAATAAATTCACGGTCATGGCTTACAATAATTACGGTGCCTTGATATTGATTGATAATGTCTTCTAACAGCTCAAGTGTTTCAATGTCTAAATCATTTGTTGGCTCATCCAACACCAGAATATTCGATGGTTTTAAAAAAAGCTTAGCAAGTAATAATCGATTTTTCTCGCCGCCAGATAAGGCCTTAACGGGTGTTCTCGCTCGTGCAGGTGGAAACAAAAAGTCTTGTAAATAACCTAATACATGACGAGAGCGGCCGCCCATCATCACTTCTTGTTTTCCTTCGGCAACATTGTCTTGAACCGTTGCTTCTTCGTCTAATTTTTCACGGTATTGGTCAAAGTAAGCAAACTCTAAGTTAACACCCTGCTTAGTTTCCCCGCTGTCAGGTGCTAAATCACCAAACATAAGTTTTAATAGTGTCGTTTTACCTACACCATTAGGTCCAACTAATCCAATACGATCGCCACGCATTACTAAGGTAGAAAAATCGCTTACAATCGTTTTTTCTCTAAAAGCATGAGATAAATGTTTCGCTTCAAAAACTAACTTTCCTGAGCGGTCTGCAGTCTCAATATTAAAATCTGTTTTACCAACTTGATCAACCCGTTGCTTGCGCTCATTACGTAATTGTTTTAATTCACGTACACGACCTTCATTACGAGTTCTTCGGGCTTTTACACCCTGACGGATCCACGCTTCTTCTTCAGCTAATCGTTTATCAAATAATGCGTTTTGGCTTTCCTCTACCTTTAAATCATGCGCTTTTTGTTCTAGATAAGTGGCGTAGTCACCTGGGTATGAAATAAGTTTGCCGCGATCTAAATCTAAAATACGCGTAGCAATTGCACGAATAAACGCACGATCGTGAGATATAAATACAATCCCACCTTTAAAGTCTTTTAAAAACTGCTCTAACCACATCACACTTGTCATATCTAAGTGGTTTGTTGGTTCGTCTAATAGCAACAAGTCAGGCTCACTAACTAATGCACGTGCCAGTGCAACTTTACGTAACCACCCACCTGACAGCGATTCAAGTTTTGCATCGGGTGTGAGCTCAAGTTTTGTTAAAACGAGTTGAATGCGGCTATCAAAGCGCCAGCCATCCGCAGCTTCTAATTTATTCGATAAACGCTCAAGTTTATTTAATAATTGATCAGTACATTCAGTTTGAAGCTCATTACTAACATGATGATAATCAATAAGTAAATTAGCTATATCTGGCATACCTTGCGCAACGTAATCAAATACAGTACCGCTGGCCCCTTTTGGTGGGTCTTGTTCAAGACGAGATATTTTTAAACCACCTAACTGGTTTATTTCGCCATCATCTAAAATTACTTGGCCGTCTAACACTTTTAACAGTGTCGACTTACCTGCGCCGTTTCGGCCAACAATACATACTCGCTCGCCACTTTCAATAACAGCCTCTGCGTTATTAAGTAACGCATGTGTACCAAAGGCGAGTTGGGCTTTTGAAATTCTTATTAAATCCATAATTCTACTATGCTCTTAATCTGCCAGTGCTAAAAAGATTTGCACTTGTTCTGCAGTAAAAGGCCAAAAAAGTTGTTGGCCATGTTCATTTTCTAAAACAGGAATACTTACCTGGTACTGCGCAATAAGTTGCTTGTCAGTCATTATGTCTGTTAAAAGTAAACTTTTTTCACTCGTTAATAACGGTGTTATTAACGAATGAGCTTGTTCACATAAATGGCAACCTTCCGTATGGTATAACGTCCATTTAGCCATGGGTAATTAACCAGCTGTTATGAATTTTTTTATTACGCTTAAAGTCTGGTGACAGTGTTTTGTCAGAAATATTAACGGCTTTTAAACCCAAGCCAATCAAGCCAACTTCATCCATAACGAAACCGCGTTTATTGTTAGAAAAAATCAATGTGCCAGACGGGCTAAGAATTTTTTTAACCCAAGTGAGTAACTTAATGTGATCGCTCTGAACATCAAACGCATCTTTCATTCGCTTTGAGTTCGAGAACGTAGGCGGATCAAGGAATATTAAATCATATTGCGCAGTCGCATGTTCTAACCACTTAAGACAGTCTGCTTGTTCAAAACGGTAACGCGTATTGCTGATATTATTTAAATCAAAATTATCTTGCCCCCATTTTAAATAGGTTTTGGATAAATCGACTGTGGTAATAGCCTTTGCACCACCAAGGGCTGCATGGACTGATGCACTGCCCGTGTAAGCAAATAAATTTAAAAAACGTTTGTCTTTCGCATTTTCTTGGATGTAACGGCGCACTAAACGATGATCTAAAAACAACCCGGTATCTAAGTAGTCAAATAAATTAACTTTAAACTTTGCACCAAACTCTTCAACAACCATGGTTCTATTTTGCTTAGCCATAGGTGTGTACTGCTCTTCACCTTTTTGCTTTTTACGGACTTTTACAGCTATGTTTTCAGGTGCAATATTTAATTGTTGCGCTGTTAAGCTAATTACGTCTTGAAGGCGTTTATCGGATACTTTTTCATCTATTTCTTTCGGTGCAGCATACTCAAAAATTACAGCACTGTCGTTGTAAACGTCAACTGCTACATTATATTCCGGAATATCAGCATCATAAACACGATAAGCATCTACTTTATTTTGCTTTAACCAATTTTTGAGGCCTTGTTTATTTTTTTTCAGACGATTAGCAAACGACATTGAACCTTCATAATTAAGGGCTTTTTTATCATCCGTAGTCAAACTGACTTGCTTATCATCTAGTTGATATAAATTAAGCTCAACATCTAAAGGACCATTTTTAAATTTATAACGTTTTAATTTAACCAGCTTTAAAAGTTTAAATAAACTTTCATCCATGCCCAATAACGCCAGTTTCCAATGATTAAAATGCTTTTTAAAGCCAACACCTAAGTTGCGGTGTAAATTAACTAACTCAGCCATAGAGCCAATACGTTCGCCATAGGGTAAATTTGAAATAACTACACCAGGTAATTTAGCCACTGCGGTTAACTTTGTCGCATCGCTTTGTTTAAATTTAATTATGTCATCAAGCTCTGCACGTTTTGCGTTATCAATGGCTTTACCTAGTACCTGAGCATCGTAATCGTGGCCTATTAACCATAATTTTGGATCTGTAATATTTTCGAACAACTCTTCTTTTAACGCGTTGAATTTTGCCACTCTAAAACTAGGTAAACGCTCAAAAGCAAACCCTTCACGAAATAGCCCTGGCGCCTCATTACGCGCCATACCAGCAGCTTCTATTAAAATAGTACCCGCACCACAACATGGGTCAAACAAAGGTTGTTTAACGTTATCTAGCCATCCACTGCGCTTAATAATTGCCGCAGCTAAATGCTCTTTTATTGGCGCTTTACCTTGTCCCTGTCGGTAGCCACGTTCAGATAGTCTTGGCCCTGAGTAGTCAATATATAAAGAAACACCGTGACGATTTAAACGCGCAACAACACGAACATTTGCATCCTGTTTATCAACATTAGGACGCTGCTCGTACAAGTTATTAAAATAGTCAACAATTGCGTCTTTAATGACTAAACCTGAAAACTGTGTATTTTTTAATGAATCATTAGTACCGTTAAAATCTACAGCGAATGTTTGGGTTGGGCCAAACCATTCTTGCCAAGGTTGAAAACGAGCAAATTTATACAAGCTATCTTTGTCATCAACGCCTTCTTTTTCTTCGATAAGCATAAGCACACGAGTAGCAAAACGGCTTGATAAACAAACCTTTTGCGCCAGTAATGAGTCAGCCTCAAAACGAACAGAACCAACAGTTTGCTTAGACACAGCAGCGCCAAGTTCTGTTAACTCATCAACTAATAAATTTTCGATTCCGATAGAAGTAAGTGCGATAAATTGCAAAGTAGTAACCCTTAATAGCTAATTGCGCAGGATTATACCATAGGTTGAGGGACAAACACGCCATAACGCATGCTTAATAACGTAAATTTGATTAGGCGGTTTTAAATTTAAACTGCTGGGTTAAGATGGGATGAACGCGGTTGTTTAAAATTTTTATAACTTCAAACTGAGCAAGAGATAAATTTTCGTCTAGCTGAAAGTTCTCGCTTAAGTTTAAGCAAACTGACGCATCGCTGCAATGATCGACGATTAGAAAGTCCCCAGACTGCGCCTTAGAAACTAATTTAACGACAGCTTCAACACTGGGTTGAGTGCCTGTATATTCGTTAAAAAACCAGCTTTTAGCTAACACTGGTTTTAAATGAAATTTTACAGCGGTGGCATTGAGCGCTATCTGACAAACTTGCACACTAGACCAGATTTCAAACCCATCTAAGTAATTATAAACTTGTTCGTAAAAAGCGGCATCTTCTAAACTAAAATTCGGGTTTTTGATAACTAAATCTGTTAACTGCCTTATTTTGTAAGGTGTGCAAAGTTGCATTTCGTCGTTCAAATCAAGTAATAAACGATTTTTATTAGGACAAGCAATCCACTGCCATTGCTTTGACGCTTGTAACATATGCTCCTCCTTGTGGGCTTTATTAGAGATGGTATCAGTTCAAAGTATAACCGCTTTTGACCATTTTATATATAATTGCTTAGAACATTTATCTAACGATCAAAAGCTTAGATAACTGATCCTTATAAGCCATTAACGATCGATTTTACCAATTCAGGGCCTTTATAAATAAAACCGGTATAAACCTGAACTAAACTAGCGCCCGCGTTGAGTTTCTCTTTAGCTGATTTAGCATCGTCAATTCCCCCTACGCCAATGATAGGTAATTCGCCTTTTGTTAATCGCTTTAATTCACTCACTACTTCTGTAGAACGCATTCTTACAGGGTGTCCAGATAAACCACCGGCCTCGTCTGCATACTGTTGGCCAATAACATCACCCCGTTCCAGTGTTGTATTAGTTGCAATTACCCCGTCTATTTTATTATTTAGTAGTGATTCACTCACCTGCTCTATTTGAATAGGATCAAGATCTGGCGCAATTTTAACAAGCATTGGAACCTGCTTATTATGTTTTGAAATTAAATCTAGTTGCTCATTTTTCAGGCTTTGCAATAAATCATCCAGTGCTGCACCGTATTGTAAATCTCTTAGGCCCGGTGTATTTGGTGAAGAAATATTTACGGTAATATAAGAAGCATGCTCAAAAACTTTTCTCATACAGTGTATATAATCGTCTTTACCTTGCTCATTAGGCGTATCTTTATTTTTACCAATATTAATACCTAAAATACCGTTGTATTTTGCTGCTTTTACGTTAGCAACAAGGTTGTCAACGCCTTTATTATTAAAGCCCATACGATTAATAATAGCGTTTGATTCTGGTAATCGAAATATACGAGGCTTGTCGTTACCTGCTTGCGGACGAGGTGTAACTGTGCCCACTTCAATAAAACCAAAACCCATTTGGCTAAATGCATCTATACAGTCTGCATTTTTATCTAAACCTGCAGCTAATCCAACCGGATTCTTGAATTCAAGACCTAAAAAGTTAACCGGCTTGTCTGCTACAGATTGCGACCATGCAGCGCTCAATGGTGTGTTAGCGAAACGACTTAGGTTGTTAAGAGCAAATTCATGTGCCCACTCCGCATCACGGGTAAACATAAAACGGCGAGCTAAATCGTAAAACATGAATATATTCCTCTTTAAATAACAGACAAAAAAATACCTCAGACAAGGCTGAGGTATTATATAACATTTTTAATAATTAGCTTATTACTTAGTTAATAAATAATAAGTTAACTTACTGCTTTATTTGGCTGGTGTATCGCAATTGTGACTTAATAACATTAATTCACGCAATGCCACAGAAAACTTAGCAAAGTCATGACTTTGTGATGTTTTAAATTCAGCCAGCATTTGCTTCCAACGAGTAAGTAGTAACTCTTGCTTATCCATCCACTCATCAATTTGATAATCAACGTCTTTCTCATCTGCTTCAAAGCTGTTTAATACAACCTGTGCGAGTGTACGTTGTTGCCAATCGAGCTCTTCTCGATAAGATGAACGTGCCAACGCCTGCCAATGGTTAGCTACTGGTTGGTTGGTTATTTGATCTAAGAACCAATGTAAGCCCATTCTTGCACCAAGCTTGAAGTAAGTATTCGACACCATAGCAATGCCTCTACGTGAATTATTAGCAATTTCTGCTAAGTCCATCACCGAGAACAAGCTAGATAACGACACTATACGCTTAGCAATATCTACTGGTACGCCACTGTCAGTTAACTTAGCCGCAGCTTGATCTATACGAGCACTTTCCTTTTCAACAATGTATGTGGTCAAGTTATCACTCAAATCACTAAATGTTGGTGAGAAGTACTCAATCCCTTGCTCAATTGTTTGCGATTTATTGCGATGACGCAAGAACCAGCGTGTTGCTCTGCGAACAGTTCTACGGAGTTGGTAAAGCATTTCTGTTTGTACTGCCGCAGGTATTTTATTATCTAATGCGCTAATTGATGACCAGGTATCACGCATTTCAAAAATTTCACTGGCAATTGAGTAACACATTGCAATTTCTGCTTCGCTTGCACCTGTTTCTTCGTGCATACGAACCATAAAATTTAAGCCCATGTCATTAACAATATTATTAGCAAGCTTGGTTGCTATAATTTCTTTACGAAGTGGGTGATTGTTCATTGCATCATTAAATTTCTCACGTAATGGACGTGGGAATGATTTAACCAGTAACTGACGATAATATGGATTCTCAGTAATATCATCTGTAACAAGCGAATCTTTTAACACCATTTTAGCGTAAGAAACTAACACTGAAAGCTCAGGGCGCGTTAGGTCTTTACCTGATGCAGCTCGCTCTGCTAGTTCTTCATCGCTTGGAATAAACTCTATAGCACGGTCTAATTTGCCATCTTTCTCAAGGGCATGAATAAAGCGGATTTTCTCTTTAAGCGTCGATGTACCACGAGATTGAGTAATCGAAAGCGTGTGCGTTTGACGATAGCAGTCTTTTAATACCAATTCTGATACTTCATCAGTCATAGAGTATAAAAGCTCATCACGCTGCTTAAGTGTTAAATCACCTTCAGCAACTAAACCATTTAAAAGAATTTTAATATTTACTTCATTATCTGAACAAGCAACACCGCCAACGTTATCAATAAAGTCTGTATTAACGCGTCCACCTTGTTCAGCAAACTCTATGCGTCCAAGTTGCGTAGCACCTAAGTTACCACCCTCACCAAGGACTTTAGCACCCAGTTCTTTACCGTTTATACGCAGCGCGTCGTTAGCACGGTCGCCTACGTCAGCATCTGTCTCTTTTGTGTGCTTGATATATGTACCAATACCGCCATTCCAGAGTAAATCAAACTCCATCATTAATGATGCTTTCATTAACTCGTTAGGCGTCATGCTTGCTTTTTTAGTACCCAACATTTTTTTCATTTCTGGGCTAAGGGTAATCGATTTCGCTGCACGAGAGAAAATACCACCGCCAGCAGAAATAAGATCTTTATTGTAGTCTTCCCACGAAGAGCGAGGCATATTAAATAAGCGTTCACGCTCTACATACGACTTAGCGGCGTCTGGATTAGGATCAACAAATATATGCATATGGTTAAATGCAACTTGTAAGCGAATGTGCTTAGACAGCAACATACCATTACCAAATACATCTCCAGCCATATCGCCAATAGCAACCACTGTAAAATCAGTTGTTTGACAGTCAATGTCCATCTCACGGAAATGACGTTTAACAGACTCCCACGCACCTTTTGCTGTTATACCCATTTTTTTATGGTCGTAACCTACTGACCCACCTGATGCAAAGGCATCACCAAGCCAAAAGTTGTATTCATTCGCAATACCGTTAGCAATGTCAGAAAACGTTGCCGTTCCTTTATCGGCTGCAACTACCAAGTAAGCATCATCTTCATCATGACGAACAACGTCGGTTGCAGGGACTACTTCACCACGAGCAATATTATCAGTGATGTCTAATAAACCTCTGATAAAGATTTTATAACACTCTTGGCCTTCTTTAATGAAAGCCTCACGCTCTGATGGAAGCTGTTTACAAACAAATCCGCCTTTAGAGCCAACGGGTACAATTACGGTATTTTTAACTTGTTGTGCTTTAACTAAGCCTAATACTTCAGTTCGGAAGTCTTCACGACGATCTGACCAACGTAAGCCACCACGAGCAACCTTACCAAAGCGTAAGTGAACACCTTCAACACGAGGCGAATATACAAATATTTCAAAAGCAGGTAACGGTAACGGTACGTCAGGTATTAAACGTGGTTGAATTTTAAATGACACATAAGATTTAAATTGGTTTTGAGCGTCTTTTTGATAGTAATTAGTACGAAGCGTAGCCACAATCATATCAACGTACAAACGTATGATACGGTCATCATCAAGGTTAGCTACATTTTCCAGCTCAAGATAGATTTGCGCTATTAACTTGTCCAGCGTTTTAGCACTTGCAGGGTTTTTAACAGAAAATCGTTTCGCAAATAAGTTAACAATTTGCGACGCAATATGAGGGTAGTTTGCAAACGTACTTTCAATATATGTTTGAGAGAAAGTTACACCAATTTGGCGCATATATTTAGCGTAAGCACGCAATATAGATGCTTCACGACCCGTTAAACCGCCCATTAGTACTAAACGGTTAAAACCATCATTTTCTAAACGGTTATTCCATACATTAGTTAAAGCTGCGCGAAAACGTGCAGACACCTTATCAAAATCATCCATTCCTTTGCTATCAATCAGCATAGAGAAATCCATGATCCAATTAATTCGGCCATCACTTGTTTTAACTGAATACGGTGTTTCACCAATAACACGTAAACCAAAGTTTTCTAACATTGGCATTACATCTGACAAATGAATTGGCTCGTCTTTATGGAATAAGCTCAAGCGCACAATATTGGTATTCGCCTCTTCTTGAGGGCGATAAAAAAGCATCTCAAGTTTATTTTCTTCACTCAATAGCTCTAGCTTTTCAATATCGACTACTGCCGCACTCGGTAACACTTCATCTTTGTAAGAACGCGCAAATGCACTACAGTATTTGCGATTTAAGTCATTACCACGCGCTTCGCCTGCAGACTCCAGAAGCGCTGATTGTAGTTTGTCTTCCCAAGTACGGGCTGCTTCGATTAAATTGTTTTCGATGTCTTTCACGTTATATTCGATATTGTTGTCGGTCACACGAACAGTGTAATGAGTACGTGCTAGTGTTGACTCAGAGAAATAAGTTGTAAATTCGACTTTTTCGTCGGAATTAAATGCATTGCCTAGTATATCTTGAGTTTCGCGGCGCAGAGCTGTGTTATATCGCTCACGCGGAACATAAACCATGCAAGAAAAGAATCGGCCATAGGCATCTTTACGCACAAATAAGCGACACATATCTCGCTCTTGTACTTGTAATACACCCGTTGCAACTTCAAGTAACTCATTCTCGCGTGCTTGAACTAATTCATCACGAGGGTACGTTTCGAGAATATTCAATACAGCTTTATAGGCATGCGTCCCTTTAGCAAAATCACACATGTCCATTATGCGAGTAATTTTACTTTTCAAAACAGGGACGTCGGCTGCGCTATTATTATAAAAATTAGATGAAAACAGGCCTATAAAGCGATCTTCGCCAATTACATTTCCTTCATCATCAAAACGTTTAATTCCCACGTAATCAATATAAGCTGGACGATGTACGCGAGACTGAGAATTTGTTTTAGTCAATATGAGTAGATTACTACTGCGGGCTTCTTGTCGTGCTACTTCTGGCAGCTCAGACAATAATCGAGTGTGCTCTTCTGTTGAATTTTTTAACAAGCCCAGACTTGTATCCATTTTACCTTTTAGCTGGTAGTCACCTTGTACTGGGCTTAACTCGTATTGTCGGTAACCCATAAGGGTAAAATTGTCGCTAACTAGCCAATCTAAAAACTCAACAGTTTCTGCTACTTCGCTCTTGTTTTTACCGTGGCGGCGTTTTGGTAGTTCTTTACTAACCTCAATTAACTTTTTGCGAATCGGTTGCCAATCTTCTACAGCAACTGATACATCAACCAGTACAGACTCGAGTTCTTGTTTAAAAGACTCAATAGCAGATGAATCTGTTTGACGGTCAATTTCTATAAAAAAAACTGTTTTTGTTGATGTAGATTCTTGCTCTGCTTTTAAGTTAGATAAACCAGAAATCTTCGAGCTCTCGTCGCGTTGAATTTTAAGAGGGCTATGAAGTAGTAAGTGAGAGGCGATATTTTCGCGTGTCATGGCCATCCGAACAGAATCAACCAAAAACGGCATGTCTTTAGCAATAATTTCTACGATGGTATGTGATGACTGCCAGCCATCCTTTGCCACTTCTGGATTGAAAACGCGAATAACGGCGTCGTCGGTAGTGTTTTTTTCTAGCGAATTCCAAAGGCTGAGTGCAGCGCCGTATAAGTCACTGTCGTTTCGATTTGCCAAATCCTCTTTAGACATATTGCTGTACAAGGCTTTGGCGAATTTTTCAACGAGTAACACATTATCAGCGTGAACTTTTTTCTGGATAAGCTTACAGACATTATCTAGGATAACCGAGGCTTGGCCTTCATTTCGTGTCATTGTATGTTCCTTAATCTATTACTGCTCAAGAGCAGGAATTTGTACAGCCATTTATTAGTGTGGAGTCAGATAAATTCTAACCCTTTTACAGCTAATAAACAGCTTTTTCGATGAAAACATTTCAAGCTTTTCAGCTATTTGGTCATCTATTCACAAATTATAGATATAAATGGCCAATAGTGGCCATTTAGGAGCAATATTATTCACATTATTTTTTCTGGTCGGTCCACAGAAGACTACCAATTGCAGGTAATAACAGGACTGCGCCTAACATATTTACTAAAAACATGAAGGTAAGGAGTATTCCCATATCAACTTGGAATTTCAAATCTGAAAAAATCCATGTACTTACCCCAATGGCGAGCGTGATACCGGTAAATAGTACTGCACTGCCACGTTCAATAAGTGCATTGCGATAGGCAATCGACAACGGCACATTTTGTTTAAGTTGCCCCATCATTGACGATAATATATAAATACCGTAATCCACACCAATACCCACACCCAAAGCAATAACAGGTAGTGTTGAAACTGTTAAGCCAATTTCTAGCTGCACCATTAAAGCTTGTGCAAGTGTTGATACAATATAAAGCGGTAGCACAACAGCAATGGTCGCTTTGACACTTCTAAAACTTAATAAACACAATGCAATTACAGCACCGTATACATAAAGCATCATCGGTATTTGAGCTTCTGAAACAGATTCATTCGTAGCAGCCATAACACCAACTGGGCCAGATGCTAATTTAAATGCAAGTTTATCTGTCCCTTCCTCATTTGCGAACTGTTTTACGCTAGCAATAACACGATCAATAGTTTGCGCTTTATGATCATCTAAAAAGATAATGACAGGCATAACAGAACAATCACCGTTTAGTAAACCGGTACTCGTTTCCACCCGAGAAGTAGATTGCACTAATGTAGCTGAATTACGAGGCAAACTCTGCCATTTTAAATTACCTTCGTTATAACCCGCATTAACAGACTGGGCAACTGAGCTTAAACTAACTGCAGATTGAACACCGTCAACATTTTCAACTTTATATTGAAAACGGCTAATACGTTCCATTACATCATGCTCTGTACATGCTGCTGGGTAAGCTTCAACTATTACCTTTAAAATATCTGATGAAATTGTATATTTGTCCGATATTAAAAAAGTATCCTGGTTATAACGTGCATCTTGATGAAGTGACGGCGCACCCGCATGTAAATCACCAATACGCATTTTATCCGCTTGCCAGTAACCCAGCGCAAACAAAACAAGCGTAAAGCCAATAATGAGTTTAGCTACTTTAGGATCGGTTGCTTCTACCAATAAATCCCTAATTTTATCAAGCATATTTGGTTTATTAGCATCACCTGATTGAATATGAATACTATTTTCAAACTGCATGTATGATGCCCAAACAGGCAATAAAATTAAATTTGTAAAAATTATTACTGCAACACCTAAGCTAGCAGTAATCGCAAGCTCTCGGATGATACCTATATCAATCGTCAACAGAGTTAAAAAACCAACAGTGTCTGATAGAAGCGCAATACCACCGGGAATCAAAAGCGCTCTAAAACTCGACTGGCAACAAATACGAGTACTTTTTCCCTCGCTTACTTTTTTACCAATGGCATTAATCATTTGCACACCATGGCTTACACCAATAGCAAATACTAAAAATGGGACTAATATCGACATTGGATCAAGACCAAAGCCAAGGCTTGAAAGTAAGCCCAACTGCCATGCAACTGCAATAATCGAGCATGCGATAGGTAAAATTGTGAGCTTTAAACTACCGCAAAACAACCAAACCATAATAAAAGTAAAGGCAATGGCAATGGCAAAAAATAACACAACACCTTTAGCCCCTTCTGCAATATCACCGGCCATTTTTGCAAAGCCAATAATATGAATACTCACCTTATCAGTGCTCAAAGGCTCTCTTAACTCTGTTTCGAGCTTTTCTGCAAAGGCTAAGGTATCAAGTTTTTCTTGTGTTTGTGGATCAGTTTCTAATAACTGAGCTGTTACCATTGCACACGAATAGTCGCTGGCAATCATACGACCAACAACTTTTGCTTTTTCTATATTTTCTTTTACAACGGCTAAACCACGTTCGTTTGCTTTAAAGTTTGCAGGAATAATTGGACCACCTGCAAAACCGTCTTCAACTACTTCTACAAAACGGGCACTAGGAGCAAATATAGAGTTTACAAGTGGCCTGTTAACACCCGGTATAAAGTAAAGCTGATCATGAACGGCTTTTAATTGAGTAAAAAATTCTGGATTGAATATATTACCACTGTCATCACACACAGAAATTAAAATGCTATTCGCACCACCAAACTGCTTCTCATGCTTGGTATACACTTTCATGTATTCGTGATTTAGGGGGATATTTTTATTAAATGAAGCATCAAGTTGAATATGCGTAGCTTTAAAAATAAGTAAACAAGTAATAATTGCAAAACTTATAAGCACAACCAAGCGATGTCTGAATATCGCTTTTTCTATAAAATCTAAAATAGTATGCATTAAGGGGTCAACTCCTTCACTTTAATGCCATCTTCAGTAGCCATAACCAATTTATTATTTTTAATTACACCATCAAGTATCGCTTTACCGTCGGCAAGTTGCTCATGAGTTAATAACCCATCTTGTAAGTGAAAAATCACCCCACTGTTTGCTAACATTAACCACTGCTCGTCATTGTAATTAATAATGCTATTTATAGTAGCGGCTTTAGTGCTATCAAGGTGAAGCCATTCTTTTTCATCGCGCTGCTTGCTGTATACATTACCTCTAAGCCCAGCAACCACCTCTTGGTTATTATCTGAATTAAATGCGAAGAAAGAGCCTGGGTATATTTCTTCAAGACGCTGCCACGTGTTGCCGTTATCCGTGCTTCGAGCTAATAAACCCATCTCACCAACAAGCATTAAGCCATCTTCGGTTTTTTCAATTCGATTAAAATGTGGCAAAATTGATGCTGTTTCTGCTTCGTAACCCTCGGGATCATTTTCTTTTAAGTCATTTAAGTACTCTCTGTCTTCACTGAACAACAAAGAATCTAAAAATCGCTTTTCCCATTGTTTTCCACCATCGGTCGTATGGTAAAACATGCCATACGCACCCACTGCAAAACCTTCTAATTGATCTTTAAATAAAATGTCTAAACATGGCTTATCTAAAGAAGGCTTAGCCTGTTGTAATTGCCAATTATTCCCCCCATCAACGGTGTTAATAATTGTAGCATCATGCCCACATGCCCAACCGTTGTTTTCATCACTAAAATCGACAGCGGTCAACAATACTTGCGTAGGTACTAATTTTGCTTGTTGCCAAGTTTCGCCATTTACACTTTTTATTACTGTGCCATGCTTACCTACAGCAACTAATTCATTACCTGTATTGATAATATCTGTTAATAGTGTTTTTTGTGCATTAGGCGCACTAATTGCGTTTTTTGGTGTATCTTGAGCAAAACTTGCACTGCTTATAATCAGGCTGGCACATACCAAATACTTCATAAATTTTAATCGCCTTGAACTGAAAGGAGTGTTTGTCTTTGTAAACGAGGAAAGTTTTTTGCGTTGAAAGACAAACGCGATGAGAAAGGAAAAAGGCACCTAACTTGCGACTAGGTGCCTATTTTTAACTTATCTACCTGCGCGGCGTAATGCGCTAGATGTAAACTCGTTATCATTAAATGATTTTGAGAAATCGTACATTTTTTCTTGGTTATCTAAACCAATAGCTAAGTAACGACGTGAATTCAAATCATGATAAACCTCTAAAGTACTCCACTGGGTAGGTACTTCATAGTAGTTAAGACCATAGGCCATTGCTACACGGTAAAGTTGGTCACGGTTATCATAAATATCAGTTACCGTTACCTGCCAGCTATCTTCATCTATATAAAACACACGTTTTTTATAAATGTGACGAGTATCATCTTTAAGGTTAGCCTCTACTACCCAAACACGGTGTTTTTCATAACGTGTGTGCTCAGGATTTATATGACCTGGTTTTAAAATATCATCGTACTCAAGCTTGTCACTGTGAAGTTTGTAGCTATTATATGGAACATAAAGTTCTTGCTTACCTTTGAGTGTCCAATTATAGCGATTTGGCGAGCCATTAAACATGTCAAAGTCATCAGTAGTACGTAAGCTATCTGCTGCTGTACCCGGTGCATCATAGGCGACATTTGGTGCACGACGAACACGGCGTTGGCCAGAGTTATATGTCCATGCTTGGCGAGGCGTTAATATTTGGTCCATTGTTTCATGTACCAATAAGGCTGTACCTGCAAGACGAGCTGGCTGAGTAACGCTTTGTTTAAATTTAAATAAAATGTTTGAGTCTTGAAGCTCAGCAGGTGTAGCACTTGGATCAGAGTATTTAACAAGTAGTTGTTCATCAAAACCAACATAGTTGTAAGAACCTGATGCTGTAGGTGCTGCTTGACCACCAAAACGCTCAATTGACTCACCTCTAAAGCGAAGTAAATGGTTCCAAATTGCTTCTAAACCTGTTTTAGGAATTGGAAATGGAATGCCAATAGCTGTGTTCTTAATCCCATTACCGCCTTCAATCAATTCAGCAGTAGGTGCAAACTCTTTAGTTGCATCATAAACAAATTGAGGGTAAGACGCTGATCGGCGTGTTTCATACACTGGCATTTTAAACGTGTCAGGGTAAGCCTCAAATAAAGCAATCTGACCCGGGCTCAGGTTTGCCTTGTATTTATCGATGTTTGTTTTGTCAATTGTAAAAAGTACTTTGTCACTTGAGAAAGGGTCAAGGTGATGCATACCCGCTTCGTAACCTGCTGGAGCAGCAGTAATGCCGTTATTCCACGCAGGAATAGAGCCGTCAGCGTTACCCGCTTTCTCAGCGCCCATAGGAGTTAGGTCTTGACCTAAACGTGCAACTTCTTCAGCTGATAGTTTTGCTAAAGCAGCATTACTTGCAAACAAGCTAGCAAAAGCTGCTGCAATGAGGGTAGGTTTTTTAAGCATAATAATGTTACCCCTAAATAGAATATTTTAAGTTAAAAGAAACGTAATCGCGGTCTGAGAAGGTATTTACACCACCACCGCCCCAAAATGAGTTGTAGCTTACATCAAGTGACCACGCATTTTGGTAGTTAAAGTTCATAGTAGCACCTAGTGACTTACGATCTTCAATGAACAAGAACATAGGATCAGGTGTATTACCATTTACGTCATGTGAAAATACAAAACGAGGTGAAAAGTTGATACCGTTGTAAAGGTTGAAATAGTCACCCTTCGCAATTAGTCGATAACCCCAAGATGAGCCAGTGGCAAACGACTTTTCTTCAGGACCATTTGAAAGACCTAAATGCAGCGTTGAGTAATCTGTTGTACCTGGGCCAGTGATAACACCACTTCGACCAGTACCTGACACATTTAAACGCATTTCATCGTAATCTGGCATATCGTGAATTTTAACGGCGCCAACTTCGCCTACCACAGCCCAACTGTCAGCTCCTAATGACGGGCCAAATAAATGCGTTGCAGTAAACTGAATTTGTGAGGTATCACGTTCAATATAACCTTTTGCAACTTCACCTGGACCTACAGAACTGATTGCATCACCAATACTCATTTGCGAAATACCGGCAAAATCAGGACGAATACCAGCAACGGCTAGCTGTTCAGGCATTGCTGTGTAAAGTAATTCTACATCATCAATTTGCAGAGGCTCGTCTTGTCTAAAAGCAAATTCACCTGCAAACGCAGTCTCGCCAATAGTCGTATTAAAGCTCACACCATAAAGTTTAATATCTTCAGGGTATTCATTCTCAGCTTTAGAAAATGCAACTAAGTCAGCAACATTATCATCAGTAATTTCTGTTGTAGAAATCATTGCTAAATCTTGTGCAATGGCAGCTTGAGAAAAATTAGATACACGCCCTGAAATAAGAGGACGACGGCTGTGGTAATTTACGTGGTAAAGCGCAATTTCAGTGTCATTCCACTCGGGTAAAAATATGCCTAATCGTAAACCATATTGACCACCATCATCTGGTTCAGTTTTACCGTTACTACCTTTACCTTTAAGTGCAACCTTGGTTGGGTGCGCTAGGTACATATTAGCTAGTAAAGCTTGGCCTTCTGCACTTGTAGGATCAATACCCTGAGCCGCAGCTACTTGAGCATAGGTTGCAGTTAAGTTATTTAAACTTTCAGTTAAAAATGCAACATCTATATCAGGGTTAGACGTAAAGCCTAGCTGAACGTTTTGTTGGTAACCATTTTCTGCTGCAAAGTCATTGGTAGAAAAATAAGTACCTGCAGCTGGCAAGCGAGTCTCATGCCATTGGTACTGATAAAAACCTTCTAGGGTGATGTTATCAGTAATACCCAATGATGCCCAAAGCATACCAACAGGAATAAATGCTTCTTTAAGCTCTGCGCCTGGCGCTTTCAATCTATCGATATCTACAGGGTTCACATTTATACCATGAGATATAAGTGTACTTTCACCCCAGTTAACTACTTGTTGGCCAAGTCGGACTGATAATGGGTTTTTGCCTTCGTTTAAATCAAAGTCAGCCCAAACAAACGCGTCTAATAAGCGAATATCTGCACAACTTTGCTTTTTAGTGTCTTTATCATCACAAGGATCAACGCTTTGGCCTGATGTAGGATTTGCGTAGGCAAAGTCACCATCCATTAGGGCAAAATCATAAAAATACATAAACCGAGTGAATAGACCGTAGTTGTCTTTGTTTATTGAAAGATCATGTGTACCTTTCAATAATTTTGAAAACGAATCACCGCTGTCAAAATTAAGGTCACCAGCATCACCATTATTAGAGTAAGAGCCAGGCTGAGCCCAAACATCTTGCGAAGAATAAATAGTATTTACAGCAGGATTGTAACCTGTCCAATTAAATGCGGGGTTGTTGCTTTTACCTATTAAACCAAAGTCTCTGTCTTCTACACGAATACTCTGGCCGTACGAAAATGTAGAATCGAAGGTTATGTCAAAACCTCCGGCGTCAAATGTTACAGCCTGTGAACTTGCTGTAGTTAAAGCTAAACTAGCGGCTGCTAAACCTATAGCGATTTTGTTTTTAACAAAAAGCGATCTTCTTATCATTGTGGTTCCCCCCTGTCGCGGGTCATATTGTGTGATCAAGTTATTGTTTTTAGTGTAATCGTAACGATAGAAGCGAATTGTATAAATTACAAATAGTCGCATTCAATCTGTCATATATATAGTGTGTCAGCTGACGTTTACGTATTGGTAAGACGTCATACCAGATAATTTATACACGTTATTTAACAATAGAACAAATTGAAATTAACAAAAAGACAATATTTTTATGGTTTTATAACATAAAAATAGCGCTCTAAGCCACTTGTTCAATACGAATAAATTTATTTTCAGGGGTGAGTAACATTCTAAAACGCCCTCTTACACCCAAGCTTGTAACAAACGGTCTTAAATGATCGGCAGAAAACCGAATTGACTTCCCACCCTCTTCAACCACTTGAACAGAACTATATCGACCGTGGTAGTAATCCATGCAGTCGTTATAGCTCAATCTTAAATTAAAGTAATATTCAAGCATTTAATTAAGCGCTTTTTCAACTTTCTCGAATAAGTCGTCACTTAGTCCATCTAAATTAGATATACGTTCCAATTGCGTTTTCATAAGCGCTGAACGTGTTTTATCATAACGCTTCCAAAACATAAACGGTGTTAACATTCTTGACGCATTTTGTGGATTTATTGCATTAAGCTTAACAAGTAAATCACCTAGCAATTCATACCCTTGCCCGTCCACACGATGAAATTGCTGAGTATTAAAGTAACTAAAGCTACCTACTAAAGCACGCACTCTATTAGGATTTGAAAAATCAAAACTTGGGTGTTCGTATAATGACTTAATGTTAATAATTGCGTCTTCACCAGTTTGCATTGCTTGAAGCGCAAACCATTTGTCCATGACAAGTACTTCATGTCGCCACTGACTATCAAAGTGCGACAGTAATTCATCACAAAGCTCATGAGAAGCTTTTACCACAGCGCTAAGCGAACCCAACACATTGGTCATATTTGATGAGCTAGCAGCACGTTTAATAAATTTATCTGTTTGTTTACTTCGAACTTTTGCAAGATAATGCAGGCATATTTGCTGTAGTGAGCGCACAGCAACCGCTTCAGCACTTATGCTACCATCGTCATGTAATGAACCAAAACATGCGGTCAGCTCATCATTAAGGCTTGTAGCAATTTGCACTTCGAACTGTGCTACAACGCGAATAATTTCATCAACAGGAATAATTTCAAATTCAGCAGCTAATGTGTCAAAGCTAGGAAGTTTTAATAGCTCAGCAATTAACGCTAAATCGCCTTGTTTTGATACGACCAACACACGCAAGGCTTCAATTATTTCGTCACTCAATTGAAATTGTATATCAGAGTTAATTGCTGTTTTTACTGCTTTTATGAACAATTGTTGTTGTGCATCCCAACGTGAAAAATCACTTCGTGCAAAACGCATGATATGCAAAAGCTCTAGCTCAGTTGTTTGTTGAGTCAAAATACACGGTGCTGAAAAATCTTCTGATAAAACGGCAACTGGTTTGCACGTTACATTCTCAAAAATATAACGCTGCTTTGCATCAGTAACATTAAGTACATTACTTACTTTTAAGCCTTTGTACTGTAGTTCGATGCTATTACCAGATTCGTCTAACAACTCAATTGCAAACGGGATGTGCAAAGGTGCGTTATCGGGCTGATTAACAGGTGCATTTTGTTCTATGGTTAGTGTGTATGTATTAGAAGCACTATCGTAATGCTCTATAGCATTTAAACGAGGCGTGCCTGCCTGGCTATACCAACGCTTAAATTGCTCTAAATTAACACCCGATGCGTCACTCATAGCACTGACAAAGTCATCACATGTAACAGCTTGGCCATCATGGCGTTTAAAGTAAAGGGCCATACCTTTTTGGAAGTTATCCTCACCAAGCAAGGTATGCATCATTCTAATTACTTCAGCCCCCTTGTCGTATACTGTTACGGTATAAAAGTTATTCATTTCAATAACTTTTTCAGGCCGTATAGGGTGCGCCATAGGTCCTGCGTCTTCGCTAAACTGGTGAGTTCGCATTACCTTTACAGCATCAATGCGGTTGAGCGCGCGCGAACCTAGGTCACTACTAAATTCTTGATCTCTGAATACAGTTAGCCCCTCTTTAAGTGATAACTGAAACCAATCTCTGCAGGTAACACGATTACCAGTCCAGTTATGAAAGTATTCATGACCCACTATAGACTCAATAGTATGGTAATCTTTATCCGTTGCTGTTTCTTGATTTGCCAAGACACATTTACTATTGAATATGTTTAGGCCTTTATTTTCCATCGCACCCATATTAAAAAAATCTACGGCTACAATCATATATATATCAAGATCATATTCTAGGTTAAAACGCTCTTCATCCCATTGCATAGACTTTTTAAGTGATTGCATCGCATGAGGTGTTTTAGACAAATTACCCTTGTCTACAAATAAAACTAAATCAATTTTTCGACCACTTTTTGTTGTATACGTATCCTTTGATACATCAAAATCACCGGCAACTAATGCAAACAAATAGCTTGGTTTTTTAAATGGATCCTGCCATTTAGAAAAATGACGGCCGTCGGATGTCTTACCGGTATCAACTTGGTTACCATTAGACAACAAATGTGTGTACTTTAAATCTGCAACAATAGTCACATCAAACGTCGACAACACATCAGGGCGATCCATGTAGTATGTTATCTTTCTAAATCCCTGCGCCTCACACTGTGTACAATATGCTCCACCAGACAGATAGAGACCTTCTAAAGACGTATTCGTCTCAGGAGATATCTCAGTCACAATACGTAATTTACAATGCTCTGGTAGGTTATTAATGACTAGCTGTTCGTCAACAACACTGTAATCTGTTAGCTCAAGCGCATCTATCGATAAGGAAATTAACCGTAAATCTATGCCATCAAGTATTAGAGGTGATTGATCGCCACTAACACGTGTTAAGGTAAGTACGCTTATTACCGTTGTAGCTGTAGGCTGAAGATCAAAAGTTAGGTCTGTATGATCAATTAAAAAATTAGGGGCTTTATAGTCTTTGAGATATTGAGCTTGAGGTGTCTTTGAGTTAATCATATTTACTCCAAAGTAGCGCCTTTATCAATAAAGGCGCTACTAAATTTAGGCAGATTGTTTCGGCTTAATACGTAAAATTTTAATACCAAGGTAAGCATATATAACAGCTAAAACGGGATTAATTAAGTTGAAGAAAGCATAAAGCGCGTAATCGAAAGGGTTTATTAAAAGTACACTTTGCATGTAAGCACCACAAGTATTCCAAGGAATAAGCGGGCTGGTAATTGTACCGCCATCCTCTAAGGTGCGAGATAAATTAACTGGCTTCAAACCACGCTTTTTATATTCGTCTTTAAACATACGTCCAGGAACCACAATAGCGATATACTGATCAGCTGCAATGAGGTTGGTGCCAATACATGTTGCAATTGTAGAGGCAATTAAAGAGCCTGTACTTTTCGCTATTTTTAAAATACTTTTTACAAAAATATCCAACAGGCCCGTTTTTTCCATAATTGCGCCAAACATTAACGCAGTCATAATTAACCAGGTAGTTGTCAACATGCCCGCCATACCGCCACCGCTAAGTAGTGAATCCATTTTGTCATCACCGGTATCGATACTAAAGCCGTCAAAAAATGTCGTCCATACCAATTTGAAATACCCAACCACTTGGCCCTGGGAAGTATCAATTTGAGAGCCTATTAGGTCAGACTGAAATAACATTGCCCAAACAGCACCAACAACAGCACCAATAGAAATAGCAGGAAAAGCAGGCATTTTTTTAATTGCTAACACTAAAAGTACAATTAAAGGAATAAGCATTTCAAAACCAATGTTGAAATTTTGCTCCAAAATTAGCGTAATTTCGTCTAAGCGCCCCGCCTCATTAGATGCCGTTGCATTAAAGCCCATAAATATAAATATAATGAGTGCAATCACAAAGCTAGGGACTGTTGTCCATAGCATATGCTGAATATGTTCAAATAAGTCAGAGCCAACCACAGCGGGTGCAAGGTTAGTTGTTTCAGAGAGTGGACTTAGTTTATCACCAAAATACGCACCCGATATAACAGCACCAGCTGTAACCGTCTGCTCTAAGCCAAGGCCAGTGGCTACACCTAACAAAGCAACACCAATTGTAGCTGCTGTGGTCCACGAGCTACCAATACTCATAGCTACAATGCCACAAATTAAACAACTTGCGGCATAAAACCAACTAGGGTTAATTACTTGCAAACCATAATAAATTAACGTTGGTACTGTGCCAGATAGCAACCAAGTACCTATCAATGCGCCTACCATCAATAAAATGAGTATAGCGCCAAGTGACAGCGTTATACCTTCTATCATGGCTTGCTCAAGCTTTTTCCAAGTATAGCCGTTTTTTAGGCCAATGAGAGCAGCTGCAAAGGTTGCAAATAAAAGTGCAATTTGGTTTGGTCCAGATGACGAATTGTCGCCAAATAAATAAACCGCGGCCCCTAACAAACAAATTAAAACTGAAATGGGAATTAATGCATCAAGGAATGAGGCGGATTTGACTGGTTTATCATCCAATGGGTTCAAGGTTGAGACTCCTACACACATACAGCGTGTTTAATTATTATTTTTAGCACTTAGTGCGTATTAACTGAGCATTATTAAGCTGGCTCAATTTTTAATAGTTAGAGATTATAACAATTTAGGCAGTGATAGGTAGCAAAAAAGGCGCATAAGCGCCTTTTTTATAGTGGTAAAACCAGTTTTACTTTTTGGCTATACGCCCAAAATTTATGTAATCTTGAGTTATTAAGGCTGCCTCTTCAAGGAAAGGGTCAAGCTCATCAATAATTTCGGGTACATCATCTAGGTTTTCAACAGGGTCTTTACCTAATCGTTTCAAGCGTTCATTTGTACGTACTAATGCACGCGCTTCACCCTCTTCTTTTTCTTTAATGCGAGAAGCTTCAACTAAAGAAATTGTTTTACGATCTTTTTCTTCATTATAAAACGCAATATCGTCAAACACATAACCAAATTCTGGCTCAGATTTAATCCGATCTTTATGTTGTTTTTCAAGATACGGAATAACAGGTGTTAAGTTTCCTAACTTCTTATATTTTGCTTTTACAATGCTATCCCATGGTAATGCATTATCTTGCTTACTTTCACCCCACTCAGCAGGGTCTATCGCTGATGGAAAAGAAATATCAGGAATAACACCTTTATGCTGAGTACTGCCGCCATTTATACGGTAAAACTTCGCTATGGTGTATTGCACGCTACCTAGTGGGTTATCATAAAGGTCATATGCTCTTGCAAGACCTTTATGTTGCTGCACAGTGCCTTTACCAAACGTTTGTTCGCCAATAATAACAGCGCGACCATAATCTTGCATTGCAGCGGCAAAAATCTCAGAAGCAGAAGCACTGTAACGGTCAACTAGAACCGTTAAAGGGCCGTCGTAATAAGTAACGCCATCACGATCCCTTTGTTCTTCAATTCTGTTGTTCAATGTATGTATTTGTACGACAGGCCCTTGGTCAAAAAACAAACCAGAAAGCTGAGTAGCTTCATATAAAGAGCCCCCTCCATTTTGGCGTAAGTCGATAATAATACCGTCTACTTTAGCCTCTTTTAATTTAGCTAACTCAACTTTGACGTCTTTAGATAGGTTATTGTAAAAACCTGGGATTTCAATAACCCCAATTTTGCTTGTTAAATCAGAATATTTAGCTTCGAACACTTCTGACTTGGCAGCTCTGTCTTCAAGTCGGATTTTATCACGAGTAATTTCGACAACTTTAGGTGTGCCGTGAGCATCTGCCCCTTTTAAATATTGTAAACGTACTTTAGTGCCCTTTGGCCCTTTAATTAAATCTACAACATCGTCTAAACGCCAACCAATAACGTCAGTAAAATCTTCACCCTCTTGTGCTACACCAATAATTCGGTCATCGGCTTTAATTTGTTCTGTTTTATCCGCTGGACCGCCGGGAACAAGACTACGAATAACGGTGTAATCTTCGTCAGGAGTTAGCACTGCGCCAATCCCTTCAAGCTCTAAGTCCATATCCATTTTAAATTGTTCAGCACGTCTTGGTGATAGGTAAGACGTATGCGCCTCAATTGAGCGAGCTAAAGAATTTAAAACAATTTGAAAGGCGTCTTCTGAGTTTGATTGAACTAAACGTTTTTCTGCGTTTTTGTATCGCTTTGTGAGAACCTCTTTAATACCTTCCCAATCTTTACCTGTCATTTTTAAACGTAGTGCATCGTACTTAACGCGTTCACGCCAAATTTCATCTAGCTCAGCTTGCGATGTTGGCCAGGCTGCATCTTCACGATCAAAAAAATATTCATCTGGTTTCTCAAACGTCATTTCATTTTCTAATAAAGAAAGTGAATATTCGTAACGCTCAAAACGGCGCTTTAGGCTTAAATTAAATATATCAAACGTAAAGCCTAGTTTGCCGGTTGTTAAAGCGTTGTCAAAGCTATCGCGATATTGCTCAAACGATGCAATATCACTGGCTAAAAAAACGCTTTTATTAAAATCAAGGGATTCGATGTAACGATCATATACGCTACTAGAGAGCTCATCGTTAAATCGAACCGGGATATAGTGTGAACGAGTAAATAAGCTTGCCACGCGTTTACTGGCAGTACCATGTTGACTTTCTTGCTTGAGTAGAGGTAAATCATCAATTGTGACAGGCTCTACAGCAGCAAATAATGAGCCTGAGAACAGGGCTGCAACTACCGGAATGAGCGTAAACTTTTTACTCATACAAACTCCTTAATTTATGTACAGCTTATATAGTGTATAAGCTGTCTGCTTTGGTTTTAACTTGCATACCAGTCACTAATTCAACATGAACGTCGTCTTTGTTTACTTCAGTGATTACTGCATTTACAAGTGCTTGGCCTAGTTTAACCTTAACCTTGTTATTAACCTTGACCTCTGTCGCTGGTAAAGGTTCAATTTTACCTGAACGTTTAGCAGGTGCAGCTTTAGCTGTTTTGTTAGCCGACGCGTTTTTATCTGCGCCTTTACTTGCATGTGCTGGTTTTTTCTTAAAGTTTTTAGAATCTGAGTCTTGACGTGGACGCTGTTGTTTTTTGCGCTTAGCCATTTTTGCACGACTTTCTTCTAATGCTTTTTGAGCATGGTCAATATGCTCTTGCTCAACTTTTTCACCTTGATTACCATCAAGGTCAATACGAAACTCCGACTTTGTCACAGCTTCTAAATAACGCCAGTTAGACGTGTATTTTCTTAGTGCTTGACGAACTTGAGTCTTGCTTACTTTTTCAGACCCTTCAATACGCTCAGCAATATCTTTAAAAATACCGACTTTAAGCGGTTTGATACCGTCTTTTTGTTTAAAACATTGTGGAAATTCTTGGTACAAGAATTCCAATACTTCATTAATATCTTTTAGCTTGTTTGTGGTTTCCATTTTAGAACCTATTTTTCACATCTTTTCATCAAGGGACGAATCAACATAGTGTATTACCCAGTCGACCAGTTCTTCGAAATCGGCTTCAAGTACAGCCATATCACCTCGAAGGTGTTCCCAAATACCATTTATTATTTCATCGATTGATTCACAATCTAAATCATCTGGGAGTTTATCCCAAGCGATGTGAATCAAATCATTGAGCGTTTCCGCTACATGTTCTTCTTCGCCTTCCCAGTCACCTACATCTTGTAAAGCAAATAGGTAGTCTTGAACATTTAGCAAATCTTTCATTATAAGCTAGCCTCAAAGCATTTAACCAATGCTTCTAATCCCGCTTTGTCATCAGTGTCAAATCTAGAAATACTAGGACTGTCAATATCTAGCACCGCAAATATTTTACCATGTTTCATGATAGGTACAACAATCTCAGAGTTCGATGCTGCATCACAGGCAATATGCCCATCGAAGGCATGAACATCTTCAATTAGTTGTGTTTGCAACGTAGCTGCAGCCGTTCCACATACACCCTTTCCAACTGGAATACGGATACATGCTGGGTTACCCTGAAATGGGCCTAGCACTAATTCTGATGGCGAATCAATAAAGTAAAAGCCCGCCCAATTTACATCATCTAAAGAGGTAAATAACAGCGCGCTTATATTTGCCATATTAGCAATTACATTCGACTCACCGGCAATCAGCGATTCAGTTTGTTTAACTAATGACTGGTAAAAATCGTGCTTTTGCATACCAAACTACTTCTTATTAAACATACAGTAGCTAAAGGTACTCTTTGTGGTGAAAAATTGGAACCTTTTGCAGGTAAAAAAAAGGAATTTCCGCAGTTTAAAAGCGTCCTTGGTTAATAAAGACGCGATTATGATTTTGAAGTTTTACGAAGACCAAATAAAAACAGCCCTGCCGCTATTGCCGACATAACGCTATTAATCAAAAATATTTCGCCTGTAGATGCACTCAGTAGAAAACTAAAAATAGCCCCACCAACTAAACCAAGCGTTAAAACACCTGAGTAGTTCACTTTTGAATATTTAAACATTAATAAATAGCCAGGGACAACAAATGCAGCCATTGTTAACCCAACAATATGTGCATTAGAGATAGCCGTCATTAATAAAGAGAAAAATATTGAGACAAATTCACCTTTTAAGGTTACCGAATAGTAGACTCCTAATAAGCTACCCACAATAACAGGAGAAAGTAATGAAAGCGCAACGCTTTTTGCTAATTGGTGTTTCATTTAATAGTCCTTAATTACACATATACTTTACTAATAAGCATGCACCAAGAACCAAAAGTTAGAAACAGAGACTATGGTCGTAAATTACGCTCAAAAATAAAACACATTAAACGACGAACGACCTATCGTTCTCGGGAGGTAATTTTAATAAAGGTAAAGTTATTGCTTTTAAATAACAAGACAGGTGATTCAATCTGCAGATGTTAAACAGAAGAATTATATGATGACATAAGCTCTATGTTTAATTTTAAAATTAATTAAACATGAATGCTGATTTCAATTAATAGTTAAATCTAAAAAACAAAAAAGCCCGCTGTTTAGCGGGCTTTAATATAATGGTGGAGAGATAGGGATTTGAACCCTAGATAGGCTACAAACCTATGCCGGTTTTCAAGACCGGTGCATTCGACCACTCTGCCATCTCTCCAAAAGTGCTATAAATTACAAGTAAGAGTGTACTTATAATTATTGTAATAAGTGGTGGAGAGATAGGGATTTGAACCCTAGATAGGCTACAAACCTATGCCGGTTTTCAAGACCGGTGCATTCGACCACTCTGCCATCTCTCCGCACGGCCTGCATAATAGGGAAACCCGTTGGCTTTGTGAAGCTTTTTTTTAAAAAAATTGTTTAAGTGCTTAAAAAACAATTGATTTGTTCAAAGATAAAACAAAAATTTTCTTTTTGGTGCTTAAATGAACTTTAATTAAAAAATTAATGTCTATTGATCCACAAAGGTTTGCCCAAACATATAAGAGTTGGTAATCTAATTTTAGTTAAATTATCGAAACACACGTTTCACTTAAAGGAGCTCTACAATGGCGTTTAATCAATCGTACAATACCGCTAAACCGGTAATGTCTACCATTGAAACAAACAAGGTACTTAAAAACACCTACTTTTTACTAGCGATGACACTGGCATTTAGTGCAGTAACGGCTGGTATCTCAATGGCACTACAATTACCTTACTTTATGGGAATTGTGTTCACACTGGTTTCGTTTGGTTTACTATTTGTTGTAAACAAAAAAGCTGACACCGCATCTGGTGTATTTTGGGTATTTGCTTTCACTGGTTTAATGGGAGCTGGTTTAGGTCCAATGTTAAACCATTACGCTGCCATGCCTAATGGCCCAATGCTGATTATGCAAGCACTTGGTTCGACGGCACTTATTTTCTTTGGTCTATCTGCATATGCGCTTAACACCAAAAAAGACTTCTCTTTTATGGGCGGCTTTTTAACCGTTGGCCTAATTGTTGTTATTGTTGCGAGCATTGTTAACATATTCATCGGCAGCTCTTTAATGTTTATGGTGCTTAACGCTGCTGTTGTATTAATTATGTCTGGCTTAATTTTATTTGATACAAGCCGCATTATTAACGGCGGAGAAACTAACTACATTCGCGCTACAGTATCTTTATACCTGAATGTGTACAATCTCTTTACTTCATTACTGCACCTACTTGGCGCAAGTGATGACTAATTAAATAGTTCTGTTAAAATAGCCCCTTTATTGGGGCTTTTTTATTGGAATTGTTTTGGCACGATTTGTTCTTTCATTACACACACCACCATCAGATCACGATACCAGCCAACGTATAATTAAGTTTGCTAATGCGTGTTTATCTCAAGGGCACACCATAGACGCAATATTTTTGTACCAGCAAGGCGTTTATCATGCATCAACCCATTTTGACTTAGCCTCTGATGAGCTTCAAATTGGCGCATTATGGCAGCAGCTATCAAGTCAAAATATTAATCTTATGCTGTGTGTAACCGCTGCAGAAAAAAGAGGCCTAGATACGTCAAATACAAGCGTGTTTTCTGTGGCAGGTTTAGCGGAGTTTGCAATGCTTGTAAGCGACGCTGATAAATGGGTGCAATTTAAATGATTAATGTATTAGTAATGAGTCAAAGCAGTCCATTTGATGATCTAAACTTGCGCGACGCGCTCGATATGACGCTGATTTTTGCAGCTGTCGATCAAAATATCAGTTGGTTGTTTAGCGGCCCCGCCGTTTTAGCTTTAAAAAAACATCAAACTCCTTCTACAATAGGTATAAAAGATTTTTTTAAAAACATAAAAACGCTTGAAATTTATGACGTAGAGAACATCTATGTATGCGAAAAGTCGCTGCTTGATTATGGTTTAAGCAAAACTGATTTACTCATAGACGCATACACAATGACATTTAGTGAACAACAAACACTTATTAAAAAACAACATCATGTGGTGACCTTATGAGCACGCTGCATATTTTTTCAAAACCTTTAAATTATTACTCAGCTAATCAATTAGAGAACTTAATTAGCCTTGATGACCGGGTATTACTTTTAGGTGACGCGTGCTTTGCTAGTAAACAATTTAAACAGTTTTCAGACGCTCTCTTAGTACTTGAAGAGGACGCACACGTTCGCGCAATTAAGTTATCACACAACGACACTCCCATTAGCTACGACGAGTTTGTAGCGCTTACTTTAACCTCTACGCAATTAATTACTTGGTAATCCATGCTTGAATTTAACGAACAAACAATCGAAACCGATAAGCAAGGTTACTTACTTGACTATACACAATGGTCTAAGCAACTAGCACCCCTTATTGCAGAGCAAGAAAATATATCGCTTAGCGAACAACACTGGGAGGTGATTAACTTCGTCCGCGAATTTTATATTGAATACAACACAAGCCCAGCCATCCGCATGCTTGTAAAAGCAATGGCTAAAGCACTCGGAGAAGATAAAGGCAATAGTATTTATCTTTATAAGTTGTTCCCAAAGGGCCCGGCTAAACAAGCGACAAAAATTGCTGGATTACCAAAACCAGCCAGGTGTATTTAATGAGAAGTAAATCAAGTAACAAGCAAACACCCGCCTCCTCAAATAAGCGCAATACGGGTCGTAGCTATTCTAGAAGTGCAATTAAAAAGCCTACAAACAAAAGAGAAATAAAACCTCAAATAGACGCTAAAGACAAAAAAATTGTACTTTTTAACAAGCCTTTCGATGTACTTTGCCAGTTTACCGACGATGCAGACAGAAAAACGCTAGCTGAATTTATTCCTATTAAAGATGTATACGCTGCAGGACGATTAGACCGCGATAGTGAGGGGCTATTACTGCTAACAAACTGCGGTAAACTACAAAATACATTAACAGCACCTAATAAAAAAACCAATAAAACGTACTGGGTCCAAGTAGAAGGCGAACCTTCTACACAATCAATACAAGCTTTATGTAAAGGTGTTGAACTTAAAGACGGGCTCACACTGCCTGCTAATGTAAAAATAATTAATGAACCTGATATTTGGCAACGTACCCCGCCGGTTCGTGAACGAAAGTCTATTCCTACCACATGGCTCAGTATTACCATTAATGAAGGAAAAAATAGACAAGTTCGCCGAATGACTGCTCATATTGGCCACCCAACTCTTAGGCTCATCCGTTACAGCATAGGTAATTACACTTTAGACGATATTAATAATGGTGAATATAAAATCATTAAAGGTAGCGTTAATGCATAAGCCAAATGTAACAGTAGCCGCCATCGTAAAAAAACATAACGAATACTTATTAGTAAAAGAGCGCGATAAATTTACTAGCCGCATTTGCTACAATCAACCAGCAGGCCATTTAGAAAAGAATGAAACGCTAGCCCAAGCAGCAAGCCGCGAATTATATGAAGAGACAGGTTTGTCACTCACCCCTACAGGCCTTTTAGGCATTTATAACTTATACGCTGATAACGGTGTTCATTACTTAAGATTTTGTTTTTTATTTGATGCGACTGGCACCAGCCAACAACTCAATCCAATTGATAAAGATATTATAAGTGCCCACTGGTTCAACCTTGAACAGATTAAGTCTTTAGCACTACGAAGCCCGCTCGTTCAAAAATGCATTGATGACGCGATAACGCGTCCGCCATTAAGCCTAGATACTATTTATAACTAATCAAAAATTAAGGCATGTTGATGGTGTGTTTTAAAGTTTGCTCTGACTAGAGGGCCTACATAGTGACGTGGGGTATGTAATTGCTCTTGTGTTATTTTTGTGAGTTGCAACCATGTACGGATAAGTAAAAAAAGCAAAAATTTCTGCGTTCAGCCTAAGCCCTTGCCTACCCCATGTAGGCAACAAATAATTAATTTAACTTTGAGAGTGTAGTGCAATACAGTTTCTGCCTTGGTCTTTTGCATAATACAGTGCGCTATCGGCTCCTTTAACAAAGCTTACTTTATCGTTTTCGTAATTAGCTGTTGAGTTAACACCCATACTGACAGACAATAAACCGCTATAAGTTTCTTCATGCACAATTGCCAAGCTTTCAACAGCCTTCTGTATTTGCTCAGCAATAAATAGTGCACCTTCCCTATCCGTATCAGGAAGTAACACAACAAACTCTTCACCACCGTATCTGGCAACAAAATCCTCAGGACGGTTTACAGTCGATGCAATAGTTTGAGCCACTTCGTATAAACAAGAGTCACCTGCTAAATGACCGTAGCGGTCGTTAAACTGTTTAAAAAAATCAACATCAATAATTATTAAGGATATTGCCCCTTCGCATTCCTTGGCTTTATCAAATTCATGGGCAAGTTTTTCATCAAATCGACGCCTATTAGCAATTTTGGTTAATGAATCCAAAAACGCCATATCCCTTAAAATATCCTCAGCCTCTATTCGTTCGGTTGCATCTTTAAATACGGCTAAAAATTCTTCGCCAATATTTATCCCCGACACCTCCATAACCACTTGTGTGCCATCACTTCGTGCAACAGTGTAGTTATTGGCTGGTATATCGTCATTATTACTCTTCGCTTTTTTCAAAGCTTCAGACCATAGATTTTGAGCTTGTAACCTATATTGAGGATCTGGGTAGGCCTTTTTCCACCATGCATGAAGGTTAGGCACATCCTCAACAGTATAACCAAACACATCTACAAACCGTTGGTTTACTCTGAGGATATCACCAGTTTTACTACACACGTTACACACCGGCATAGGGAGCACTGAAAATAACTTAGCATAATGACTTATCTCATGCTTTCGCATTGGGTTTAAGGTACTGCGGGATAAAAAGCTCATCGGCATTTCTTTGCTTTCAGCACTTAATTGTTCGTGCATTTGTATAGCAAAATCCCATTCTAGCCACCAATGTTCTAATTTATCCAAAAGCTGCATTTCCAGACTATGCACTTCTGTAGTGTGCTTAATTAAATTAAACAAATCACTAATTTGATGATGGGATTGGGCGTGTTTGAGTTTTATTAATTCATAAAAAAGGTTATAGGCTGACTTTTTTAAATCTAACAAATTTATGATTAAAAGCTTATTAGAAATGAGATTTACTTGATGTTTGTTTTGTTCTACGAACGATCTAATTTTATTAATTTTGTATGCGTGATTCATATACTCATTCCATTGATTATATTTTACAGCTCATTGATTGGGTTCACCCATCCAACCTTATTACTAATGAGTGTATCTATACTCTAATCACTTTAAAAGAACTTATTATTAAATTTTAATAAGAGACTCATATTTTATTTTGTTTTTAACCATTGAATTGGAATCAAATTTGCTCAAAAAAATATTGTGTTAGCGCCTTAGGTAACTTAGCTATTTATTATATTAATAAAATACCCACTAATTGTTAGGTTTGCCTTGTTAGTCTCTTTAAGCAGAAACAAAATACATGCTATAATCGCCACCTTTCCAAGTTAACAGTAATCTGTATAAGCGAAATTATTCATGAGCGAAAATAGTCACATTAAAGTCATCGTTGGCATGTCCGGCGGTGTTGATTCTTCTGTATCTGCATATTTGTTACAACAACAGGGCTACCAAGTAGAAGGCCTGTTTATGAAGAACTGGGAAGAAGACGACAATGACGAGTACTGTGCCGCTGCAGAAGACTTAAAAGATGCACAAGCTGTATGCGACAAGCTAGGCATTGAGCTACATACAGTAAACTTTGCAGCTGAATATTGGGATAACGTATTTGAATACTTTTTAGAAGAATACAAAGCAGGCCGTACTCCTAACCCCGATATAATGTGTAACAAAGAAATCAAATTTAAAGCCTTCTTAGAATTTGCTGCACAAGCACTGGGTGCGGACTTTATTGCAACAGGCCATTATGTGCGTCGTGAGCTTCGGGACGACAAATATGTAATGTGTCGTGGTTTAGATAACAACAAAGATCAAAGCTACTTTTTGTACACCTTAAGTCACGAACACATCGCTCAAACACTTTTCCCTGTGGGCTATATCGCCAAGCCAGAAGTTCGCCGTATTGCTGAAGAGCAAGATTTAATTACTCATGATAAAAAAGACAGCACCGGTATTTGTTTTATTGGCGAACGTAAATTTAAAGACTTTTTACAAAAGTTTTTACCTGCTCAACCAGGTGTTATTGAAGACACAGAAGGTAATAACGTCGGCGAGCACGAAGGCTTAATGTACCACACACTTGGCCAACGAAAGGGCTTGCTAATTGGTGGTATGAAAGAAGGTTCTGGCGAGCCTTGGTACGTTGTAGACAAAGATGTTGAGCGTAACGTACTTATTGTGGGTCAGGGTAAAGACCACCCACGCCTATATAGTAATGGTTTAAATGCTAACCAACTCCACTGGGTAGACCGTACAGGTCCAAAAGGAACGACACGTTGCACCGTTAAAACACGTTACCGCCAAGAAGATATAAACTGTACTTTGCTTGTTGGGGATGACGGTATGGCCCGTGTGTTATTTGATGAACCTCAAAAAGCGGTTACACCAGGTCAGTCTGCGGTATTTTATGCGCAAGAAGTTTGCTTAGGCGGCGGTATTATTGACTCGGTGATCAAGTAATGAATGAACACCAAGTTATGGCGCTTGCCGCTATGTGCCAAGCCGCTAAACAAGTACAAAAAATCGCGCAATATGGCAGTAATAATGAGCACGATTTAGACATACTGCTTTCTAGTATTGTTCAAACATCACCAGCATCACCAGAAGATGTATACCAAGGTACTCATAATTTACGAGATGGCTACAAAACCTTGATGGAACAACTCTCTGCGGGCGCTCAGAAAGATGTTGAGATTGTAAAATATGTTGGTGGCTTAATGCAGCTTGAGCGAGCACTTAGCGCAAACGACAAAAGCTTAAACGAATTAGGTAAACGTATTGATGATATTCATCGTCGTTTAGACCATTTTGCCATAACCGATGACACCGTTGTTGCCGGTTTGGCAGATATATACTCATCGGTGCTAAGCCCCCTTGGGCACCGAATACAGGTTTATGGTAAACCCGAGTTATTAAAACAGCAACTCACTCAAAATAAAATCCGCGCATTACTACTTGCGGGGATCAGAAGTGCAGTATTGTGGCGACAAATGGGCGGTAAACGCCGTCACTTTTTCTTTGCAAAAAGAAAAATAATCGCCATTGCTAAAGCAAAAATTTAATTATCGTTCAAACAAATATTTAGGAGTTATTATGGAGCTTTCAGCGTTAACGGCTATCTCGCCAGTTGATGGTCGCTACGGCAGCAAAACCACTGAACTACGCAGTATTTTCAGCGAATTTGGCTTAATTAAATACCGCGTAATTGTTGAAGTGCGTTGGTTGCAAGCGCTAGCTGCAGCAAGCGACATTAAAGAAGTACCGGCATTTAGCGAACAAGCAAATGCACTTTTAAACGCTATTGTTGATAACTTCAGTGAAGCCGACGCTCAGCGCGTTAAAGACATTGAACGTACAACTAACCACGACGTTAAAGCCGTTGAATACCTTCTAAAAGAAAAAGTGGCTGATAACGCAGAGCTTCATGCTATCAACGAATTTATTCACTTTGCATGTACCTCTGAAGATATTAATAACCTATCACATGGTTTAATGTTAACTGAAGCCCGTGACAACGTATTGCTACCATATTGTGACCAATTACTTAACGCCATTAAAGAAAAAGCGATTGAGTATAAATCAGTGCCAATGATGACTCGTACACACGGACAACCTGCTACACCATCAACTATGGGTAAAGAGTTTGCAAACGTATACATGCGTTTAAAGCGTCAACGCGACCAAATTGCGCAAGTTGAAATGCTAGGTAAAGTAAATGGTGCTGTAGGTAACTACAATGCTCACCTAAGTGCATACCCAGATTACGACTGGCATACACATGCAGATAAGTTTGTATCAAGCTTAGGTTTAACATTAAACCCATTTACTACACAAATTGAACCGCATGATTACATTGCAGAATTATTTGATGCAATTGCACGTTTTAATACTATTTTGCTTGATTTTGATCGTGACGTTTGGGGTTACATTGCCCTTAACCACTTTAAGCAAAAAACAATTGCAGGCGAAATTGGCTCATCAACAATGCCGCATAAAGTTAACCCTATTGATTTTGAAAACTCAGAAGGTAACTTGGGTTTAGCTAATGCAATTTTTGCACACCTTGCACAAAAACTGCCTGTTTCTCGCTGGCAGCGTGACCTTACAGATTCAACTGTGTTACGTAACCTTGGTGTGGGTATGGGTTATGCGCTTATTGCATATCAATCAACCCTTAAAGGTGTTAGTAAACTTGAAGTTAACGAACAACGTCTGCTTGAAGAGCTAGATCAAAACTGGGAATTACTTGCTGAGCCTATTCAAACTGTTATGCGCAAATACGGTATTGAAAAGCCATACGAAAAACTTAAAGATTTAACCCGTGGTAAACGCGTAAATCAAGAAATAATGGCTGACTTCATCGATGGCTTAGACCTGCCAGAAGATGCCAAAGTAGAAATGAAAAAACTAACACCGGCTAATTACATTGGCCGCGCGGTTGAATTTATTGACGATTTAGTTTAATAATTAAACGCGACTATTAAAAAGCGAAAGGTTTATCCTTTCGCTTTTTTTGTATAAAAAACAAAGCAATTTCTAGCAGGCAAACGCATGTATCAATTAAAAATAAACGATTTATCTGAACAAGAATTTTTAACCCATTTTTGGCAAAAAAAGCCGCTTTTGATCAAACAAGGGTTTAGTCACTTTGAAGATCCACTTGATGCAAACGAACTTGCTGGCTTAGCCATGGAAGACTCTATTGAGTCGCGTATTGTTACTAATCACAACAACGATTGGCAAACTCATCAAGGACCTTTTGAAGACTTTGAAGTCCTTACAGAGCAAAATTCAACGTTATTAGTACAAGCAGTTGATCACTGGCATTCTGATGCAGCTTTGCTGCTAGAGCCCTTTAGATTTATTCCTAACTGGCGCATTGATGATTTAATGATCAGCTTTTCTACCCCTAATGGGGGTGTTGGCCCGCATTTAGATCAATACGATGTTTTCATTATTCAAGGTGAAGGAAAACGTCATTGGCGAGTAGGCCTACCCGACCCAACGCTTAAGCAATTTGCTCAAAATAAAAAACTATTACAAGTTGAAGCCTTTGAAGCAGTCATAGACTGTATTTTAGAGACCGGTGATATTTTGTATATACCGCCAGGCTGCCCGCATGAAGGCTACGCAGTTGAAAATGCACTTAATTACTCTGTGGGATTTAGAGCACCAAATCAGCAAGATTTACTTTCAAGCTTTGCCGATCATATTATTGATACTGAAAGTGGTCAAACGCGCTACACCGATCATAATTTAGTAAGCAGAGCCTCTAAAGGTGAACTTAACAACGCTGAAGTAGAAAAAGTTAAACACCTTATGGCGTCAATGCTAGAAAATAACGATTTATTTAAGCAGTGGCTTGGCAAAACCTTAAGCCAACCAAAGCATGAAATGGACTTAGCACCAGTAGAGCCTGCTTTTACCCAAGAGCAAATATTAAATGAATTAGCAGAGCCAGAAACTATTTTTGAACGAGTAGGTGGCACACGTGCAATTTATCAGCTGTGTGATAATGAACTTCTTGTCAGTGTGAATGGTGAAAATTTTACACTGCCTCTCGAGGACTTAGCAGCAGTAAAATTACTGACCGACGAGACTGAGTTTAAGACTAACGAAATGGTTAAAACAAAAAACAGCCTAGTTTTTGTTCAAATGTTTACTACACTTGTTAATGAAGGTATTTGGTTTAACACTAACCAAGAGTAACAAGTAGGAGGCCATTGTGGGTTATCGAGTAACTAAAGTTGAATGGGATCGACAAAAAGATCAGTTACAACAAATAAGGGAGCGCGTTTTTGTTTATGAGCTGCACATACCCAAACGCGTTGAATTTGATAACCACGATAAATTAGCTCTGCATGTACTTGTAACAGACGATACCCGTTGTCCTGTAGCTACTGCACGATTATGTGATGACGGCTTAATTAGTCGCTTAGCTGTACTGCCTGATCACAGAAACCGAAAGGTATATTGCTCATTACTCAATTACATTTTTGATTTGGCTACAGAGCAAGGCATTGAGTCTATTAGCGTTAACTGTGTATTACATGAAGTTGAACGCTTTATACGTAATGGATTTATAAAGCAAGGCAACGTATTTATGGAAGCGGGTATACCAAGGCAAAGGCTTAAATGCCCAGTTAGGTGTGCAGATACAACACCTTTTACGTTAGTTCATTAATTAAATTGTAAGGGTAATCGACAATCGATTACCCTTTTTTGATTATTTTGGTTCGTGAGCCCAAAGCTTATCGTTATCGTATAACTCGTATAGACCATGTGCTCTTTTTACTAATAAGTTAGCAAAATCTGCCTGTGTTTTATCACGTGCGCCCGTACTCATTATCTGGTCTGCTTTTAACTGCCATTGCAGCGAAAAATAACGCATAGCATCACGTGCATCTGATGCCGCCCCCACTTCAGCATGATCTGTTGGTAATTGGCCAGTAACAACCCAATACGTTTTTCCATTTTGCGCTTTAAATTTCCACATAGCGCAAATAGGCGCTAAAAAACGGCTGTCTTGCTCAACTACCGACTTAGGCATAATGCCTTTTTCTGCTAAATATTTTTGTGCTGTTTGAAAACATCCACGTTGCCATGCAACACGTTGTTGTTCGGCTAAAGCTTGCTCTTCAGGTGTTAATTGTTTTTGTTGTTGTTCCATTGTAATGACCTTATTACTTCTTTTTAAACACTGTAAGGTCTTAGTAAATAAGGTGCAAGCATAAAACAGGCTGCTTGCACTTTAAAAACTCTGACTGCTTTTTTTTTATACAAATTGCTATTTTATATTATGCTCAAACGAACCAACATCCCCCGGAAACACAACTGGCGACTCAAAACCATCATGACTAACTGATGATACGCCAAAGTAGTAATTATCTATTACAACGTTTTCAAGTGTGAAATCAGAAACATTACCCACGTATTTACTAAACTGCCATTGCGGTTCACTTGTGTAACGCCAATATATTTTGTAACCGGCAACGGTATCATCATTACTTTTTTGCCACGAAAAGGAAGTACTGGCCTTAACCGCGCCTGTAATTTTAACGTCTTTTGGAGGGGCTGGAGCCCATGCCATAGATGCCATAGTCACTGCGTTAAGTGATGTTAATTTTGCTGCATAATCAAAATCAACACCGTCAATTGTATCTCCGTATGTGATGCCATTTTCTGTGCGTAAGTCTTGGTGTTGGCGATCATAATGCTCATTGGTTTCCATTATACGCACCGCTGCAAACCCGGCATCATTAAATGGTCTATGGTGTCCGCCTCGTGCAAACCTGTCTAATCTGTAAACAAGCATTGTGTCTAGGTTGGGTATATATCTATCTGCAACGGTATCAATATAACGCGCTAGATTTCTGCTCGCAGAATCAACCTCACCACCAGTAAACCGGCGAGTACGAGCTTGCGCTTTTGTTTCTACAACACGTGTACCTTCTGAAAAAATACGTGCAGTCGTATTATCGGTCACACCGTTTATGCCCGTAATATTGCCTATCATGTCATTATTTAAAACACCATGTACTTGCCAGTTATTCTTTTGAGCGTACGCTGTTAAAATTTTACCACCAAATAACCCCTGCTCTTCTCCCGATAACGCGGCGTAAACTACAGAGCCATTAAATTTATATTTACTTAATACCCGAGCTGCTTCAATAACTCCAGCGACCCCAGATGCATTATCATTTGCACCCGGTGAGTCACTAGTAAAGTCCATGACATCGCTGACACGTGAATCTATATCACCCGACATCATCACCATACGATTTGGCTCTGTGCTTCCACGTTGAATAGCAACAATATTGACTACCTCAACTGGGTTAGGGATACGTTTTTCACCAGATATAGTGTCCGATACCTCAATAATTTCTAGGCAACCACCACATTGCGCTGATATTTTTTCAAACTCGGCTTTAATCCAACGTCGTGCGGCGCCAATACCTCGCGTGTCAGATTTAGTTTCTGAAAGTGTATGACGTGTACCAAAGTCCACCAGCGTTTGAATATCACTACCAATTCGCTCAGCTGATACGTTTGCGGCAATATCATGTAATTTCTGTTGGTCTTTGTATTGCACCTCAGCCGCACTAGCCCCGTTCGATACTGAGCAAGCAAGCGCAAGCGCGCTTACCTTTAATAATTTTATTGATGGTTTAAGCATATATGTCGCTCCTTATTGTTATTGGTTCACAATTACCTATGTATTTGTATATCGCAATTGATTTGAGGTAAATACGAAAATAAGTACGCTAAAGCGCAGTAAAGAAGGGTTCTAATTCGAGTTCAATATAAAAATAGTTGCCATGATTATAAAGTAAGGGATCAAACCAAATATCCACAGCTTTAGCCCTAAGGTATAATGTTTAATAACTTTTTTGTTCACCCTTTTGCGAACTCTGACTTTATAATCAGAGGCGTTACCAATTACTAAATTCATCCCCCCTATAATAAGCGCTAAATAAAGTGCACTAGATACTATTAAATTATGTCTTAATGAATCTGTCAGTATTTTTGCATAGTCAAAACAAAAAATAAGAGCAAATATCCCTATATAAACAGATAAGACCATACCGATGAGTACACTCGCTTTGTAACCCGTATGCGTGTTTTTTGGATCCACTTTTTTCAGCCACTGAGCACACACAAAATGTACAGCGCAAATAAACGATCTCATCTTCTATCCTTGAATTAATGAGTAAGTTGGATATTGTTATAACTTATAAAACGGTCATGCAAACCCACACTTAATAATACCGAAGCTGAAAACACAAACAAAATTACAAAAACAACACAGGCCAGCCCTACGCTATTTTGTGAGCTAGTAATAAAAAATTTTATACATAAAGCCAAACCAACACTAAATATTGCAAATTTGTTGAAAACAAAGTAGCTAGGTATCTCAAATGCCCATAATGACGTTTCATTTATAAATTGTTTGTAACCATAAAATACAAAGGCAATAGCACCAACTAAAGCCACTGTCAAAGTAATGAGCGTGACCTCTAAAGCCATATTTTTGTGAATAAGCAAATAACCAAGTCGAGTTGAATAAATAAAAATAGCGAGCCAAACTACCAATACAGGGCCTAAAATTAATCCCATTTTTCTTTCCTTGAATGTATTAAATGATTTAATTTAAACCAAAATACTACACGGTTAAGCAAATCAATAAACTTAAAACCGAATAACTTAAGTAAACTTTTTATTTTCGTGCCAAACTAATAAACGAAGACTCTGGATAATAAATCAATTTCGAGCAACTATTGCCTGTAAGTTCGCCTTGTTTTTATTAAAGGCCCTAGGCTTGGAAAGTTTAATTATCATCATGATTTGATAAGTTAGTAAATCACTTAATCAGAATTCCAATTTAGTCATCATTTAAAATAGTAAAAGTATGCGCCAGTTAAAAAATGAAACGCTAAAATGTAACCTTGTGCAGTTTAAGCAAACGGCGCTAGGTCCTATCTATGTTTATGAAAACTCGCAATACCGTTGGTTAACACTTGATGAAAAACGTGAGCAAGATGCTGTTATTCAGGGTGTAATGAGCCAAAGTAGTCCAGAGCGCGTCTTAGTACCTGTTAATCAAAGCATGCTACTTTTTTTATTAAAGTCAGTAACCAATCTCAAGATGCTAAATTTAGGACTGGGAACGGCGGGAGTAGAGCGCGCTATATACTACTTGCTTAATAAAAAACAACTTATAAAAAATCTACATACTTTTAATACCATTGAAATTAACCCTGATGTGGTTGAAATTGCACATACACATTTTAAATTGCCAAAAACACACTCTGTATTTATACAATCAGCTGAGCAATTTATTCAGCAATGTGAAATTAAATACGATGTGATCACCATCGACATATTCAGTGGAGAGCATCACCAGCCCTTTTTAAATAATGCTCTTTTTTGGCAAAATATGACGCACTGTTGTCATTCAAATAGCCAAATAAAACTCAACATAAACCCTAAAACAGCTCAAGAGTTACACCTGTTACTGGCCATGTTAAGAAAGTACTTTAAAGCAATCGCGCTTGTTGAATTTAATGAGTATAAAAATATAGTTATTGTTTTAAGCCCCAGTTCGTTAAAACACATTAGCGTTGATGAAATTCAAAATTCTGCAGTTTTTGAGCACCTTGCACCCAATTTATATAAAGATATTAACCATATTTATCACATTGAATCGCAGTAATTAGCGACCTGGCTCATGCTTTTCATAGCAAGGCAAACTGGTTTCTAACTGCTCCCAATTCGCTTTTGAAGTAACAAAATTATGAGATAACGGTTTTTCTGTAATATCTGTATCCAGTAAACCTAACCGAATACGAATACGGCTAATATCACTGCTGTTTGCGCTATAAATAGGCGAACCGCAGCAGGTGCAAAAATACCGTGTTCTACCAGGTTTAAACGAATAACCACTTAATGAGTCTTGCCCTTGAGTAATTAAAAACTCATCTGCATTTACAAAACCATTTGTAGCAAATGCCGTCCCGCTGTTTTTTCTACACAAAGAGCAGTGGCAGTGAATAATACTGGTAATATTACCTGTAATTTTTACGTTTACTTTTCCACACAAACAAGCGCCTGAATACATAATATTTCCTTATTAATTTCTTAAAATAAATACATACGCATGTTAACTATAAAGTTATTTAATATGAATAAGTTTCAGTAATTTACTGCGAACACGTCAAATCTTATATTATTTTTACCTATATTTAATCCTGTCAAATTATTTTGATTTACAATTAGGTTATTATTGGTTATAAAGTAAATGCAATTTGGTAATAACAAATTAAAACCATCCAACTAAATCTTATTACCAATATAAATTTACTTCTGTTTATGCTGTCAATACCAATTACATAAAGAGCAAACAATGCGCTATAAAAACGGTCTTCTACTAATGGGGTTAACCTCGTTAGTGGCATGTAGTCAAAATCACCAACACTCTTCCACGTCTCAATGGTTGTTGATCGATAATTTTGAAACGCAAACGTTAACATGGCAAAAAGCTGATACAGACAATCAAACCAATCCATACGTACCCTACCCACAAGTGTCAAAAATATCGCAAGAGGCTGAATCCTCAAATCATTATTTGTTAAAAAAACCAGCCGCCGAAGGTATTTTTGGCAACCGAAAAGCACTCAGCTTTACCAAACTGCCAAAAGTAGTAGAAGTTGGTGAAACTTACACGTTTTTTACACGTATAAATGTAGAAACATTTCCTAATAACCATGCTTTTGGATTAAGTAATCTGCAACCAAATGAAATAAAAAAGCAGGGTTACAACGCGTTTGAACCCACGTTGCGTGTAACAGATAAAGCCGAGTCGAATGGGTTTAAAAACAACGGTACGTTAATGGTTAAAACAGACAATGGCTACAGCAATATACAAAACTACAAAGCCGCTCAATCAGCACAGCCACTCAATACAAATCAATGGTACAGCATTTGGTATGTGGTTAATAACGCGCCTACAAAAATGCAAGGCCAACAATATAATGTGTATGTTCAAGGTGGGGAGTTTACAACTCAAACACTGGTATATAAAAATGCAAAATTTAGAATGAAACGCGAACAACCACTTATTTACTTTTTAGCAAACGCAAACACCGGACCGGCTAAAAAGCCCTATGGCAACGGTGGGTTAAAATACGACGACTTATATATGAGCCGAGGCATAAACCTTTCGAACCCTGTTAGGTAAAATAGCCTACCTAAGTAATGATTAACCTGAGTTCAGGTTAGTGAACACAAAACTGCATTTAAAAATACTTAAATGGTATGATACCCCATATTATTTGCTATTTAAGTTTTTAAAATGTATCGATTATTTGAAAGAATGACCAACGCATTTCCTGAGGAAAAACCCACTCAGCCGCCTTCTACTTTATTTGCGTTTTGCCGCCATTACACCAAGGGCATGGAACTCTCACTAGTACTTATGTCGATAAGTGCGGCGCTCTTGGCTATTTTAGAAGTTTCGTTATTTAGTTATATGGGCCAATTAGTAGATTGGCTAAGTACGCATACACCTCAAACCCTGTTTGTAGAACAAAAGTCTGAACTTATCAAAATGGCTATTATGCTGTTAGTCGTTTTGCCCATAGTGGTTTTTTTTCATGCAGCCATCTTGCATCAGGCCTTACTGGGCAATTACCCTATGTCAATTCGTTGGTCGGCGCATCGATATTTACTTCGCCAAAGTGTGAGTTTTTACCAAAATGAATTTGCTGGACGAATAGCCACCAAAGTCATGCAAACGTCTTTAGCGGTTCGCGAAGCAGTAATGAAGTTGCTTGATGTACTTATGTACATAGTGGTTTACTTTGGCGCAATGGTGTTTTTAGTGGCTGAAGCTGACTGGCGCTTAATGATCCCATTGCTTGTATGGCTTGCGTTGTATGCTTCAATACAGGTTTACTTTGTTCCTAAACTTAAAAAAATAGCCAGTTCACAAGCCGACGCCCGCTCAGAAATGACGGGCCGTATTGTTGATAGCTATACAAACATTTCAACTATTAAACTTTTTTCGTACACCCAGCGGGAAGAGCAATATGCTAAACAAAGCATGGATGTATTTTTACAACCTGTGTACAAACAAATGCGTTTAGTAACCAGCCTTAACTTTGCAATTAATACGCTAAACTACTTATTGGTGTTTAGTGTTGCCGCATTATCACTTTATTTATGGTCATTAAGTGCAATTAGCACTGGCGCCATAGCTGTTGCAGTGAGTTTATCGCTTAGATTAAATGGCATGGCGCAATGGATCATGTGGGAAATAAGTAGCCTATTTGAAAACATTGGCACCGCCACCGATGGTATGAAAACGCTTTCAAACCCAATAAAAGTAGACGATAAACCTAATGCAAACACCCTTGAAGTAACACAAGGAAGCATTGAGTTTCAAAATATCCACTTTAATTATGGCAAAGCCGCTAACGAAACCCACCGCGGACCGGTAATGAACGGGTTAAATCTCAACATAAAACCAGGTGAAAAAATAGGGTTAGTTGGACGTTCTGGCGCGGGTAAATCAACGCTTGTTAATCTACTACTTCGCTTTTACGATACCGACTCTGGATGCATAAAAATTGATGGGCAAAATATTACTGACGTAAGTCAAGAAAGCCTTCGTCGTTACATTGCTATGGTAACTCAAGACACCTCACTACTTCACCGCTCAGTAAAAGACAATATTTTATATGGCCGCCCCGATGCCACCGAAGCCGAAATGTTAAACGCAGCAAAGCAAGCTAAAGCCCTAGAGTTTATTAATGACTTAGAAGATTCAAAAGGCAACAAAGGGTTTAATGCACAAGTAGGAGAACGTGGTGTCACGCTATCGGGCGGTCAACGCCAACGTATTGCCATTGCACGTGTGTTACTTAAAAATGCCCCTATTCTTATTTTAGACGAAGCAACCAGTGCACTTGACTCAGAAGTTGAAGCGGCTATTCAAGCAAGTCTGGATGATTTAATGACAGGCAAAACGGTAATTGCTATTGCGCACAGGCTGTCTACCATTGCTCAAATGGATAGACTCATCGTGTTGGATAATGGTGGCGTAGTTGAGCAAGGCTCGCACGATGAACTGATTGCTCAAGGTGGAATATATGCAGGCCTTTGGGCACATCAAACCGGCGGGTTTATTGGGGTGGAGTAGCTGTAAATATAACACGAAGTTATAGCGCTACAGCTATAACGTCGTGGTTTACTTATTAAGCAATTAACCGTAAACCTATTAATACCAACATGACAATGTTGGCAATAAAACTGATTAAAAAGAAATAAGTACGTGGGCTTGGGTTTTTTTCTGTTGCTATAACGTAATAAAGCACCATATGAACTATACGAGCAACAACATACACCCATACACATAGGGCAAAAGCAGCACTTTGGTAGTTAATTAAAAATGCAAATAACACTGTACCAATAAACAATGCGCTGTTTTCTAATGTATTTTGAAAGGTACGATGCGCTCTAAATATAAAGCTATCGTGCGATAAATCGTCGCTAATTTTACCCGGTACTGCACCCGGTTCTTTAGCTTTACTAAATGTTGCTACCCCCCACTGCACCACCAGCATAATTAAGTAAAAATAAAACCCTAAATAAGCAGATAAAGAAACTTCCGTCATTGTTAAATCCTTTATTATTAAAACTAAGTAATTAAAGCTGCAATACTTTTTTGCAAAATGAATACCAAATATAAATTCAATTTATTCAGCACCTTGTAATAAATTAAAAATCACTTTTGTAATAAATACATATTACTATGTGCCTTTTTACAACGGTTTTTTAAGTTCTGAGGCTTAAAGTAATACACACAACACCATGATCGGTTGTTAGGTCATCTCGCTCGTATTCTGGGTTAATTAAATGCCTGTCGTAGGTAGTATGGTCGCTGACCTCAAAAAAACTATCGTCGTAACTTGAATCAAACTCGCACGACAGCAAAATATAATCGAGCACTGAGCTGCTGGTGCCAAAGTATTGCGTTGGCTTACGCGTTAAAGGCGCTTGTTTGGCTATATTATTATCACTATTGGTATTGGCTAGTTCAGTATCATCAGTCGTAATAGCTAATTTTTCAAATAACGCCCACGAGTCATACAAACAATATTTAGCAAGGTAGGCTTTGGCATCCATTGCGGGAGCAAACCTGAGTGTATTTGTCAGTAAATGGCTAAGCACACCATCGGCTAGGTCATTATTAAAATCCCCCATTAATACCATAGGGTATTGAGTTGCTTCTCGTCGGGTGATCATTTGTATCATAAGTAAAGTCGCTTCGCTGCCGCGCTGTATAGTAGAGCCCCAGCCACCTGCTACATTCGCTTTTAATATTTCGATTATGTTTTGCTCGGGCGTAAGTGCTTTAGTGTGCTCATCAGTCTCAATCATGCCTCGCTTAGATTTAAAGTGCACAACATAACAATCAGTGTTCCCTAAATGCGGTAAAGTAATTGTAGCTCTCAGTACCTTTCGGCTAAATAAAAATGCTTCTGTTAAACCAAGTGAGCATGCAAGTTCTTTATCATGCTCTACCGCTATAACATCAACAATCGGGTATTTAGAGGCGATGCCGACGACTGGGTGCTTAAAAATAAAATCATCTATAACATGGGGTTTATCAACTACAGCAAAGTGCTCGTAACCTTGGTTTTGCATCAACTCTTTAAGCGACTCAATGCTAAATATTTCCTGAAAACCAATTACATCGGGCTGCTGCTCCTTTATGTATTCAGTTATCCATCGTTGTTTTCTTACCCATTGCTCAGCGGTGTATATGCGTTCAAATTCATAATAGGCGTTAGGTGGCTCAAGGTAGTTAAATAAATTAAAGGTTGTTATTTTTACTTCTTGATTATTAATTGAATATTCCTTCAAATTATCAGTCGTCTATATATTTTCCGTTATAATTGTCGCACTGCCTGTATTTTTATTACTAGTAACTCAGAGCAATCAATTTATATCTTTGTAAGAGCAGCGGAGTAAGATTATTTGTCAGTAGATAATAAAAAAGATCGCAACTCAATACAAACCTAGCGAAATTTTTATTTATAAATGGTTTGCGTATTCATTGCAATCAGTTAGTAATTTATACCTGCTATCCTTTTATCAAAACTCTACAATAACTCTCACGCGATCAGCATATAAACCAGGTGATGGGAACCTATCTTCTACCAATGTTTCAACTAAAAATTGATAAGCTTGGTTATTGCCAATGCCTACCCCTGCTACACTGGCGCCTACATCAGGACCAATAGCAGTATTACCATCGGTCGCAGAGATTTTATAAGCAATGCTTTCACCGCCAAATACCATATTACGGTTGCCATTAGTAAAGTTATCACCACCGTCAACAAAGTACTGATAACTTAATTGTTTTGTACAGTTGACATCAAAAGGCAAAATAGCACTATGTAAATCACCTAAATAAGATACGGTGCCTAATGAAACATCCGATGTTTGTACGCTACAACTAGCAGTAACATCGAGTTGAACATTAACAACTACACTAGCAGACCCTTCATCTCTTCCAAGACATATACCCGATAAACCAATTCCAGAGCAATAATCCCACTGCCAAAATATTGTAATTGAATCGCTATACGACCCAACACCGACATTCGAAGTCCCTGTTGATAAATAGATTGGAATCGTACCATCGTCTCCAAACAAACCAAGCAAGTCTAATAAGTTAAACGAACCAAAGCTAACGGTTTCGTTCAGGGTAAATGGATCTGTTCGCTCTGCTGCTGTATAGAGGGTGTAAGGGATCGCATCGCCATTAGTTGCAGTTAGTTGGAAATCAGCAGCAACTAATGTGGCATCAATTTCACTAAAGTCTAATAGGTTAACAAAACCCGAACAAGCAAAGTCAGAACTAAATGATGTTTCAACTACCCCAGTCGATATTGAGTTTGAATTAAAGGTACCCAAGTTTTGGTTGCTATTTCCCCCAACAACGCAATCCGCTAATGCCGTTTCACAGGTCATGACCATTATAGCGCCACAGCAAAGTTTAGATATGGTATTCATACTGATTCTCCTCGGGTCGAAATACGTACTAATCTATTCGATTTATTTGTTACATCTAAGCTTTGTTGCTTAAGTTGCTTATTGATTGAACATTTTGCAGATTAGGCATCACCGTCGTTGGCTTTTGAGCTAGATATGATGAGGTAAAATGTTTTTTAACAATTAAACCAGCACAAATATTTGATGTTCCATCACCTTGTGTTGTCAACGACGGTTTAGCATTATTTGAAAAGTGCTCGTCAAAATTAATGTCGTCTAAATAAAAGTCATCTTTGTGCTGCTTATTTTTTAGCTCTGTAGAGTTATTAAAATCATTACTACCTTGTAAAGGTGTAATTGATTTTTTAACTGATAATGTGTCCTTCAAAGGCGTATCTTTTAAAGGCAAGTCATCAGTATATTCCTCTGTTTCTAACTCTACAGGCTCAGCCACACTGCGCTTAGTTTCAGTTTTTGGTGCTTTACGTGCTTCTTTGTCCCCAATAGCTTCAGACTGCTGCACAGCTGTTGGTAATAAGCTTTCTTTGCACTGCAGCGGCCCAATAATCGCTTTTTGATGATTGACTTGGTCATAACTAAAGGACACAGTACATTGCTTGTTGCTCCACGTTAATACCATTTGGTTTGTGTCTTGTAGCGCTTGTGGATAAATTTCTCCATTGTGCGATACGGTATGCGATTGCTCCGCATTTATTACTGCATTCGCTCCTGCAGGGATTGGTTGACCTCGACTATCCTTTACAATCACAGTCGCCATAAATGTCTTTTTCTCACATTTGACTGGCCCAATAACGGGAATATCGGTACTTTGTTTGTAATAACTAAACTCTGCTGAACATTCTTGGCCCGCCCAGTTAACTGTTACTATATTTTGTGCTAATAATCCACTGAGGGTAAGTTCTCCATTAAGCCCGACCACAAAGGGAGCAGCTTGATCATTAATAATCGCTAAACTGCCAGCAGGGATTGGTAACTCGTTAGCATCAATAAGTAGTACTATGGCGTCCGATGCTTCAGCTGAGCAAGTGAGAGGGCCAATAACTGGCACGTCTTCACTCTCCTTAATATAAGGGAACTCTAAAACACACTGTTTATCATCCCACGTAAGTATTAATGTATTGTTGTCTTGGAGCTTTTCTAAATACAGCTCGCCGTCCCATCCTACGAAGTTATCGCCCTGCTCTTCATTTAAGCTAGCAGTTGCGCCAACCGGGATCGGTCGACCGCTCTCATCGTTGAGGATAATAATAGCTGCTTTAGTTTGATAAAGCTGAAAATCTATGTCAATACCATGATTTTCAGCTGCCATAATTTGTACTCTATCGTTAACTACATTGGTATCTATTGGTAAAGTTTTAGTGCTGATACTGACATTGACTGGGTTATATGATGCAAGCCCTGTCACAAGCAAAACCCCTTCTTCATCAGACTTTCCTACTACCTGATTCTCTACCAGTACCGGTACATCTTTAATTCCACCAGTTGAAACAACAGCAAAAGTATCAGCAACACGATTCCCCATTAATAAGCGGTTTTTAGAGAGCACCAATGAACCAGACAACTGCCCCCAATAACCACTTGATCCTCCACGGTTGTAATAGCCTGAACTCAGCTCTACTTTATCGGTACGCCAACTGCCATTTGCAGATAGATCACTTGAACCAATAACATTACTCACAGCACCTTTAAAACCACGATTCCCAACACGTGACATTGAAGCTGAAGCCACGGTTCGATTTTTAGTCCGTCTATTTTGTACGTGATTGATACTGGCTCTTAAACGTTGGCCAAAAGGAATGGATAGGTTTAAACCTACACTGAGATCTTTTGTATTAAGGTCCAAATTAACATTGGCCGACAGAGATGATTCTCCTATTGACTGGTTGTAAAAACCTGACAGTAGTTGTCGGTTTTCATTATCAAACTTTTCAATATCAAAATAACCAATCCCCAACGATACTCCATTAGCGAATGAATATGCCGTATTGACTTGCGCTTCTCGCTTGATTGGTGAGATAGCTTGGCTGGTACCAATATCGCTATAACCTGCTTGCTGCTGCTTTACTTTAGCCGAAAGCCCCCAGTTATCTGCCTGAAAGCGATATCCTGCAGAGCCTAACCAACCGCTATTGTCCTTACCTTTACCATGGGCTAGAGCAAATGAAAATACCCCTGCATTACCATAAGTGAAGTCAGTGCCTATACCTAAGTTATAAACATATTTATTAAGTTCAGTATGACTGAAAATGGTAATATTGTTTGTTAAGCCATAGCGAATATCAGCTATACCTGTAAGATTTGTATCGTAATCAAACGACTTTATACCGAAGTTCTTTCTCAGCATACCTAAGTTTAAATCGTAATCGTAAATCCCTTTTTTCAATAGTTCAGGGGCAACGTAAAATTGCAGGTCGCGAGTTACTGCTTGGCCATTGATGTCGGTGGTAACAATACTTGCACTAGCAAAGCCATTTACCCTAGGCTCGCTGTCGAGAATGAAGTTCCCAGGATCTACATTACCGCTAAACATTTTGTAGTTATTGACGAAAACTTCAACATCAGAGGGTAATACGGCACTGCCAACAAACTCAGGGTATGGGTAACTAACAAATTGTGGATTTAGCTCAAACCGGCGAGATAACTTTAATCCCCCCATTCGAACCTGTCTGGCCAAAGGGCTACCGCTCGTAAGAAGGTCTCCGACTCGCCAAAAACGCATTTTTTCTTCGTCATTATATTGCCAAAAACTATCGTAACGGGTCATCCCCTCTGAAACAGAGGTGTTACTAGAACTATTCCACTCTTTACGCAAATTTGCCGTAGTTTCGAAAATACCCAATTCAGAAAATGCTCGCCATTGCTGCAAAATATCAGTGGTCGCAGAACCTGATTCATAGTTTCGATAATATATATCGTAATTTAATAATGCTCCGCGAGATTTAGTGATCGCAAGCGTGTTTTTTCTTTTGCTTGTGATAACTTGATCTGGAAACAAATCTGCGTCTGCCGTGAGGTATAATCGTTGTTTTTCATAACTGTATTTACAGCTTATAGATTGTAAACCACAATAATCGACTTTACCCTTCAATTCACTCGCATAATCAGCAAGCAGTGAATCCCCAAGTACACCATCAGTACTCCAAAAATGATTATTTTTGTTTTCAAACTGTACTAACTCACTCACTGGTTTACCATTTAGATACACGTCTAAAAATAGCGTTTCAGCAGATGAGGTTGAGGAGTAGAAAGCGCCGACACCAAGCATTAATTTTACTAATATATACATGGCTATTTCCTAAATGCTTCAATCTCCACATCAACACCATTTATTTCTGCAGACAAAATTGAAGTGTTAGCTAGCGCAACCGATGGGATGTCGAAGCTATGTTGACTATTTGCAGGGGTATAACCAAGTAAACCACTGAAAATAAATGTTTCTTTACCATTTTCGTCAGCAAAGCGTAATTTTGAGATTCTGGCATGTCCATTAGTTTGGTTTTTAAAAGTTATTTGATTAGTAAGGCTATTGTGTGAATAACTTAATGCGCGGTTCCATATGCTTTTCAATTGACTAAGGTTGTTAGTGCGAGATACTGATAGATCAGGTCCACCTATAAAGAGCGGTAAAGCGTAGCGTAATTGAAGTAACAGACCCTGATCTGATGCGCTACTGGCATCTGGAATTTCATCTAAAAACACACGGTACAAACGTTCTTTATCTATATTACTCACCGGGCCTGTATTTACTATCCGCACAACTTGTTGCTTTCCTGGAAAAATATTAACAGATGCAGGGCTTACAATAACTTTAGGCTTTGGCTTTGTTTTGTCGTTATCCCAATTGCGTACTCTAATTTGGATTTTCATAGGGGAATTGCTATTATTTTGTAATTTTAACAAGGCAGCTCTCTCGCCTGGAGGAATATCGATGTTGACAGGTGAAATTAATAACTCTCCCGCATGAAGCGTTATAGGTTTAAACAACAAAATTACACCGAGTAAAAAAATTAGGCTAATGCTCTTCATGATGCTTCTCCTTAGAAAATGAGTACAACTTCGATATTATCATTGTAAATTCCCGCTGAAGGGGTAACTGGTTGAGGCGATATTGATGCGAAGATAGGTAACCATTCAAATAAGCCACTTGCATTTCCGCTAACAGCATTTGCATCGTCCCAAATTTGAGACCGCCCAGCGTCTTGATAAAGTTGATAAGGGATTAACTCCCCAGTAGAACTATTCAATAATTTTCTGTTGCTACTGTCTGTAGCATTTAATCCGTTACCTAGCTCGATTCGATAACTTAGATTTGGTGAACAACGAAAGCCAATAGAACCACTACCTTCATTAGATGTAGCTTGTGCACCGTAAGCTAAGCTACTGTATTCGCCAAAACTTATAACTCCAAATGAAGTTGCACCACTGCCATTGTCCAACACACATCCTTGCTCAATTTGAATACTAATCTCGCTAGTATCTTCAGATTGAGCCGCCAGTAAGGTCATTGGTGTGATAGCAAGCAGCACGAGCAGTATGTTTGTAGTCATACTTCTATCCTCACAGTGATGAAATTTTGCGACATATTTCAGAGCTGTGTGGCGCAGTTTTGAATTACCACGCAATAGTCATACGCACGGTATCTAAGTAAGTACCTGCGGCTGGTGTGGTTTGACCTGCTAGTACACGACCATAAATGGTAAGAGGTTGTGAAGTCCCCGTTCCGGATAGCGCTAGTGATTCAGCGCCTTCACCCCAACGTACTGACCGAGCAGCATCTTGATAGAGCTCATAATCTACAAATGCTCCACCAGATTCAACACGACGTTGACCAGTCAAAGGGTTTGAACCATCATCTAGTGACACACTATATGAAAGGTCAGCATTACAGGTCAGCTCTATACTGCCTGCACCTGCAGCCCCTGTTGACTCAGTATCAATAAATAAATCAAGGTTGCTTTGCTCTCCAAAATCTACAGATGCAAATTTATTAATCCCAGCGCCTGTGTCTGCAGCTCCATTTATAGCGCAGCCTTGACCTATGATTAGTGAAACATCAACATCGCCACGAATCTCGTTGGCAAAAGAAGAACTAATGCTGATTGTTGAAGCTGCTAATGTAATGATTGCTAAATTTAATTTTTTCATAATCCACCTCAGTGTTTTTCGTAAGTTTTACTTTAGGTTTATTCTTTAAGAGCAGTATTAGTGCCAACCTGGTTAAAAATCAAACTATTAAATTACAATAAGTTAAAAACATTCTATTTCGGTATTTTTATTTTTTATTCAATTGATTTGCAAAATGCAATTCAACTATTGCATTTTGCGAATTCAACAGTACAAAAATAAACCAACACATTATCTTGTTACGAATGAGAATCTAGCGATACGGAAGTTTGTTAAAATTATGAGTATTTCGAGCGAGATAAAAGATGTTTTTAAGCAAAATTTTTAAATTAAGTATTATGTAAGAATCTAAGTAGGCAGCGCTTACAGATAAATAAGCTTTAATGCATATGTGTTAATTTTTTTGTAAAAACGCACCATCACCTCTTTAAATTTATATATAAGTTGGTATGCTACGCGACCTTTTTTAACATATGGTTATCAAACAAAGGCATAGCCAAGGGGCGGCTAACGCTACAAGGCACTTACTATAAGTGGCAGCAATATTACATGCATCACGTTAAAAACGTTATGTGTAACTTTAAATAGCAATATACAAAAGTACTATTAAGGTCAAACTATGCGATTAGGTCCAGGATTACTAGTCACTGCAGCCTTTATTGGGCCAGGCACAATCACCACTGCCAGTGTGGCAGGCGCCAATTTTGGTTTTGCCCTTATATGGACATTACTATTTTCAGTTATTGCTACTATATTACTGCAATCTATGGCTGCACGACTGGGTGTTGCCACAGGGCAAGATTTAGCGCAGGCACTGAGAGCTAATATTCAAACACCGTTATTTAAATTGTTAGCTATATTTTTGGTTATCAGCGCTATTGGTGTTGGCAGTGCAGCATACGAAGCGGGCAATTTAAGCGGCGCGAGTATGGGGTTAATAGGTATATTTCCAAACGTTAACCCGCAAATATGGACCCCTCTAATCGCTTTTTTAAGTGCAGTATTACTTTATAGCGGCAAACACAAAGTAATAGAAAACGCATTAATAGTATTAGTGATTTTAATGAGCTTAGTGTTTATATCTACACTGATTATGGCTGCCCCTTCGCTAAATGATGTATTTTCAGGCTTTATGCCTAGCTTGCCCGAAGGTTCAATAACAACGGTACTAGCACTCGTTGGCACCACCATAGTACCTTATAACTTATTTTTACACTCTGGCGTTTTAGCAGCCAAGCACGATAGTAAAAGCGATTTACAAAAAGTAATAAAGCAAACCAATGTTGATACCGGATTATCAATTACCTTAGGCGGTGTGATCACATTAGCTATTTTGTCTACCGCATCGGTCGCCTTTTATGGCACAGAGGCAGGGCAAATCAGCGCAGCAAACATGGCTGTACAACTAGAGCCCCTGTTAGGTGATGCAGCCCATTACTTTTTTGCTATTGGCTTGTTTGCAGCAGGGTTAACAAGCGCCATTACAGCGCCCCTTGCTGGCGCTTATGCGGTATGTGGTATGTTAGGTTGGTCAAACAACATGGCTAGTACTCACTTTAAAAGCGTGGCGATTATTATTTTATTGTTTGGTGCAGGCGTAGCATCGCTTGGGCTAGACCCTGTCGCGGTTATAATATTCGCGCAAGCAGCTAACGGTTTATTACTGCCTGTTATTACTATTTACTTAGTGTGGTTGGTGAATCAAAAATCAGTGATGGGGCAATTTACAAACTCCATTTTTTTAAATTTGATTACTCTTCCTGTTTTAATACTTATTTTTGGCTTAAGTAGCTACAAACTTATCGGTTTAATTTTTAACTAAATGCTAAAAAATCATATTTAAAAGCCGCTGTTTACTAAAAATAGCGGCTGTTGCTTATTAACAAAACAGTTAATTTTTTTTAGTACTTTTAGCATCTTTTATCAGCTGTGCAAACGTATAGCCTCCAACCGCACCAGCAAGCAACTGTAAGTAAAATCCCCAACCTCTCGCGCCAGCAATTATGGTTATATTCATAATTGATTCAATAGCAATGAGCGCGGTCGCAAAAGCAGCTATACCCGCTATAACAAAAAGCCCGGCATAATGACCTTTTAATTTTTTATTAATAAACCAGGTTACAAAAAAAGCAACAATAAGTGCAACAGCAATAATAGCGCCGTACGTAGGAAGTAAACCTAACCAATCGTCGAATGTTAAATTAACACGATCGGCAAACCCCACCACTACACCTACATTAACTAATTGATTGACAACGTATTGGCTATGAAACAAGCTAGCAAGCGTAAACGTAAGTAACCAAGCAACTAAAAATGAAGGGAGTATACGTGTTAAAAACAACATGGTTATCTCAACTTAAACAAAATAATCTTTCTTACAGTAGCAAAGGCTTGCACCTTAAACAATCTATCTCACTTTTTATACTATGCGTGCTCTTTGCGTTTAACGTTAATGCAAACAATGAATTACCTCAAAAACAATATAAAACGCAAACATTAGCTACACAGTTAAACTCACCGTGGAGCATGGTGCAACTACCAAATGGCACGTGGTTAGTAACCGAGCGTGATGGCCATGTAGTGATCATTAAAAACAATCAACAAAGTAAAGTAAAATTACCTCTTGAAGGATTATATGTTGCAGGCCAAGGTGGTTTACTCGACATAGTACTCACGCCTAATTTTGCTGAGTCTAAGGAGCTTATATTTACTTATGCCCAAGGCAGTCTTGAAGCAAACAGGCTCGTTATTGCCAAAGCTAGGTTTGATGGAACACGCTTTTCGGTACCAAAAGTTATTTATAAAGTCGCCACCGATAAGGGTACACCTCAGCATTACTCTGGCCGCGCCCTCTTTCTCCCCGATAGCACTTTACTTTTTTCAAGTGGCGACGGTTTTGACTACCGCGAGCAAGCACAAGTTATAACCAGCCAGTTAGGTAAAGTGCTACGAATTAATTTAAATGGTACTATTCCAACCGATAATCCGTTTATCAAACATGAAAACTCTACCGCGCATGCCATTTATTCACTCGGCCATCGGAACTTACAAGGTTTAGTGTATGATTACGATGCACAGCAAATTGTCAGTCATGAACACGGTCCCGCAGGCGGTGACGAGCTGAACTATTTAACAGCTGGAACTAATTATGGGTGGCCGGTAATTACAAACGGTGACGATTACTCACAAGCACGTATTTCCCCGTTTAGAGACTACCCCGGAATGGCTAAACCAAGCGTAGATTGGACGCCATCAATCGCTCCATCAGGCATGGCGTATTATGGCTCTAAGCATGCAGCCTTCCCTTCACTGCAACGTCACGTACTTATTACTACACTGGTCGATAAAAAGCTCTACAGTGTTAATTTAGTGAATGGTAAATACACCCAGTCACATGTATTTCCAGAAGCAACAGGCAGGCTAAGAGATGTGTTTGTTACAGCTAAAGGTAATGTAGCAATATTAACCGATGGCAAAGAGGCAAAGCTGATGTTGTTTAAAGCAAATTAATGTACAAATAGGGTTAAAGGTGCTTCGCTTTTAGAGGATACTAGCGGCTTAAGAGAGCCGCTTTAATCACTCACAATCAGGTAATGGCTCACTAATTGTAAGTGTATTAGTACCAAAATCTACTATAGCTTGGTACTTTCTAAAAAATGGAGAACCTAGTAACCCATGTATTGTATTGCCGCCACCAGCGGCCTGAACATGGTCTAAGTTGAGTGATACAAACTGCGTACTTTCATACAACTGGCCTGCCAGTTCAAATTTCAAAACGTCTATTAAGCCCATTTCATGTTCGGCTGTACCTAACCCTGCGGCATTTTCTTCGCTTAGTTCCTCTTTTACCCCAAGCTTTTTAATACATGCCCTATCTAAAACAGATGCACCCGCGGCTGTATCTAAAATTAAATTTACTTTATGCCCGTTTATTTCAGCTTGTATAATTTGATGCCCTGTTTCTGTTACTTCAAATTGCAAGCTTGTGGTTTTAACTAATTCCATGAATGTTCCTTATTTAGGTTGATTTACAAACACTCTACTACAGTTGCCTTCTAAAGCAACCGCATAAATAGTAAGCAAGTGACTTTTCACTCACAGCCCTTTTGTATTTCAAATCTTGCAGTAATTTCTCAAACTAAATATACAAAAACTAATTTTCTTAGAGCCTATTAATTCACAAAGAGAGTTAGAGGCGCTTTGCTTATAGAGAAATCTGGGAAGTCCATATAATGGCTTAAATAAAGGTGCATCTAACTAACTGCGACTTGATGTCTGAAGTCAAGATTTGACCCCCTTAACGCCCGAATTGACCGTCAATTTATAAAAACGGTCAAAAAGAACACTAATGCCTATTGACAGAGTTAAGGCTCATATGTGTTAGGTGTTTTCTTGGTAACAATCAGCACTTCTAGCACATGAAGATTTAATACCTAACTCTTCATGATATTGCGCCATAATATAAAACATGATTAAGAATATGCATGTAGCTATAACAAATTTGATCAAATGCTTGCTATAGAATGTTTTACGCCAAACACCATCAACAAATTTCGTGAAATGTTTAAATGCAAAGATAAAAGAAATTATTGCAATAATAAAGGGAATCATTCCCAGTAAATTCATACTCGACCTTAAACAGCTAACGCCGCATTAAGCGGACTAAAATTGTTGGTTATAATGTGTAGTGTAGCGAAGCCTAACCAACTGTTTTAGTTCCGTTTTTAATACCTTGTCAGCGCTTACTTTGCTGAATACTTGGCTTTTCCCAACCAAGAATACTTACGCAATAATTTACACCAACAACTAGATATTCCGTTATTTCTGAATTACCACACGACGAAAAACCATTACGCTTACTTTCTAAGTCGAACCAGCCACCAGAAATTATTTCGTGGAGCCACCCTGCTTGTAAGGAACATTCATGCCAAAACTCTAACAAGTCACCTTCATCTAAGACTCGAAAACCTGCAGGCTCTTCGAAAATAATATCAATTTTATCACCGTCAATAGATATTGTAATTGTTAGGAGATCAACATCAAAATTAAGGTTTATAACCTCAATAGTATTTGTTGAATTATCACACTCTAAAATCTTATTTTTCACAAAACCTCTGAGTACCGCTAACGCCCAAATAATGGGCAAATATCAGTTGGTTAAAATAAGCGACGCAGAGCAAAACCAACTGTTATTTGTCCTGATTAATTTGCTTGTATGGATAATAAACCCATAAATTAATTAATACTTTAACCTAGTTCGGGTAATGTGAGGCCCAAGCTTTGGCTGCAACCAAAGCCTTTTATACAGTAGTTCGATTGATTGAAGGCTCCTCTATTGAGAGACCGGTAACAAGTTAGAACGCTGTATAAACTCCAAGCTTTAAACTCGGATAGTCAACGGGGCCTCGAGCCCGAATAGCAAGGCAGAGTCAGCTTATTATGAATACAATAAATAATCAAAATGAAATTAACGTCGGTGTCGATACAGGTAAAACACAACTCGATATTTATATCAGGCCTTTAGACATTTACTTTACTGTAGAAAATAATCAAAGTGGCATTAAACACGCCATTCAAACCTTAAAAAAACACCCAGTAACACGCGTTACTATTGAGGCAACTGGACGTCTTGAACAGCCTTTTATCATAGCCTGCGCTGAGGCGAATATTCCCTTCGTTATTGC